>NZ_JBNNWD010000007.1:0-403874 GCF_050280885.1 Pseudomonas sp. NPDC086566
CCGGCCTGATCCTTGGTGGCTCGATCAGCCAGAGCAACTTCCTCGGGACCGGTAACAAGGTGTCCATCGGCCTGACCCGTTCGGAGTACCAGACCCGCTACAACTTCGGCTTCGTTGATCCCTACTTCACTGCCGACGGCGTGAGCCTGGGCTACAACGCCTTCTACCGCAGCACCGACTACAGCGACCTTGACGTCGACGTGGCTAGCTATGCGGTGGACAGCCTGGGTGCCGGTGTCAGCCTCGGCTACCCGATCAGCGAAACCTCGCGCCTGACCTATGGCCTGAGCGTTCAGAAGGACAAGATCAAAACCGGTAAGTACACGGTAAACGAGATCTTCGACTTCCTTGACCAGGAAGGCGACAATTTCCTGAACTTCAAGGCTTCGGTCGGCTGGTCCGAATCGACCCTGAACAAAGGTGTATTGGCAACCCGGGGTCACTCCCAGAGCCTGACGCTCGAGAGCACCATTCCGGGCAGCGACCTGTCGTTCTACAAGCTGGACTACCGTGGCCAGTTGTTCAAGCCTATCAACAACTCGTACACGCTGCGCCTGCACACCGAGCTGGGCTATGGTGATGGTTATGGCAGCACATCAGGTCTGCCGTTCTACGAGAACTACTATGCCGGTGGCTTCAACTCGGTGCGTGGTTTCAAGGACAGCAGCCTGGGGCCGCGGAGTACGCCGAGCGTCGCTGAAGGCCAGCCAGGTCACCGTCCTGGCACCATCGCTGACCCGGACCAGGATCCGCTGCCATTCGGTGGCAACGTGCTGGTACAAGGTGGCGTCGAGCTGCTGTTCCCGCTGCCGTTCGTCAAGGATCAGCGTTCCCTGCGTACCTCGGTATTCTGGGACGTGGGTAACGTGTTCGACACCAACTGCGGCAGCAAGCCGGATTGCGAGAAGGTAGGCTTCTCGGGCATGGCCAGTTCGGTCGGCCTGGGCGTCACCTGGATCACGGCCCTGGGCCCGTTGAGCTTCAGCCTGGCGATGCCGGTGAAGAAGCCGGACGATGCCGATACCCAGGTGTTCCAATTCTCTCTGGGCCAGACCTTCTAAGGTCGGCCCTTGCTTAACGACAACGGTTTTTCCAGGAGTTCATCGTGCGTAAATTGGCTCAACTGGCCGTAGTGGCCGCGGCGCTGGTCGCCACCCCGGCTTTCGCCGAAATGAAGGTCGCCGTGCTGAACTATCAGATGGCCCTGCTCGAATCCGATGCCGCCAAGAAGTACGCGGTCGACGCCGAGAAGAAGTTCGGCCCGCAACTGACCAAGCTCAAGAGCCTGGAAAGCAGCGCCAAGGGCATCCAGGACCGCCTGATCAAGGGTGGCGACAAGATGCAGCAGCAGGAGCGTGAGCGCCTGGAGCTCGAATTCAAGCAGAAAGCCCGTGACTTCCAGTTCCAGTCCAAGGAACTGAACGAGGCCAAGGCCGTTGCTGACCGCGATATGCTCAAGCAGCTCAAGCCGAAGCTGGACGGTGCTGTCGAGGAAGTGATCAAGAAAGGCGGTTACGACCTGGTTCTCGAGCGCGGCGCGGTCATCGATGTCAAACCTCAGTACGACATCACCCGCCAAGTCATCGAGCGCATGAACCAAGCGCGTTGATATGACCGTGACCATGACGCTCGGCCAGCTGGCCGAGGCCCTCGGGGCCACACTCAAAGGCCCTGAAGCGCTGCAGATTACCGGGCTGGCCACCTTGCAGGAGGCTGGCCCCGGTCAATTGAGCTTCCTCGCCAACCCGCAGTACCGCAAATACCTGGACACCTGCCAGGCCGCCGCGGTGCTGCTCAAGGCTGCGGACGCCGAAGGCTTTGCCGGCAATGCCCTGGTCGTGGCTGACCCGTACCTGGCTTATGCGCGTATTTCCCACCTGTTCGACCCCAAACCCAAGGCTGAGGCGGGTATTCATCCCAGCGCCGTGGTAGCGGAGGATGCCCAGGTGGATGCGAGCGCCAGTGTCGGGCCGTTCGCGGTCATCGAAAGCGGTGCGCGCATCGGCGCCAACGTCAGCATTGGTGCACATTGCTTCATCGGTGCACGATGCGTGATTGGCGAAGGTGGCTGGCTGGCACCACGTGTCACGCTCTATCACGACGTGACCATCGGCAAGCGTGTGGTCATCCAGTCGGGTGCCGTGATCGGCGGTGAGGGCTTCGGCTTCGCCAACGAGAAAGGCATCTGGCGCAAGATCGCCCAGATTGGCGGCGTTACCATCGGCGATGACGTGGAGATCGGCGTCAATACCGCCGTTGACCGCGGTGCGCTGTCCGACACCCGGATCGGTGACGGGGTCAAGCTCGACAACCAGATCCAGATCGCCCACAACGTGCAGATCGGTGATCACACGGCCATGGCTGCCTGTGTCGGCATCTCCGGCAGTGCGCGCATCGGCAAGCATTGCATGCTGGCAGGTGGCGTGGGCCTGGTAGGGCATATCGATATCTGCGATAACGTGTTTGTTTCCGGAATGACCATGGTGACCCGCTCGATCACCGAACCTGGTTCCTATTCATCCGGCACGGCCATGCAGCCCCTGGCTGACTGGCGCAAGAGCGCGGCGCGCATTCGCCAGCTCGATGACATGGCCAAGCGGCTCCAGCAGCTGGAAAAACGTGTCGATACCGTGACCTCAGGTGGCCAGCCGACATCAGAAGGCTGATACCATTTCCTGAGCAAGAGTGAACAGTCGCTAGCTGGCTCCTCTTTGGACTGCAAAAGGAGCGTGTGGTCAGCACCTGCGCTCCCTATTCTTATTACAGGCTTCCCCCCGAAATGATGGACATCAACGAGATTCGCGAATACCTGCCTCACCGCTACCCGTTCCTGCTGGTAGATCGCGTGACGGATCTGGACTTCGAGGCCCAGAGCATTCGTGCCTACAAGAATGTCAGCATCAACGAGCCGTTCTTCAATGGCCATTTTCCGGCTCACCCGATCATGCCGGGCGTCCTGATCATCGAAGCCATGGCCCAGGCGGCCGGCATCCTTGGCTTCAAGATGCTCGATGCCAAGCCGGCCGATGGCACCCTGTACTACTTCGTCGGTTCCGACAAGCTGCGCTTCCGTCAGCCGGTGCTGCCGGGCGACCAGCTTGTGCTGGAAGCCAAGTTCCTCAGCCGCAAGAGCATGATCTGGAAGTTCGAGTGCCGCGCCCTGGTCGACGGCAAGCCGGTATGCTCGGCTGAGATCACCTGTGCGGAACGCTCCCTATGAGTTCGATTGATCCGCGGGCGATCATCGATCCCTCGGCCAGGCTGGCCGAGGGCGTCGAGGTTGGCCCGTGGTCGATCGTCGGCCCTGACGTCGAAATCGGCGAGGGCACCGTCATTGGCCCCCATGTAGTGCTTAAAGGGCCGACCCGGATTGGCAAGCACAACCGCATCTACCAGTTTTCCTCGATTGGCGAAGACACCCCTGACCTCAAGTACAAGGGTGAGCCGACACGCTTGGTGATCGGTGATCACAACGTGATCCGCGAGGGAGTGACCATTCATCGTGGTACGGTCCAGGACCGTTCTGAAACCACCCTGGGCGATCACAACCTGATCATGGCCTATGCCCATATCGGTCATGACAGTGTCATCGGCAATCACTGCATCCTGGTCAACAATACCGCGCTGGCCGGGCATGTACACGTGGGCGATTGGGCGATCCTGTCCGGTTTCACCCTGGTGCATCAGTACTGCCACATCGGCGCCCATGCGTTCTCTGGCATGGGCACGGCGATCGGCAAGGACGTGCCGGCCTTCGTCACGGTGTTCGGCAGCCCTGCCGAAGCCCGTAGCATGAACTTCGAAGGCATGCGCCGCCGTGGTTTCAGCGACGAGGTCATCCATGCCTTGCGCCGTTCATACAAGATCGTCTATCGCCAGGGTCTGACCGTGGAAGAAGCGATCAAGGAACTGGACGAACTGGCCGCCAGGCACGAACAGGTCGAGCTGTTCCGCCAGTCGATCGTGAACTCTGCCCGCGGCATCACCCGCTGACATGGCGCAGCTTTGCGTAGCCCTGGTCGCAGGTGAGGCTAGCGGCGATATTCTCGGTTCTGGACTGATGCGCGCCCTCAAGGCGCGCCATCCCGATGTGCGTTTCATCGGTGTGGGCGGCCCGTTGATGGAGGCTGAAGGCCTTCAGTCCTACTTCCCCATGGAGCGCCTGGCGGTCATGGGCCTGGTCGAAGTGCTGGGGCGCCTGCGTGAATTGCTCAAGCGACGCAAGCTGCTGATCCAGACCCTGATCGGCGAGAAGCCCGATGTGTTCATCGGCATCGATGCCCCCGATTTCACCCTCAATATCGAACTGAAACTGCGTCAGGCCGGGATCAAGACCGTACATTATGTCAGCCCGTCGGTCTGGGCGTGGCGGCAGAAGCGCGTGCTGAAGATTCGCGAAGGTTGCGACCTGATGCTCACGCTGTTGCCGTTCGAAGCACGCTTCTACGAAGAGCAGGGCGTGCCGGTGCGGTTTGTCGGCCATCCGTTGGCCGACACCATTCCGTTGACGGCAGACCGTCAGGCTGCGCGCAACGAACTGGGCCTGGCTGATGGGCCGCTGGTGGCGTTGATGCCGGGCAGCCGTGGTGGCGAGGTGGGGCGCCTCGGCGCGCTGTTCCTCGACGCCGCCCAGCGCCTGCGCGAGCGGGTGCCTGGCGTGCGCTTCGTGCTGCCTTGCGCCAATGCAGCGCGTCGTGCCCAGGTCGAGCAGATGCTCGAAGGGCGCGACTTGCCGTTGACCTTGCTCGATGGCCAGTCGCACCTGGCCCTGGCTGCCTGCGACGCGGTGTTGATCGCGTCGGGTACCGCGACACTGGAGGCGCTGTTGTACAAGCGGCCGATGGTCGTGGCCTACCGCCTGGCACCGTTGACCTACTGGATTCTCAAGCGTCTGGTGAAAAGCCCCTACGTGTCGCTGCCCAACTTGCTGGCCCAGCGTGAGCTGGTGCCTGAGTTGCTGCAGGATGCCGCGACCAGCGAAGCCCTGGCCCAGACCCTGGCACCGCTGGTCACCGACGGTGCCCGGCAGACCGAACGCTTCGACGAGATTCACCGCACCCTGCGCCGCGACGCCTCCAACCAGGCTGCCGACGCGGTGCTGGCCCTGCTCAAGGACCGCTGACATGCAGATTGGACTGGACTTCAACCTGGTCGAAGACCTGGTCGCCGGCGTCGACGAAGTTGGCCGCGGCCCGCTGTGCGGTGCAGTGGTCACAGCGGCGGTGATCCTCGACCCGGCTCGGCCGATCCTTGGCCTGAACGATTCGAAGAAGCTCACCGAAGCCAAACGCGAGGCGTTGTTCGACGAGATCTGCGAAAAAGCCTTGAGCTTCTGCATCGCCCGCGCCGAAGTCGAGGAAATCGACCGTCTGAACATCCTGCACGCCACCATGCTGGCCATGCAGCGAGCGGTGGAAGGGTTGCATGTGACGCCGAAGCTGGCACTGATCGACGGTAACCGTTGCCCGAAACTGGCGGTACCGGCGTCACCGGTGGTCAAGGGCGATAGCCAGGTGCCGGCGATCGCTGCCGCCTCGATCCTGGCCAAGGTGACCCGGGACCGGGAGATGAGTGCATTCGAGCTGATCTACCCGGGTTACGGCATAGGCGGGCATAAAGGCTATCCAACGCCTGTGCACCTCGAGGCCCTCGAGCGCCTGGGCCCGACGCCCATTCATCGGCGCTCGTTCGGCCCGGTGCGGGCCGCCTGGGAAGCCCGCGAAGGCCTCATCGACTCGTTGATCTGACGATCCGGGGCCGCGCAGCGGTCCCAAAACCCCCTCGCAATTGCGCTACAATCCCGCCCTTGTCGTTCAGCACTGCTACAGGACTATCCATGTCGGTTCCCTTCGTTCACCTGCGCGTCCACTCCGAATTCTCGCTGGTCGACGGACTGGTGCGGATCAAGCCGCTGGCCAAGGCGCTGGCGGGGATGAACATGCCTGCGGTGGCGATCACCGACCAGAGCAACATGTGCTCGCTGGTCAAGTTCTACAAGACTGCCATGGGCGCCGGGATCAAGCCGATCTGCGGTGCCGACCTGTGGCTGGCCGGCAACGACCCGGAAGCACCGCTGTCGCGTATCTGCTTCCTGGCCATGGACCCCAAGGGCTATCGCAACCTCACCGAGTTGATCTCCCGTGGCTGGACCGAGGGCCAGCGCAACGGCCTGGTGATCATCCAGCGTGAATGGATCGCGCCTGCCAGCGAGGGGCTGATTGCCCTGTCAGCCGGCAAGGAAGGCGATATCGGCATGGCCCTGATGAGTGGTCGCCAGGATGAAGCCGAAGCCCTGCTGCGCGACTGGATGGGCATGTTCCCGGAGCGCTTCTATGTCGAAGTGCAGCGCACCAATCGCGCCGGCGACGAAGAATACGTGCACGCTGCCGTGGCCCTGGCCGATCGGCTCGGCGCTCCACTGGTCGCCACCAACGACGTGCGCTTCATCAAGCAGTCCGACTTTGACGCCCACGAAACCCGCGTCTGCATCGGCGAAGGCTGGACCCTCGACGATCCACGCCGGCCGCGCATCTACAGCGACCAGCAGTACCTGAAATCGGCCGAGGAGATGGCCGAGCTGTTCAGCGACCTGCCCGACGCCCTTGCCAACACTGTCGAAATCGCCAAGCGCTGCAACATTCAGGTGCAGCTCGGCAAATACTTCCTGCCCGATTTCCCGACGCCGAATGGCATGGGTATCGACGATTACCTGCGGCACGTCTCCTACGAAGGCCTGGAAGAGCGCCTGGCGGTGCTGTGGCCGAAAGAGACCACACCGAATTACGAAGAGAAGCGCCAGGTCTATCTGGACCGCCTGAAGTTCGAACTGGACATCATCATCCAGATGGGCTTCCCCGGTTACTTCCTGATCGTGATGGACTTCATCAAGTGGGCCAAGAACAACGGTGTGCCGGTGGGCCCGGGCCGGGGGTCGGGTGCCGGCTCGCTGGTGGCCTACGTGCTGAAGATCACCGACCTCGACCCGCTGGCCTACGACCTGCTGTTCGAGCGCTTCCTCAACCCTGAACGTATTTCCATGCCCGACTTCGACGTCGACTTCTGTATGGACGGCCGTGACCGGGTGATCGACTACGTGGCCGAAGCCTATGGCCGTAACGCGGTCAGCCAGATCATCACCTTCGGTACCATGGCGGCGAAGGCGGTGGTGCGAGACGTGGCGCGGGTACAGGGCAAGTCCTACGGCCTGGCTGACCGCCTGTCGAAGATGATCCCGTTCGAAGTGGGCATGACCCTGGAGAAGGCCTACGAGCAGGAAGAGATCCTGCGCGACTTCCTCAAGGGTGACGAAGACGCCCGTGAAATCTGGGACATGGCCCTGAAGCTCGAGGGCGTGACGCGCGGTACCGGCAAGCACGCCGGTGGCGTGGTGATTGCCCCGACCAAGCTCACCGACTTCTCGCCGATCGCCTGTGACGAAGAGGGCGGCGGCCTGGTTACCCAGTTCGACAAGGATGACGTCGAGGCCGCCGGCCTGGTGAAGTTCGACTTCCTCGGCCTGCGGACCCTGACCATCATCAAGTGGGCAATGGAGATCATCAACCGCGAGCAGGCCAAGAAGAACCTGCCCGACGTCAACATCGACTTCATCCCGCTGGACGACCGCAAGACCTACGAGCTGTTGCAGAAGGCCGAAACCACGGCGGTGTTCCAGCTTGAATCGCGGGGCATGAAAGAGCTGATCAAGAAGCTCAAGCCCGACTGCCTGGAAGACCTTATCGCACTGGTGGCGCTGTTCCGCCCAGGCCCGCTGCAGTCGGGCATGGTGGACGACTTCATCAACCGCAAGCACGGCCGCGCCGAGTTGGCGTACCCGCACCCGGACTACCAGTACGAAGGCCTGAAGCCGGTACTGGCGCCCACCTACGGCATCATCCTGTACCAGGAACAGGTAATGCAGATCGCCCAGGTGATGGCAGGCTATACCCTCGGCGGCGCCGACATGCTGCGCCGTGCGATGGGTAAGAAGAAGCCCGAGGAGATGGCCAAGCAGCGCGGTGGTTTCATCGAAGGTTGTGCCAACAACAATATCGATGCGGACCTGGCTGGTAACATCTTCGACCTGGTGGAAAAGTTCGCCGGCTACGGCTTCAACAAATCCCACTCCGCTGCCTATGGCCTGGTGTCGTACCAGACTGCCTGGCTGAAAACCCACCACCCGGCGCCGTTCATGGCTGCGGTACTGTCGGCGGATATGCACAACACCGACAAGGTGGTGGTGCTGGTCGAGGAAGTGCGCAGCATGAAACTGCGCCTCGACGCGCCGGACGTGAACTTCTCCGACTTCAAGTTCACCGTCAACAATGACGGGCGCATCGTCTATGGCCTGGGTGCGATCAAGGGCGTCGGCGAAAGCCCGGTGGAGGCCATTGTCGAGGCGCGTGCCCAGGGCGGCCCGTTCAAGGACCTGTTCGACTTCTGCGAGCGCATCGACCTCAAGCGGGTCAACAAGCGGACCCTCGATGCGTTGATCCGCAGTGGTGCGCTGGACCGCTTGGGCCCGCATTTCCATGATGAGATCAAAGCCTACCAGGCCAATATCGACCTCAACCGCGCGACCTTGCTGTCTGCCCTGGGCGAGGCCATCAAGGCCGCCGAGCAGGCGGCGCATACCGCAGACAGCGGCCACGTCGACCTGTTCGGCGGCATGTTCGAGGCGGCCGATGTCGACGTCTATGCCAACCACCGCAAGGTGCGTGAACTGACCCTCAAGGAGCGCCTGAAAGGCGAGAAGGACACGCTTGGCCTGTACCTCACCGGCCACCCGATCGACGAGTACGAGACCGAGATTCGCCGTTTCGCTCGCCAGCGCATCATCGACCTCAAGCCGTCGCGCGAGACCCAGACCATCGCCGGGATGATCATTGCGTTGCGGGTGATGAAGAACAAGAAGGGCGACAAGATGGGCTTCGTCACCCTCGATGACCGTTCCGGGCGCATCGAGGCCTCGCTGTTTGCCGACGCCTACATGGCGGCACAGTCCTTGCTGCAGACAGATGCCATGGTGGTGGTCGAGGGCGAGGTCAGCAACGATGACTTCTCTGGTGGCCTGCGCCTGCGGGTGAAGCAGGTGATGACCATGGAGGACGCACGCACCAAGCTGGCCGAAAGCCTGCGCCTGAAAGTGGCACACGAAGCCCTCAAGGGCGACCGCCTCAAGTGGCTGGGCGAACTGATCACCCGCCATCGTGGGGCTTGCCCGATCACGCTGGAGTACACCGGCAGCGATGCCAAGGCCATGTTGCAGTTCGGCGAGCAGTGGAAGATCGACCCGGCTGATGGCCTGATTCAGGCGCTGCGTGACCAGTTCGGGCGTGAGAACGTCTTCCTGCAATATCGTTGAATCGACGAAATTTAATCTCGACCTATATGCGCCTGATCCCTTAAGGTATGGCGCCAAACGGATCAACCGGCCGGCCGCCTGGCCGTAGACCCAAGACGGATGACTATGAACCCGAATTTTCTCGATTTCGAACAGCCGATTGCCGACCTGCAAGCCAAGATCGAAGGCCTGCGCCTGGTAGGCAACGACAACTCGCTGAACATCAGCGATGAAATTGCCCGTCTGCAAGACAAGAGCAACACCCTGACCGAAAGCATCTTCGGCAACCTGACCAGCTGGCAGATCGCCCGCCTGGCCCGTCATCCACGTCGTCCTTACACCCTGGATTACCTGGATCACATCTTCACCGAGTTCGAAGAACTGCACGGTGACCGCCACTTCGCCGACGACGCCGCCATCGTCGGTGGTACGGCGCGCCTGGACGGCAAGCCGGTCATGGTCATCGGCCACCAGAAAGGTCGCGAAGTGCGCGAGAAAGTGCGCCGCAACTTCGGCATGCCGCGCCCAGAGGGCTACCGCAAGGCCTGCCGGCTGATGGAAATGGCCGAGCGCTTCAAGATGCCGATCCTGACCTTCATCGACACCCCGGGCGCCTACCCGGGCATCGACGCCGAAGAGCGCAACCAGAGCGAGGCCATCGCCTGGAACCTGCGCGTCATGGCACGCCTGAAGACCCCGATCATCGCCACGGTGATCGGTGAGGGCGGTTCCGGCGGTGCACTGGCCATCGGCATATGCGACCAGCTGAACATGCTGCAGTACTCCACCTACTCGGTGATCTCGCCGGAAGGCTGCGCCTCGATCCTGTGGAAGACTGCCGACAAGGCCGCCGACGCCGCTGAAGCCATGGGCATCACCGCTGAGCGCCTTAAGAGCCTGAACATTGTCGACAAGGTCATCCAGGAGCCGCTGGGCGGCGCCCACCGCGACCCGGTCAAGATGTCCGAAAGCATCCGCGCCGACCTGGTGCAGCAGCTGGACATGCTCGGCAAGCTCGATAACGATGCGCTGCTGGCCCGTCGTTATGATCGCCTGATGAGCTACGGCCTCTGATAGATCCCGGGGCCGCAGTTCTGCGGCCTCTGTGGGGGATGGCACCGGCTTCGCCGGTGTTCGCGGGTGAACCCGCTCCCACAGGTACTGTGCTGCTTTCTGAAGTGGTGCAATCCCTGTGGTAGCGGGTTTACTTGCGAATGCGTTCTTGAACTGAGCGAGAGTCAGATGATCAACCTCAGCCCTTGGCTCAACGCCCCCGCCTGGTACATCGCCTTCTCTGGCGGCCTCGACTCCACCGTCCTCCTGCACCTGCTGGCCAACCACGCCTGCAATCACCAGGCGCCTCCGCTGCGTGCCCTGCATATCCACCACGGCCTGCAATCCGCTGCCGACGCATGGCCTGCTCACTGCCAGTCGATCTGCAACCAGCTCGGCATCGAGCTCCAGGTCATCCACGTCCAGGTCACCCCCGGCGCCAGCCTGGAACAGGCCGCCCGCGATGCCCGCTATGCTGCTTTCAGTCGCATTCTCGGCCCGGGCGACATCCTGTTCACTGGCCAGCATCGCGACGACCAGGCCGAAACCTTGCTCTTGCGCCTGTTGCGCGGTGCCGGGCTGCGCGGGTTGACGGCGATGCCTTCGCAACGGCCGCTAGGTCAGGGCACCCTGGTCAGACCTTTGCTGGATGTTTCACGGCAGCGGCTGCAGGACTATGCCCAGGCGCACAGCTTGAATTGGGTCGAAGACCCCTCCAACAGCGATACGGCCTTTGCCCGCAATTACCTGCGCGGCGAAGTGTTGCCACTGTTGCAGCAGCGCTGGCCGCAGTCCAGCCAGAATCTTGCCCGCAGTGCCGAGCATCTGGGCGAATCGCTTGGCCTGCTCGACGAATTGGCACAGAGTGATCTGGCCCTGGCCGGCGAGGGTGCTTCATCTGCCTGGGCAGGCCTGGACTCGCTCGACCTGGCCCGGCTCGGCGAATTGTCGCCCGCGCGTCAGCGCAATGCCCTGCAATTCTGGCTAAGCCGCCGCACCCGCCTGCCCGATACCCGCCATTGGGCCGGCTGGGCAGACCTGCGCGATGCGGCAGGGGATGCGCAACCCATCTGGCGCCTTGCCGATGGTCAGTTGGTACGCAGCCACGGGCGTATCTGGTGGTTGAGTGGCGACTGGCTGAAACAACCTGCCGGCCAGTTGGCCTGGCATGAGCCCCGGGTAGCCCTGGAATTGCCGGATAACGGCAGCGTGCAGCTGGTCTGCACTCGGCCGATGAGCGGGCTGCATGTCGCCTACCGCCAGGGCGGCGAGGTGCTGGAGATCCCCGGTCGCGGCCGGCGCGACCTCAAGCGCCTGCTCAACGAACTGCAGGTCCCGCACTTCGTGCGACCGCGACTGCCGTTGCTATATTGTGGCGAGCGCCTGCTGGCGGTGGCCAATCTGCCTTCGCTGACGCAGGCCGATTGCCAGCTTCACTGGCAGCCGCCGACGAACGCGCAAGGTTTGAGCTGAAGGGTACATTCCGGTAGACTACCCTCCCTTCTTGATACAACTTCTGTGGCTTCCCCGGAAACACGGCAGTTGCCGATTACCAAGCAGTTTTTTGCTGGGCTGATTCTGAAAATGACGAGCGAGCTCCATGCCGGGGATTCCCCTGGTCTGTACAGACGCGGCAGTTTTTCCAGATGCACTGTGATTGACGCAGGTGATCGGGGGCTTCGGCCTTCCTTCGCTTTCTCCGGCGGCGCTGGCCGCCTTAACGCAGACTTCTAGGGTTTTTCATGACGCGCTACATATTCGTCACGGGCGGTGTTGTTTCTTCATTGGGGAAAGGCATTGCCTCGGCATCCCTGGCGGCCATCCTGGAAGCGCGGGGCCTGAAGGTCACCATGCTCAAGCTGGATCCGTACATCAACGTCGACCCGGGCACCATGAGCCCGTTCCAGCATGGTGAGGTGTTCGTCACCCACGATGGCGCCGAGACCGACCTTGACCTGGGCCACTACGAGCGGTTCATCCGCACGACCATGACCCAGAACAACAACTTCACCACCGGTCGTATCTACGAGCACGTGCTGCGTAAAGAACGCCGTGGTGACTACTTGGGCGCAACCATCCAGGTCATCCCGCACATCACCGACGAAATCAAGCGCCGCATCATCAAGGGTGCCGGCGATGCCGACGTGGCCCTGGTGGAAATCGGCGGTACCGTGGGTGATATCGAGTCGCAACCGTTCCTCGAGGCGATCCGCCAGCTGCGTGTCGAAGTGGGTTCCAAGCGCGCCATGCTGATGCACCTGACCCTGGTCCCGTACATCGCCACTGCTGGCGAGACCAAGACCAAGCCGACCCAGCACTCGGTCAAGGAGCTGCGCTCCATCGGCCTGCAGCCTGACGTGCTGATCTGCCGTTCCGACCACCCGGTCGACGCCTCGTCGCGCCGCAAGATCGCCCTCTTCACCAACGTCGAAGAGCGTGCGGTGATTTCGCTGGAAGACGTCGACACCATCTACAAGATCCCGGGTGTGCTGCACGCCCAGGGCCTGGACGACTTCGTCGTAGAGCGCTTCGGCCTGCAGTGCAACAGCGCCGACCTGTCCGAGTGGGACAAGGTGGTCGATGCCAAGCTCAACCCTGAGCAGGAAGTCACCATCGCCATGGTCGGCAAGTACATGGAGCTGCTGGATGCGTACAAGTCGCTGATCGAAGCGATGAGCCACGCCGGCATCACCAACCGGACCAAGGTCAACCTGCGCTACATCGATTCCGAAGACATCGAGAACCAGGGCACCGGCCTGCTCGAAGGCGCCGACGCTATCCTGGTACCGGGCGGTTTCGGCCTGCGCGGCGTGGAAGGCAAGATCACCGCCGTGCAGTACGCCCGTGAGAACAAGGTGCCGTACCTGGGCATCTGCCTGGGCATGCAGGTAGCCGTGATCGAGTTCGCCCGTAACGTGATGGGCTGGAAAGACGCCAACTCGACCGAGTTCGACCGCAACAGCGGCCACCCGGTGGTCGGCCTGATCACCGAGTGGGCCGATGCCACCGGTGCCGTCGAGACCCGTACCGAAGCCTCCGACCTGGGCGGCACCATGCGCCTGGGCGCACAGGACTGCCAGCTGGCTGCCGGTTCCAAGGTGCACGACTGCTACGGCAAGGACATCATCACCGAGCGTCACCGTCACCGCTACGAGGTCAACAACAACCTGCTGCCACAGCTGGTTGATGCTGGCCTGGTGGTTTCCGGTCGTTCGGAAGACGGTGCGCTGGTCGAAGTGGTCGAGTCCAAGGACCACCCATGGTTCGTTGCCTGCCAGTTCCACCCGGAGTTCACTTCCACCCCGCGTGACGGTCACCCGCTGTTCAGCGGCTTCGTCAAGGCGGCCCTGGCCCAGAAGAACAAGGCCTGATTTTTTCAGGCCTTTGATGAGTTTTCCGACGGTTAAAGCCGCGCAAGGCTCATTTCTCGGGTAAAGTACGCCCCGATCTACCCCTGACCGCTCGGTCAGGGGTTGCTTCTGCCAGGCCTGCCTGCTGCGTCCCCGCCTGGTGCAAGGCAAGAATTCCCTAAAGTTGCGTTGTTTTCGTCAATTCTGGAGTGCTTACAACAATGGCAAAAATCGTCGACATCAAAGGTCGTGAAGTTCTCGATTCGCGTGGCAACCCCACCGTGGAAGCCGATGTACTGCTCGACAACGGCATCATCGGCAGCGCTTGCGCGCCGTCCGGTGCTTCCACCGGCTCGCGCGAAGCGCTGGAGCTGCGTGATGGCGACAAGAGCCGTTACCTGGGCAAGGGCGTGCTGAAGGCCGTCGCCAACATCAACGGCCCGATCCGTGACCTGCTGCTGGGCAAGGATCCTTCCGACCAGAAGGCCCTGGACCGCGCCATGATCGAACTGGACGGTACCGAGAACAAGGCCAAGCTGGGCGCCAACGCCATCCTGGCCGTGTCCCTGGCTGCCGCCAAGGCCGCTGCACAGGATCAGGACCTGCCGCTGTACGCGCACATCGCCAACCTCAACGGCACCCCGGGCCAGTACTCGATGCCGGTTCCGATGATGAACATCATCAACGGTGGCGAGCACGCCGACAACAACGTCGACATCCAGGAGTTCATGGTTCAGCCAGTGGGCGCCAAGACCTTCTCCGACGGCCTGCGCATGGGCACCGAAATCTTCCACCACCTCAAAGCCGTGCTGAAGGCCCGTGGCCTGAACACCGCCGTGGGTGACGAAGGTGGTTTCGCGCCGAACCTGGCGTCCAACGAAGACGCGCTGGGTGCCATCGCCGAAGCGGTCGAGAAAGCCGGCTACAAGCTGGGCACCGATGTGACCCTGGCCCTGGACTGCGCGGCTTCCGAATTCTACGAAGACGGCAAGTACAATCTGTCCGGTGAAGGCAAGTCGTTCGACGCCGAAGGTTTCGCCGAGTACCTGAAAGGCCTGACCGAGCGCTTCCCGATCATCTCGATCGAAGACGGCCTGGACGAGTCCGACTGGGCTGGCTGGAAGATCCTGACCGACAAGATCGGTGCCAAGGTCCAGCTGGTCGGCGACGACCTGTTCGTGACCAACACCAAGATCCTCAAGGAAGGCATCGAGAAGGGCATCGGTAACTCGATCCTGATCAAGTTCAACCAGATCGGCTCGCTGACCGAAACCCTGGAAGCCATCCAGATGGCCAAGGCTGCCGGCTACACCGCGGTGATTTCGCACCGTTCCGGTGAAACCGAAGACTCGACCATTGCCGACCTGGCTGTGGGTACCGCTGCTGGCCAGATCAAGACTGGCTCGCTGTGCCGCTCCGACCGCGTCTCGAAGTACAACCAGCTGCTGCGCATCGAAGAGCAACTGGGCGCCAAAGCGGTTTACCGTGGTCGTGCCGAGTTTCGCGGCTAAGCAAGAGATGGTAAAAAGACAGCAGCCGAGGCTGTCGGAAGTTTCATACTGAAATTTCTGACGCTTCATGCGGGTTTCTGTCAACGAAGCCTGGCCTCGGCCAGGCTTCGTGCTATATGACGCCCGTGTGCGGCGGTCTTTAACCTGGATACCTTGATGCGCAGTCCCTATTGGTTGTTCCTTGTCCTGCTCCTGCTGCTCGGTGGCCTGCAGTACCGCCTTTGGGTGGGTAACGGCAGCCTGGCGCAAGTGGCCGAGCTCAAGCAGCAGATCGACGAACAGCATGCCGAGAACGAACGGCTGCTGGAGCGTAACCGTGTGCTCGATGCCGAGGTGATGGAGTTGAAGAAAGGTATGGAGACCGTCGAAGAGCGGGCTCGTCATGAACTGGGAATGGTCAAAGAGGGCGAAACCCTCTTCCAGTTGCCGCAAAAATGACTGAAACACTGCCGGCCTTCTGGGCCGTGATTCCTGCTGCGGGCGTCGGTGCCCGCATGGCTGCCGACCGCCCCAAGCAATACCTGGAGCTGGCGGGGCAGACCCTTCTCGAGCACAGCCTCGACTGTTTTCTGGGCCACCCCTCGCTCAAGGGCGTGGTGGTCAGCATTGCCGAACACGATCCGTACTGGCCGGGCCTGCGCTGCGCCAACGACCCGCGCATCCAGCGCGCAGCGGGTGGTGATGAGCGCGCCGACTCGGTGCTCAATGCCTTGTTGCTGTTGCATGCCCAAGGGGCTTCGGACGACGACTGGGTGCTGGTGCACGATGCGGCACGGCCGAACCTTGCGCGCAGCGACCTCGACAAACTGCTGTCGGAGCTGGCCAACGATCCGGTCGGCGGCCTGCTGGCGGTGCCGGCACGCGATACCCTCAAGCGCGCCGATGCCCATGGGCGGGTTGCCGCGACGGTGGATCGCAGTACCATCTGGCAGGCTTACACGCCGCAGATGTTCCGCCTGGGGGCGCTGCATCGGGCCTTGGCCGAGAGCCTGGTTTCCGATGTGGTGGTGACTGATGAAGCGTCGGCCATCGAATGGTCGGGGCAGGCGCCGCGGCTGGTCGAAGGGCGCAGCGACAACATCAAGGTGACCCGGCCGGAAGACCTGGAATGGCTGCGCCAGCGCTGGGCCGGTCGGCGCTGAAGTTTTAGATCGGCTCAGGCCTCTTCGCGGGCAAAGCCAGTACATCAGCCCTGCCTATACTCCGGCAACCCCGCCAACCCGTCCTTCAGATAATCCACCAGCCGCCGGACCTTGGGCGACAGGTGCCGCTGCTGCGGATACAGCGCCCACACCGCTGTATTCGGCGGCTGATGCCCCTCCAGCAACGACACCAGTGCCCCACTGTGCAGATGCTCGAGCACGTAATAGTCCGGCAACTGACACAGCCCCATCCCCAGCAGCGCTGCATCGAGCACTGCCTGGCCGCTGTTGCAGCGCCAGTTACCCTGCACCCGCTGGCTGATCTCGCGGCCATCCTGCTGCAAGGCCCACAGGTCGGAACTGCCGATCAGGCAATTGTGCCGGGCCAGTTCCGACAGGCTGTGCGGCCGCCCGTAGCGCTCCAGGTACGCTGGCGATGCGCACAGGTACATGCGCCGCGGTGCAAGGCGCGTGGCCACCAGCCGTGAGTCTGCCAGGCGGCCGAGGCGGATCGCCAGGTCCATACCTTCGTGCAGCAGGTCGAGGGTGCGGTTGCTCAGTTCCACTTCGACCCGCAATTGCGGATACAGGGCCATGAAACGCGTCACCAGCGGCACGATAAAACGCTCGCCATAGGCTACCGCGCAGGTCATGCGCAGCAGCCCCTTGGGTTCGCTGGCCAAGTCGCCCATGGCGCGCAGCGCTTCCTCGCGGCCGTCCTGCAGGCGCTGGCAATGCTGCAAGAAGGTCTGCCCGGCTTCACTCAAGGCTACCCGGCGCGTACTGCGGTACAGCAAGCGGGTCTGCAGGCGCTCTTCCAGTCGGGCGATCTGCCGGCTGATGTGCGACGACGACACGCCCAGGCGCTCGGCTGCCGCCGTGAACTGGCCTGACTCGGCCACGGCGACGAATTCATCGATGCCTTCCCAACGGCTGCTCATGATTATCCCTGCACGGCAATAATGTTTTGGCTTTGCCTGGATTATTCATCAAAAGCGCCTCGATTACACTGCGGAAAAATGAACCGATCCTCTGTCTGGAGACCATGTGATGATCAAGTCCCGTGCTGCCGTTGCCTTCGAGGCCAAGAAACCCCTGGAAATCGTCGAAGTCGACGTGGCCATGCCCAAGGCCGGCGAAGTGCTGCTGCGCGTGGTCGCCAGCGGTGTTTGCCACACCGACGCCTACACCTTGTCCGGCGCTGACCCGGAAGGCATCTTCCCGTCGATCCTGGGTCATGAAGGCGGTGCGATCGTCGAAGCCGTGGGCGAGGGCGTGACCTCGGTGGCGGTGGGCGATCACGTGATCCCGCTGTACACGCCGGAATGCGGCAAGTGCAAGTTCTGCCTCTCGGGCAAGACCAACCTGTGCCAGGCCATCCGTGCCACCCAGGGCAAGGGCCTGATGCCGGACGGCAGCACTCGCTTCTCGTACAAGGGCCAGCAGCTGTTCCACTACATGGGTACTTCGACCTTCTCCGAGTACACCGTGCTGCCGGAAATTTCCGTGGCCAAGATCCAGAAGGAAGCCCCGCTGGAGAAGGTCTGCCTGCTCGGCTGCGGCGTCACCACCGGGATCGGCGCGGTGCTCAACACTGCCAAGGTCAAGCCAGGTGACACCGTGGCCATCTTCGGCCTCGGTGGCATCGGCCTGTCGGCAGTGATCGGTGCAGTCAAGGCCAAGGCCTCGCGCATCATCGCCATCGATATCAACCCGGCCAAGTTCGAGATCGCCCGCCAGCTGGGTGCCACCGACTGCATCAACCCGAAAGACTACGACCGCCCGATCCAGGAAGTGATCGTCGACCTCACCGACGGTGGCGTGGACTTCTCCTTCGAGTGCATCGGCAATGTGCAACTGATGCGCGCGGCACTGGAGTGCTGTCACAAAGGCTGGGGCGAGTCGGTGATCATCGGTGTCGCCGGTGCCGGCCAGGAAATCGCCACCCGTCCGTTCCAGCTGGTGACCGGACGCGTCTGGCGTGGATCGGCATTCGGCGGCGTACGTGGCCGCAGCGAGCTGCCAAGCTACGTGGACATGGCCGAGAAGGGCGAGATCCCGCTGGACACCTTCATCACCCACACCATGGGCCTGGAAGACATCAACAAGGCCTTCGACCTGATGCACGAAGGCAAGAGCATCCGCAGCGTGATCCACTTCTGAGGTGAGCCATGAGCCTGGATAACATCTCCTGCCAGAAGAGCTTCGGCGGCTGGCACAAGCGTTACCGGCATCACTCCAGGGTGCTGGGCTGCGACATGGTGTTCGCCGTCTACCTGCCGCCGCAGGCCGAGCAGGGCGTGAAGCTGCCGGTGCTGTACTGGCTCAGCGGCCTCACCTGCACCGACGAGAACTTCATGCAGAAGGCCGGCGCCCAGCGCCTGGCTGCCGAGCTCGGGCTGATCATCGTCGCCCCCGACACCAGCCCGCGTGGCGAGCAGGTGCCAGGCGACCCTGACGGCGCCTGGGACTTCGGTCTCGGCGCAGGGTTCTACCTCAATGCCACCCAGCAGCCTTGGGCGCAGCATTACCGCATGCACGACTATGTCGTGCAGGAGCTGCCGGCACTGATCGAGGCGCACTTCCCGGCGTCCGACCAGCGCAGCATCAGCGGCCACTCCATGGGTGGCCATGGCGCGCTGGTGTGTGCCTTGCGCAACCCAGGGCGCTATCGCTCGGTGTCAGCGTTCTCGCCGATCAGCAACCCGATGGATTGCCCGTGGGGCGAGAAGGCCTTCAGCCGCTACCTGGGCGAAGACCGCGCGCGCTGGCGCGAGTGGGATGCCAGTGTGCTGCTGGCGGAAGCCCCAGCAGGCGAATGCCCGCCGTTGCTGGTGGACCAGGGCGACCGTGATGACTTCCTCGAGAAGCAACTCAAGCCTGAAGCGCTGGAGCAGGCTGCACGCAAAGGTGGACATGCGCTGACCCTGCGCCTGCAGCCTGGTTATGACCACAGCTATTACTTCATCGCCAGCTTCATCGATGAGCACCTGCGCCATCATGCGATGGCATTGGGGCGGGTGTAACAGCCTGGTCCAAAAGCCGCCCAACCACCTGCAAAGCAGGTAGAATCACGCCCTGACTCAATCAGGGCGTTTTTCTATGCGTATTGGCCACGGCTACGATGTGCACCGCTTCTGCGACGGTGATTTCATTACCCTGGGTGGGGTGCGTATCCCTCACAAATACGGCCTGCTGGCCCATTCCGACGGGGACGTGCTGCTGCACGCCTTGAGCGATGCCTTGCTCGGTGCTGCGGCGCTGGGCGACATCGGCAAGCACTTCCCGGACACTGACCCCCAGTTCAAGGGCGCTGACAGCCGCGTGTTGCTGCGTCATGTGGTCGCTATCGTCAAGGCCAAGGGCTGGAAGGTGGGCAATGTCGACGCCACCATCGTCGCCCAGGCGCCGAAAATGGCTCCGCATATCGAAACCATGCGCCAGCTGATTGCCGAAGACCTGCAGGTCGAACTCGACCAGGTCAACGTCAAGGCCACCACCACCGAGAAGCTTGGTTTCACCGGCCGTGAGGAGGGCATCGCTGTGCATGCGGTCGCCCTGCTGCTGCCAGCATGACCGAACTGGACCTGCTGGGCCCGCGCGCGTCGGGTGAATCGTTGGGCAGCGCAGTGCTCAAAGCCGTTGCCGAAGACTTCCAGGTCGACGAGGTGCTGGACATACCGCTGTCCGGCCAGGGCGAGCACCTGTGGCTGTGGGTAGAGAAGCGTGACCTCAACACCGAAGAAGCCGCGCGCCGCCTGGCCCGTGCTGCTGGTGTACCGGTACGAGCCATCAGCTATGCCGGCCTCAAGGACCGCCAGGCCCTGACCCGCCAGTGGTTCAGCCTGCACCTGCCGGGCAAGGCCGACCCGGACCTGTCGCGTGCCGAAGACGACACCCTGCGCGTATTGAAGCAAGTGCGCCACCAGCGCAAGCTGCAGCGCGGCGCTCACTCGGCGAACGGCTTCACCCTGCGCCTGACCGCCCTGGCAGCCGACCACCAGGCCCTTGATGCACGCCTGCAACAGCTCAAGGTGCAGGGCGTACCAAACTACTTTGGCAGCCAGCGTTTCGGCTATGGCGGTGGCAATGTCCACGATGCCCGGGACTGGGCATCGCGCAAGGCCCTGCCAGAACAGCGCAACGTGCGTTCGCGCCTGCTTTCGGCAGCACGCAGCTACGTGTTCAACCAGGTGCTGGCGGCGAGAGTCGCCGATGGCAGCTGGCAGCGCGCCCAGGTCGGGGACCTGTTGGCATTCACCGACAGCCGTAGTTTCTTTCCGGCGGGCGAGCAGGAATGTTCCGATCCTCGCCTGGGAATCCTTGACTTGCATCCCACCGGCCCGATGTGGGGTGAAGGGCCGTCGCCCGCAACCGGTGCGACCCTCGAGCTGGAAGCGGCGATCGGCGAGCGGCACCTGGCGCTATGCCAATGGCTGGCATATGCGGGCATGAGTCACGAACGGCGCATCCTGCGGCTCCCTATTGGCGGCCTGACGTGGCATTATCCCGAGCCTGATATCCTGCAACTGGAATTCGTCCTTCCGGCCGGATGCTTCGCCACCGTGGTGGTGCGCGAACTCGTCGATCTGGTGCCGGCAGGGCAGACGGACAGCCCATGCGTATTCTGATTTCGAATGACGACGGTGTTACGGCACCTGGCCTCGCCGCGCTCCACGGTGCGCTGGCGGATTATGCCGAGTGCGTGGTGATCGCCCCGGATCAAGACAAGAGCGGCGCCGGCAGTTCGCTGACGCTGGACCGGCCGCTGCACCCGCAGACCCTGGCCAACGGCTTCATCAGCCTCAACGGCACGCCGACCGACTGTGTGCACCTGGGGCTCAATGGGTTGTTGCCCGAGCCGGTTGATTTGGTGGTTTCGGGCATCAACCTGGGGGCCAACCTGGGTGATGACGTGATCTATTCCGGCACGGTGGCTGCCGCGCTGGAGGGCCGCTTCCTGGGCGGTACCTCGCTGGCGTTCTCGCTGTTGTCGCGCCAGCCCGACAACCTGCCCACTGCTGCCCACATCGCCCGGCGCCTGGTCGAGGCACTGCCGCGCCTGCAGTTGCCGCCGCGCACCGTGCTCAACGTCAACATCCCCAATCTGCCGCTGGAGCACATCCGTGGCATCCGGCTTACCCGCCTCGGCCATCGGGCGCGGGCGGCGGCACCGACCAAGGTGGTCAACCCGCGCGGCAAGGAAGGCTACTGGATCGCTGTGGCCGGCGACGCCGAGGATGGTGGGCCGGGCACCGATTTCCATGCCGTCATGCAAGGCTATGTATCCATTACGCCCTTGCAGCTGGACCGCACGTTCAACGATGCCTTCGAACAGCTCGACGGCTGGCTGGAGGGCCTGCTCTGATGCGTGAACAGGACGATCTGCAGCGCCGTGGCGGTATCGGCATGACCTCTCAGCGCACCCGCGAGCGGCTGATCCAGCGCCTCTATGAAGAAGGCGTGTCGAACGCCAAGGTGCTCGAGGTAATTCGCCGTACACCGCGACATCTGTTCGTCGACGAGGCGCTGGCGCATCGGGCATATGAAGACACGGCGTTGCCGATCGGGCACAACCAGACGATCTCCCAGCCGTTCATGGTGGCGCACATGAGCGAGCTGCTGCTGGAAGCCGGGCCGTTGGACAAGGTGCTGGAGATCGGCACCGGGTCCGGCTACCAGACCGCGATCCTGGCCCAGCTGGTCGAGCGGGTGTTCTCGGTGGAACGGATCAAGGTACTGCAGGATCGGGCCAAGGAGCGCCTGGTCGAACTCAACCTGCGTAACGTGGTGTTTCGCTGGGGGGATGGCTGTGACGGCTGGCAGGCGCTGGCGCCTTACAATGGCATCATCGTCACGGCGGTGGCAGCGGAAGTGCCGCAGGCGCTGCTCGATCAGTTGGCGCCGGGCGGGCGCATGGTGATTCCGGTAGGCCAGGCCGGTGAGGTGCAGCAGTTGATGCTGATCGTGCGCGAAGAGCACGGTTTCTCCCGTCGCGTGCTGGGCGCGGTTCGGTTCGTGCCGCTGCTCAACGGCCCACTGGCCTGAAGCGCCAGGAATATTTGCAGCAGCAACGAATTCTTGCGGCACGGCCCTGTCTATCTGGCGGGGCCAGAGCCCTGCCAATGCCGTGTGGCTTGGTTATAATTGCAACAATATTGCATTTCTTTTCGTCTTATCGATTTTCTGCACCATGAGGGGAGCGCGGGTGGGGCACACAGTCATTCGGCAGCGCAAGGATCGGTCGGCTTTCAAGCTTCTGCTGATTGCACTGGCCATGGGCACCTTGCTGACAGGTTGCTCCAGCACCAGCAGCAGTTCCAGCGGTGCCCGCGTGGTCGATCGAAACGCTGCAGCGCCCAAGCGGCCGGCAGTGACGTCGGGGCAGTACGTCGTCAAGCCTGGCGATACGCTGTTTTCCATCGCCTTCCGCTATGGTTGGGACTACAAGGAGCTGGCGGCACGTAACGGCATTGCCGCGCCTTACACCATCCGCCCGGGCCAGGCCATTCGTTTCAGCAGCGGCTCCTCCGGCAGCAGTACGGTGGTTTCCAGCCCGTCCTCATCGAGCCGGACAACGGTCATTCGTCGCCCTGCCGGGACGCCTATCAGCCCCGCTGGGAACGGCGGAAAGTCGACGCCAACAACGCCCGCCACGCCTGCTCCGGTGGTTACCACGGTGCCCGCCGCAGAGCGTGCGGTGGGGAACTGGACATGGCCAGCCAATGGCGTGCTGATTGGAAAATTTGCTTCAAACGGTAGTTTGAATAAAGGCATTGATATCGCCGGTGATTTGGGACAGCCTGTTTTTGCTGCGTCTGATGGTACGGTGGTCTACGCCGGGAGTGGCTTGAGGGGCTACGGCGAATTGATCATCATCAAGCACAGCGACACCTACGTCAGTGCCTACGGTCACAACCGCAGGCTGTTGGTTCGGGAGGGGCAGCAGGTCAAGGCAGGGCAGTCGATTGCTGAAATGGGGTCTACGGGCACAGATCGGGTGAAGCTGCATTTCGAGATTCGCCGCCAGGGCAAACCCGTCGATCCGCTCCAGTTCCTGCCACGCCGTTGATCGTTGTACCCCGGCCTGTTCCTTGGATGTAGAGGGGACAGGCTCCTGCGATGCCAGGGAGACAGGCGCCGCAAGAGTCTGAGTTCGAACTCAGCAAAGGACTATAACAATGGCTCTCAGTAAAGAAGCGCCGGAGTTTGACATCGACGATGACGTCCTCCTCATGGAGACGGGTATCGTTTTGGAAACGGATGTGGTGTCAGACGAACCTGCTGTACCTTCGGTTCGGACCAGAGCGAAATCGGGCTCTTCGCTCAAGCAACACAAGTACATCGATTACAGCCGGGCGCTCGATGCCACCCAGCTGTATCTCAACGAGATCGGATTCTCGCCTCTGCTTTCGCCGGAAGAGGAAGTGCACTTTGCGCGCCTGTCGCAAAAGGGTGACCCTGCCGGCCGCAAGCGCATGATCGAAAGCAACCTGCGCCTCGTGGTGAAAATCGCCCGCCGTTACGTCAACCGTGGCCTGTCACTGCTCGACCTGATCGAGGAGGGCAACCTGGGCCTGATCCGCGCAGTGGAGAAGTTCGACCCGGAACGCGGCTTCCGCTTCTCGACCTACGCGACCTGGTGGATCCGCCAGACCATCGAGCGGGCGATCATGAACCAGACCCGCACCATCCGCCTGCCGATCCACGTGGTCAAGGAGCTAAACGTCTACCTGCGCGCTGCGCGGGAGCTGACCCAGAAGCTCGACCACGAGCCTTCGCCAGAAGAAATCGCCACCCTGCTGGAGAAGCCGGTCGCCGAGGTCAAGCGCATGCTGGGCCTGAACGAGCGCGTGTCTTCAGTGGACGTGTCGCTCGGCCCGGACTCGGACAAGACCCTCCTCGATACGCTGACCGACGACCGCCCGACCGATCCGTGCGAATTGCTGCAGGATGACGACCTGTCGCAAAGCATCGATCAGTGGTTGGGTGAGCTGACCGACAAGCAGCGTGAGGTGGTGGTGCGCCGCTTCGGCCTGCGTGGGCATGAGAGCAGCACTCTCGAAGATGTTGGCCTGGAGATCGGCCTGACCCGCGAACGCGTGCGGCAGATTCAGGTGGAAGGGCTTAAGCGCCTGCGGGAGATCCTTGAGAAGAACGGGTTGTCCAGCGAGTCGCTGTTCCAGTAAGCCAGGATCATCGCATCTGAAGCGCCCCGATGACCTCGGGGCGTTTTTGTTTGTGCTTTCCGGGTAATCCTGTTCTGGCCTCTTTACGGGCGAGCCTGCGAAGAGGCCGGTAAAGCGGTAGAAATCCGGAGCCGAGCAATATGTACGGCGCTACCCTTGATGCATGGCGTGTAAGCCTTTGCTTACTCTTTATGTAAGCCATCAGTGTAACTAGCAGTACATCAAAGCCGCTTTCAAATCAGGTTTTTTCGTAACACTCTGAAAGTTATGAATTTTTTGGCTATGTGGAAATGTGTCCCCAGTAATATCCTGAGATATCTGGCAGTTGCCTGGCTTGGGGAACTCGCTAGTATTCGAACTGTGCACACGGACATGCACAGGCTTTCAGGGAGAAGGCCAAGGACATCGCAAGAAGCGATTTTTCATCAGGATGATGTTTGGGACAAGCAGGGACTACGGAAAAAATGTGGGCGGGTCAAACCGCCCCTTTTTTTTGCCTGCAGAAAATGAAAAAAGGCCCGTTACGGGCCTTTTTCGTGTCCGGGCGCTTAGCGCTCCAGATCGGCAATCTTGCCAGGCTTGCCATCCCATTCTTCTGCGTCGGGCAGGGCGTCCTTACGCTCGGTGATGTTTGGCCAGATTTCGGCCAGCTCGGCGTTGAGCTCGATGAAGTTTTCCATGCCTGCGGGGATCTCGTCTTCCGAGAAGATCGCCTGGGCCGGGCACTCAGGCTCGCACAGTGCACAGTCGATGCACTCGTCCGGGTGAATCACCAGGAAGTTCGGGCCTTCGTAGAAGCAGTCCACCGGACAGACTTCCACGCAGTCGGTGTATTTGCATTTGATGCAGTTGTCGGTGACGACGAAGGTCATTTCTAGTTCTCTCCTCAGGCGACGGCGGCAGCCCTTCCTCTCAGGGCCGCGCGGTTTACGGGCATGTGGCTGCAGGCCAGGCTAATTGCCTGCAGCACCAGCAAACCGCGGCGGATTCTAACAGCTTGTAGTGGGCGCCGTTATAACAGGTTCTTTAGTTGATATAGCGTTTCGATAGCTTGACGCGGGGTCATGCCGTCCAGGTCCAGCTTGCCCAGCTTCTCGATGGCCGGGTGTGGCAGGCTGGCGAACAGGTCGCTCTGGTGCGGGACTTGCGGCTCGTCCTTGGCCTTTTTGCTCACCGGTGCTTCATGGGGCAGGCTGGTGGTTTCCAGCCGGCCCAGGTGCTCGCGTGCGCGCAGGATCACTGGCGCCGGCACGCCCGCCAGCTGCGCCACGGCCAGGCCGTAGCTCTGGCTGGCCGGGCCAGGCAGCACGTGGTGCAGGAAGACGATACGCTCGTTGTGCTCGGTGGCGTTCAGGTGCACGTTGGCCACCAGCGGTTCACTCTCCGGCAGCACGGTCAGCTCGAAGTAGTGGGTGGCGAACAGGGTG
Source organism: Pseudomonas sp. NPDC086566 (assembly GCF_050280885.1). NCBI lineage: Bacteria > Pseudomonadati > Pseudomonadota > Gammaproteobacteria > Pseudomonadales > Pseudomonadaceae > Pseudomonas > Pseudomonas sp. NPDC086566. Next base: position 26,013 of record NZ_JBNNWD010000007.1, read on the forward strand.
TAGGCACGCAGTTCGGCCAGGCGCTCGGCTGCAGCCCAGGCCAGTGACAGGCCGTCGAAGGTGCTGGTGCCGCGGCCGACTTCGTCCATCAGCACCAGGCTGCGGTCGGTGGCGTTGTGCAGGATGTTGGCGGTTTCGCTCATCTCGACCATGAAGGTCGAACGCCCACCGGCCAGATCGTCGCTGGAGCCGATACGGGTGAAAATGCGGTCGACCAGAGACAACTCGCAGCTGGCGGCCGGAACGAAACTGCCGATGTGCGCCATCAGCACGATCAGTGCGGTCTGGCGCATGTAGGTGGATTTACCACCCATGTTCGGGCCGGTGATGATCAGCATGCGCGTGCTGTTGTCCAGGCTCAGGTCGTTGGCCACGAACGGCGTGGTCAGCACCTGCTCGACCACCGGGTGGCGGCCTTGCTCGATGCGCAGGCACGGCTCGTCGGTGAAGCGCGGGCAGTTCAGGTCGAGGTTCAGCGCACGTTCGGCGAGGTTGCTCAGCACGTCCACCTCGGCCAGCGCGGCAGCGCTGTCCTGCAGCGGAGCCAGGTGGCTGATCAGGGTTTCCAGCAGCGCGTCGTAGAGCATCTTTTCGCGCGCCAGGGCACGGCTCTTGGCCGACAGCGCCTTGTCCTCGAAGGCCTTGAGTTCGGGCGTGATGAAGCGCTCGGCGCCTTTGAGGGTCTGGCGGCGGATGTAGTCGCCCGGTGCCTGCTCGGCCTGCTTGCTCGGCAGCTCGATGAAGTAGCCGTGCACACGGTTGTAGCCGACCTTGAGGTTGGCAAGGCCGGTGCGGGCCTTCTCGCGGGTTTCCAGGTCGATGAGGAACTGCCCGGCGTTCTCGCTGATCGCCAGCAGCTCGTCCAGCTCGCTGTCGTAGCCGGCCTTGAGCACGCCGCCATCACGGATGACCGCTGGCGGGTTGTCGATGATCGCGCGCTCCAGCAGGCTGGCCAGCTCCGGGTAGGTGCCGGTGATGGCGGCCAGGCGTGCCAGGTGCGGCGCTTCCAGCTCGCTCATGGCGTTCTGCAGCTCGGGCAAGGCACCGAGGGCATCGCGCAGGCGCGCCAGGTCTCGTGGACGGGCATTGCGCAGGCCGATACGGGCGAGGATGCGCTCGATATCACCGATTTCCTTGAGCTGCGGCTGCAGCTTTTCGAAGCGGTAGCCGTCCAGCAGGCAGCGGATCGAGTCCTGGCGTGCCTGCAGCACCTTGAGGTCGCGCAGCGGGCGGTTCAGCCAGCGCGTCAAGAGGCGGCTGGCCATGGCGGTCTGGCAGCGGTCGATCACCGACTGCAGGGTGTTGTCGCGACCACCGGCCAGGTTGATGTCCAGCTCCAGGTTACGCCGGCTGGCGCCGTCGAGGATCACCGTGTCGTCCAGGCGCTCGTGGCGCAGGCTGCGCAGGTGCGGCAGGGCCGTGCGCTGGGTTTCCTTGGCGTAGGTCAAGAGGCAGCCGGCGGCACCGATGGCCAGGGTCAGCTTGTCGCAGCCAAAGCCCTTGAGATCCTTCGTCGCGAACTGCTGGCACAAGGCCTTGCGCGCCGAATCGCGGTCGAAGTCCCACGGCGCGCGGCGACGGGCACCCGGGCGCTTCTCGGCGGGCAGGTCGCGTGGCCAGTCGTCGGGGATCAGCAACTCTACCGGGTTCAGGCGCTCGAGCTCGGCCAGCAGGTTTTCCCAGCCTTTGATCTCTTGCACGCTGAAGTTGCCGCTGGTGATGTCCAGTACCGCCAGGCCAAACAGGCGTTCATCGCCGAGCAGGGCGGCAATCAGGTTGTCGCGGCGTTCGTCGAGCAGGGCCTCGTCACTGACCGTGCCGGGGGTGATGATGCGCACCACCTGGCGTTCAACCGGGCCCTTGCTGGTGGCCGGGTCGCCGATCTGCTCGCAGATCACCACCGACTCGCCCAGCTTCACCAGCTTGGCCAGGTAGCCCTCCAGCGAATGGAACGGAATCCCGCACATGGGGATCGACTGGCCGGCCGACTGACCGCGCGCGGTCAAGGTGATGTCCAGCAGCTTCGCGGCCTTTTTCGCATCTTCGTAGAAGATCTCGTAGAAGTCGCCCATGCGGTAGAACATCAGCTGGTCCGGGTGCTGGTTCTTCAGCTTCCAGTACTGCTGCATCATCGGTGTGTGTGCGGAAAGATCAGACATTCGGGGCCTTACAGCGGGTGATCTGGTTGGCGATTGTGAAACCGGCAATGGTACAGGCTTTTTCAAGCAGATGCAGGCGCGGGCCATGAGACATGCGCACGCAGCAGGCGCATTGCATTTGCCAGCGCATGCCTGCATTATGCACCTATGCAAAAACGCAACGTAGCCACCGTACTCAGAGAACTGCTCGACCGCCACGGCCTGTCCCCGACAGAGCTGTACCGGCGCACGGGTGTCCCTCAATCGACCTTGTCGCGGATTCTCGGCGGCAAGATCGTCGACCCTTCCGACAAGCACGTGTCGAAGATCGCCGATTATTTTGGCGTGAGCACCGAGCAGTTGCGCGGTCGTGCCGAGCTTGGCGAGTCGCGCGAAACCGCGCTGCCGGCCCACGGCCATGCGGACCTCAGCGACATCAGCCTGTGGGACGATGAAACCCCCGTCGAGGATGACGAGGTGTCGGTACCTTTCCTTCGTGAGGTCGAATTGGCAGCAGGATCAGGAAGATTCGTCATCGAAGAAAGCGAGCGTGCGCGGCTGCGTTTCGGCAAGCGCAGCCTGCGGCACAATGGCGTGCAGTTCGACCAGGCCAAGTGTGTGACCGTGCGTGGCAACAGCATGCTGCCTGTGCTGCGGGACGGTGCGACGGTCGGGGTGAACACCGGCAAATGTTCGATTGGCGACATCATCGATGGTGACCTCTACGCCATCAATCATAATGGCCAGCTGCGCGTGAAGCAGGTCTACCGCCTGCCTACCGGCATCCGCCTGCGCAGTTTCAACCGCGATGAGCACCCCGACGAGGATTACAGCTTCCAGCAGATGCAGGACGAGCAGATCAGCCTGCTTGGGCATGTATTCTGGTGGGGCATGTACGCTCGCTGACAGTCTCACTGCCAAACAAACCCGCTTCGGCGGGTTTTTCTTTGCCTGCAGAAAAGCCCTACAAACCAGGCCGTGCATGGCCTGCATGCATATCAGCAAAAACCAATGCATAGAAATTTGAAGAAATGCATTGACTGCATATGCATGAATGCATAGCCTGTATCTCAAGCCGGACGGAAACCGGTTGTTACACAGGCAGCGATGGACAGGCCTCAACTGTCCAGAGGGTTGGCAACTGGCCCGGGTGTGCAGCGTAAAGCACCACGATCAGTTATCCGGCGGGCAGGTGGCCGCGGTCGGAGTCACCAATTTGTAGCGGAACCGTGCGGCGTCACCAGTCGTGGCCGACGGTTCGACAACGCATTACTGAAAGGCCTGGCGAGCCGGGCTTTTTGGAATGCCGAGGCTTTTGAAAGAGAAGAGAACCCACAACCCGCCTGCTGGCCTCCGCCAACAGGCATTACACAGGAGACAGGACAGTGACGAACGAGCAACAAGCGTTGCTGGAAATGCCGCTCTGGCTGGTAATCGTCCTGGCACTGCTGGGGGGCCTCAGCGGTGAGATGTGGCGGGCCGACAAGGCCGGTGCCACCGGCTGGTCGCTGCTACGACGGCTGGCGCTGCGCTCCGGGGCCTGCATGGTCTGCGGCGTGTCGACGGTGATGCTGCTGTATGCCGGGGGCCTGTCGATCTGGGCGGCCAGTGCATTGGGCTGCATGACGGCGGTTGGCGGCGCCGATGTCGCCATGCGCCTCTACGAACGCTGGGCGATCCGGCGCCTGGGCTTGCGCGACAGTACGCAAGCCGACGAGCGATAAGGAGAATATGCATGAGCGAACTGGCCACTTTACATGCGGCCGTGACCGCAACCATTCGTGAGGCAATGCCGGAGCTGGCATCGGTCGATGCTTATACCGCTGTAGGCAATGCCCCGGAACGACCGGCGCTGCGCCACGGCATCGTGCAAATGACGGCAGATGCAGCACCGCGTGATGGCCGCTCGGTGCTGATCGCCACCTTCGAGGCGGACATCACCGCCGACAGCGCCAACCCCGAAGCGCGGCTGCAGGGCAGCCTGCTTGCCGCACAACTGATGGACCTGTTGCGCCAGCAGCATTGGGCGCTGGACTTCGTCGAGGCCAGCCGCAACGTGCAGGCGCAATTCGAGGGCAGCGCCTGGACCGTGCGCTGGGACCAGCCGGTGCTGCTTGGCGAGGCCCGCTGGAATTGGCCAGACCAGCCACCCGGGAACCTGGTGCTGGGTTTCGCGCCCGACATCGGCTTGGGTAATGAAGCGCAGTACATCGCCCCCGAGGAGCTGTCATGAGCCATGTCAGCGCCATGCATGACCGCATGCTGGCCTGCCTGGTCATCCCCTGCCGGGTGGTGGCGGTAGACCTTGCCGCCGCCCGGGTGCGGGTGTCGGACGGCAGCGGCTGGACCAGCGCCTGGCTGCGCTGGCACGCCCAGGCGGCCGGTCAGGCGCGGCACTGGCGAGCCCCCAGCCTGGGCGAGCAGGGTGTGTTGCTAAGCCCCAGCGGCGAGCCGGCCCAAGGGACGTTCCTGCCCGGCCTGTATGGCAATGCCGGCAGCGCGCCGGACAGCCGTGAGCACGCCGAGGTCTGGCGTTTCGCCGATGGTGGTTCGCTCAGCTACGACTGGCAGGCCAGCCACTACGACATCGAACTACCTGGCGGCAGCGCGACGATCAAGGTCGGCGCCAGCACCGTGCAGGTCAGCGAAGCGGCGATCAGCCTGCAGGCGGCAGCGATACACCTTACAGGCAATGTCACGGTCGACGGCCCGCTGCAGGTGAGCGGCGACATCAACGGCGGTGGGCGGATCATCGACACCGCCGGTAACACGGCCAACCACAAGCATTGAATCAAGCCCGCGCATGCGGGCTTTTTCATAACAGGAGAATGCCATGCATACCCATGAACAGGGCGGTGCACCATGATCGGCATGGACCGCCGCACCGGCCAGCCGCTGGCCGGCATCGATCATTTGCGCCAGTCCATTGAAGACATCCTGACCACGCCACTTGGCAGCCGGCGTATGCGCCCTGAATACGGCAGCCAGCTGAGGCGCTTCGTCGACTTGCCGGTCAACGAGGGCTGGAAAAGTGCCGTGCAGGCCGAAGTGGCTCGCGCACTGGGCCGTTGGGAGCCCCGCTTGCAACTGGATCGGGTCAAGGTTGTCGCCGTGCTCGATGGCCAGGTCAGCCTGGCCTTGAATGGTCGCTACCTGGGCGATGAAGCATTGCTGGAGGTTCGCGTATGAGCCAGGTCGACCTGTCACAACTGCCAGCTCCGCAACTGTTGGAAGACCTTGACTACGAAGCCCTCTATCAGGCCGATCTGCAGACCTTTCGCGAATACCTGGGCGACGGCTGGACCGCCAACCTGGAGAGCGATCCGGTCACCAAGCTGCTCGAGGTCGGCGCCTATCGCAAGCTGCTCAACCGGGCCCGCATCAATGACGCGGCCAAGGCGTTGTTGTTGGCCTACGCCCAAGGCAGTGACCTGGACCAACTGGCGGCCAACGTCAGCCTGCAACGCCTGGTGATCCAGGCCGAGGACCTGGCCAGCGTGCCGCCCGTCGAGGCCTTGCTGGAGTCCGACGATGCCCTGCGTGAGCGGGTACAACTGGTCTACGAAGGCCTGACCACTGCCGGCCCACGCAACAGTTACATCCTGCACGCCCGCAACGCTTCGGGGCAGGTGGCTGACGCCACCGCCGAAAGCCCGTCGCCGGCGGTGGTGGATGTCACCGTGCTCGGGCTGGAGGGCAATGGCCAGGCCAGTGCCGAACTGCTGGCGCAGGTGGCCTCCTACCTCAATGACGACGACATCCGCCCGGTCGCCGACCGGGTCAATGTGCGCAGCGCCGAAATCCTGCCTTATCGCATCGATGCCGTGTTGTACCTGGCCGACAGCGGTCCTGAGTACGAGGCGATCCTCACCGAGTGCCAGCGCCGTCTCGAGGCCTGGATCAATCCACGGCGTCGCCTGGGCGTGGAAGTGGCCCGCTCGGGCATCGATGCCCAGCTGCATATCGACGGTGTCAGCCGGGTCGAGTTGAGCGGTTGGGCCGACATCCGCCCGAGCAAGGCGCAGGCTGCCTGGTGCACGGGTTACACGCTCAAGCGGGGTGGCTGACATGCAGAGCTTGTTGCCGCTCAACCGCACAGCGTTGGAGCGGGCCATCGAAGTGGCGGCCGATGAGGACCTTAAAGTCAGCCTGCGCCGTCTCTACAGCCCGGACAGTTGCCCCGCGCACCTGCTGTATCACCTGGCCTGGGCCTGGTCGGTGGACCGCTGGGAAGACAGCTGGAGCGATGAGATCAAGCGTTCGGTGATCCGCGCTGCGTTCTTCGTTCACGCCCACAAGGGCACCCTCGGTGCGCTCAGGCGGGTGGTGGAACCGTTCGGCTACCTGATCGAGGTGGAGGAGTGGTGGCAAACCACGCCGCCCGCACAGGCGGGCACCTTTGCCCTGAAGATCGGCGTTTCCGATGCGGGCATCAGCGAGAGCACCTACCAGGAACTGTCGTCGCTGATCGACGACGCCCGGCCAGTCAGCCGCCACCTGACCGGGTTGGTGATCAGCCTCGAAAGCCGGGGCGCCATTCATGTCGGCTGCGCAATCCAGGACGGCGACGAACTGGACATCTACCCGCCGACGCCACGTGACATCGAGATCACCGGCGTCGTAGGGCGGGGCGGCCGCGAACATACAATCGACACCTTGGACATTGCACATGGTTGACCAGACTTCTCAGTTCTACGCCATCCTCACCAATGTGGGCGCGGCGAAACAGGCCAATGCCGATGCCTTGGGCATTGCCTGGAAAATCACCCAGATGGGCGTAGGCGACGCCAACGGCACCGATCCCACCCCCAACGCCACCCAGACCAGCCTGATCAACGAATGGCGCCGCGCGCCGTTGAACCAGCTGAAGGTGGATGACAAGAACAGCGCGATCATCATTGCCGAACAGGTCATTCCGGCGGATGTCGGCGGCAAATGGATCCGCGAGATCGCGCTTTACGATGCCGATGGCGACATGGTCGCCGTGGCCAACTGTGCGCCGACCTATAAACCGTTTTTGAGCCAGGGCTCGGGACGTACCCAGGTGGTGCGGATGAACCTGGTGGTGAGCAGTGCCAGTAATGTGCAGTTGAAGATTGATCCGGCGGTGGTGCTGGCTACTCGGGAATGGGTAACCGAGGAGTTGGCGAAGCAGGATTTCAAGCATTCCGTGTTGGCTGCAACTACAGCAAATATCAATTTGAGTGGTTTACAGACTATAGATGGCGTAGCGCTTGTCGCGGGAGCGCGAGTCTTGGTCAAGAACCAGGCGGCTGCTAAGGACAATGGCATCTATCAGGTGGCTGCGGGGGCGTGGAGTCGCAGCAGCGACGCTGACACCGATGCAAAAGTGACTGCTGGACTTTTGATATTGGTGGAGAGGGGGGAAGCCAATAGCGGCAGCGCCTGGCAGTTGGTCAGCGACGGGCCGATTACACTGGGTGTCAGTGCCCAGCAGTACGAAATGGCATTCGGGCGCAGCGGAATTTCGGCGGGCACTTATCGCAGTGTCACGGTCGATAAGTATGGCCGAGTGATCGCTGCGACTAATCCAAGCACGGTAGCAGCTTACGGCCTGACAGATGTTCTGACGACCTCTCAAGTTAACAACGCCCTGAGTCTCAAGGCCAACCTGGCCAGTCCGGCGTTTACCGGGCTTCCCCGCGCTCCAACCGCTGCCAGGGATGACAACAGTACCCAATTGGCTACAACGGAGTTCGTCAAGCAGTTGGGTTTCAACTTGCCAGGTGCTGCAGTCGGATTATCTAACGGGCAAACTTTGAGTCAGGCTTATGCTGGTAAGTACTGCACTATGTCCGGAGTAGGGAGTTGGGAGGGGGCCTTATACCTTCCCGATTCGGGAGTAACAAGCGGGTCGATTTTCATTGTGTCGGTAGGCTCCGGTAATGGAACGCTGACGATAAATGCGCCTCGCTCTGGCAAAGGGTATGTTGCCGTTGGTTCAACGTCTTATGCGGCGGTGACCGTTACGCATCTCGACCCGCCATTGATCTTGGCGTGTCTTTCCGACGGTATTTATGGGGTCGTTGCGGGCGGAGCAACAAGTGCTACCAGCGCTAACTTTCCTTTTCGCGGTCGAGCGCTCTATACCAAGGCAGGTACTTACCAATGGAAAGTACCTGCCAATGTAACTCGAGTGCTTGTCGATATACGCGGAGGGGGAGGCAGCGGTGCGTTCGGGCCTGTTGAGACTGGCGCGGGCGGCGGCGGTGGCGGAGGAATCTGCAGCCGCATCTGCGCTGTCACCCCTGGAGAAAGCATCACTGTAACGGTGGCTGCAGGCGGCAAAGCCGTAAATGTCGTAAATACGGCTGGCTCATGGGGAGGTACATCGTCGTTCGGTTCGTTCTGTTCCGCAACCGGAGGAGAGGGGGGAACGCTATTTAACGGCGCAGGCGGCGGCATGGGTGTTGGTGGAGACTTCAATGCCTCCTTGGGGGCAGGCTCCCCGCCGGTACGCAACACTAACAACTCTGGTGCGTGGGGCGGGCCTGGCGGCGGTGGGGAGTCAATTTACGCCGCCTCTGACGTTTCCACACCGACACAGCCGGGCATGGGCGGCGGCGGTCGTACGATTATCGCTTCGCAGCCGGGCGCCGATGGCTGTGTCTTCATTACTTACTGAAGAGAATTGATAATGTGGGCACGAATTGCAAACGGTCGGGTAATGGAAGTTACTGATATAAATCCGCTCGACCGCTATCATTCCGAGCTTGTCTGGGAAAAATGCTCGATTGAGACAAGACCCGGTTGGGAAGTTGTTGAGGGCGGATATGCTCCTCCCTCGGGCACGACTGAAGGTCAGTTGATTCAAGCTATGCGCATGTGGCGCGACTATCAACTGCAAACTAGCGAGTGGCTGGTGATGCGTCATCGTGACGAGCTGGCAATGAGTATCAACAGCTCGCTGTCATCGGCGCAATACAGTGAGCTACTCGTCTATCGACAGAGCCTCCGTGATTGGCCAACTTCTCCAATGTTTCCTGATTCCTCATCGAGACCAGAGCCACCGGTTTGGCTAGTTCAACAGGCTCAGTAAAGCCCCGTCTCCCCGGGGCTTTTTTTCTATCTGCAAGTTTTCTACCCGGCCCTGCACCCGCAGGGCCTTTTCGTATCTGAACATGGAGTCAAACTACATGAGTGGATTCTTCCACGGCGTCACCGTAACCAACGTCGACACTGGCGCCCGCAGCATCGCGCTGCCGTCTTCCTCGATCATCGGCCTGGTCGACACCTTCACCGAAGGCGCCAGCGTCACAGCCAAGGCCAACGACCTTGTGCTGATCACCAGCGAGCGTGAAGCCGTCGCCGCCTTCGGCGAAAACGCCGCCATCACCAAGGCCTGCCGCGCCATCTACACCCGCGCCAAGGCGGTCATCGTTGCCTGTGGTGTGGCCAAGCTGGACGATGCAGCGGAGCAGACCGCAGCCATCATCGGCAGCGTGCAGGCCGATGGCAAACGCACCGGCCTGCAGGCGCTGCTCGACGGCAAGAGCCGTTTCAACGCCCAGCCGCGCCTGCTGGCGGCGCCACGCCACAGCGCCACCCAGGCGGTCGGCACCGCACTGGTAGCTCTGGCCGACAAGCTGCGTGGCATCGCCATCATCGACGGCCCCAACACCACCGACGAGGCAGCCCTCGAGTACGCCAAGAACTTCGGTGCCAAGCGCGCCTTCCTGGTCGACCCGGGGGTGCAGTACTGGGACAACGGCGAAGAGGCAACAGTCGACGCGCCGGGCTCGGCCTGGGTGGCCGGCCTGTTTGCCTGGACCGACAGCGAATACGGCTTCTGGGCCTCGCCGTCGAACAAGGAGTTCGTCGGCATCACCGGCACCACCCGCCCGGTGGAATTCCTCGACGGTGACGACAGCTGCCGCGCCAACCTGCTGAACAACGCCAACATCGCCACCATCATCCGCGACGACGGCTTCCGCCTGTGGGGCAACCGCACCCTGTCCAGCGACCCGAAATGGGCCTTCGTCACCCGGGTGCGGACCATGGACATCGTCATGGACGCGATCCTCTACGGCCACAAGTGGGCGGTCGACCGCGCCATCACTGCCACCTACGTCAAGGACGTCACCGAAGGCCTGCAAGCCTTCATGCGCGACCTGAAGAACCAGGGCGCGATCATCAACTTCGAGGTCTTCGCCGACCCGGAGCTGAACACGGCCAGCCAGCTCGAGCAGGGCAAGGTGTACTGGAACATCCGCTTCACCGACGTGCCGCCTGCCGAAAACCCCAATTTCCGCGTTGAAGTCACTAACCAGTGGCTGACCGAAGTCCTCGATTCCGCCGCTTAAGGAGCGCATCCACATGGCAATGATCCCCGAAACCCTGGCCAACCTGAACCTGTTCGTCGATGGCGTCAGCTTCCAGGGCGATGTACCCAGCCTGACCCTGCCCAAACTCACCCTGAAAATGGAAGAACACCGCCCCGGCGGCATGGACATGCCGGTCGAGATGGACCTGGGCATGGAGAAACAGGAAGCGGCCTTCACCACCACAGGCGTGCGCCGTGAAGCGCTGAAATTCTTCGGCCTGGCCGACGGCAGCGGCTTCAACGGCACCTTCCGCGGCGCCTTCAAGGGCCTCAAGGGCAAGATCAACCCGGTGGTGGTGACCCTGCGTGGCACCCTGAAGGAAATCGACATGGGCGACTGGAAGTCCGGCGACAAGGCCGAGATCAAGCACAGCGTCGGCCTGACCTACTACAAGCTGGAAGTCGATGGCCGCCTAATCTACGAGATCGACGCGCTGGGCATGAAGCGGGTGATCGATGGCGTCGACCAGTTGGCCGCCCAGCGCGCTGCGCTTGGCCTGTAAGGAGGCGACCATGGCTCAAGCGAAAAAGCAGCCGCACTGGCTGACCCTCAGTGCCGACCGCGTCACCGTGCGCCTGTCGCGCCCCAGCGAAGCCAATGGCGTGCAGGTCGACAGCCTGTCGCTGCGGGCGCCGACCGTGCGCGATATCCGCAATGCCCAGGCCGGTGGTGTGGCGGATGACGAGCAGCGCGAACTGAACCTGTTCGCGTCGCTGGCCGAAGTCGGCATCAAGGACCTCGAAGGTCTTGCCCTCAAGGACTATGGCCGTTTGCAAAACGGCTATTTTCGCCTGGTGCAGGACGACGAACTTTGACCCGGCCCGGCAGAAGGCCGCCGCCAAGCGGCTGGCCAAGGAGCTGAACTTTTCCGCGAGCGAAATCATGGCTATGTCGTACAGCGACATGGTCTGGTGGCTCGCACCGTGACAAGGAGGAACCTATGGCGAACACACAGGTGTTCACCCTCGGGCTCGGCGTCACCGTGATCAACCCCCTGGGCGTTGCCATCGAGCAGTTGCGCCGGGATGTCGAACGCCTGCGCAGGCAGGCCGACGGCACCCGGCTCGGCCGCCTGATCGGCGAGGTGATCCGCCTGGGGTTGGAGCTCGGCAAGGTACGCCAGGTCGAACGCCAGCTGGCGTTGGACCAGGAGCAGCATCAGCAAGATCAGCTTGCCCGGCTGGGTATTGAAGCGGACGAAGTGGAGCGCCTGCGTCAGCACTACCTGTTACTCGATCGGGTAATCGCCGGGCTGGCTCGGCTCAAACCTGTTTCCCGGCAAGGGCAGCAGCAAGGCCTGCAGCAGGGTGCAGCGCCGAAAAATGCCAGCGATCCGGCCGCCGGGGCATCTGACGCTTCGTCCGAGAAACCCTCGCGGACTCGCAGATCGACCGCTGAGAGTGTCAAGGTTGCAGCGTCGGTGTTGGGCGTTGGCACGATTGTGGGAACGCGCATGGCCTATGAAGTTGGCCGGCGTTTGCCAGCCGAAAAGCGGCAGCGTGCGCAGACTGCAATCAGCAGCCGACTGAAGTCAGGTGCGTTCAATGCTGGCATTTCGGCGTTCAAGGCCTGGATCGACGGCGAGACGCCCGAGGACAAGGCCAAGGGAATTGGTGCGGCCGCGGGTGAGCTGGGCGGGACGCTCCTCGGTGCTTCGATAGGGGCGGTTTTCACCAAGAACAAGGACATTCAGGAGTTCGCAGGCGTTGCCGGTGGCCACTTGGGTGAATGGGCAGGTGAACTGCTCGGAGGGCGTCTGTTCGATCTGGTGATGTACCAGGACAATCCTGATCGGTCGGCGCAAGGCACACCTGCAGCGACGGTCATCGACACCGCGCCTGCTGTCGAAGGCGCTGAGTATCGCGGTGAAGGCAAGGCCGTCGGGGACGTCCAGGAGCTGCGCGCTACGCAAGTACCGAGCCCACCCGGCTCTGCTGTCGCCGATGCATTCAGCCTGCTGGCAAGTGTCGCTGCTGCGGGTACTCCAGGGCAGGGCTTTGGGTTTGCTGCTGCTACCCCTTCGCTTGCGCCGGCTGGCAGCAGCCGTCCAGTTGCAGCCAGGAGCCTGTTCAAGCGCGTGCCTGTTGGCGCGCTGCTGGATACTTCAATGCAACTGGCGCAGACCTACCGCAGTGATGCCACCGCCGCGCAGAAGATGGAAGGCTATGGCAGTGCGGTCGGCGGGCTGGGTGGCACCTTGGCTGGCGCGGCTGCCGGGGCTGCGATCGGCTCGGTGGTGCCCGTGATCGGTACGGCAATAGGCGGCCTGCTCGGCGGGGCGTTGGGAAGCATGGGCGGCGAGAGCCTTGGCGGGTGGTTAGGCAAGGCTCTGGGTGCAGGGCTTGGCCTGGAGAACAGCACTGCCAGCGAGCACCCGGTGGCCGAACCAGCGCGGACCGCCGCTGCGCAGTTGCCGTCTCCTGCGCCCGTCAGCGCAGCATTGCCAGCCCCGATAAACCAGCAATTCACCTTCACCGCCAACATGCCGGTGACCTTCAGCAACAGCTTCGACGACCCGACCACCCTGCAACAACTGGAAGCCATCGCCCGCCGCGTGCTCGACGACCTGATGCGCCAGGCGCGTTCGGTGCAGATGGTCGATCAACCACAGCCATGAGGAGGACCCATGTCCTACCTGGAACAGTTGCAAGCTGGCTTGCATGCACTGGTCAAGGCGGGCGAGGAGGGGCGTCGGCGTGCCGACGCCATGCTCGACCCGATGAACCAGGCGGTCGGCCATGCCAGGGAGGCGGCCAGCGAACTCGAAGCCCTGCCATGGATCGGCCCGGAAATCGGCAAACGCCTGCAACGCACGATGCGCGCCATCGATTCGGCCAGGCAGCGCGTCGACAAGGTGATTGCCAAGTATGACCAGACCCTCGACGTGGTGCGCAAGGTGCGCGACCGCGTCGACGCCTTTGCCGAACACCTGGGCAAGGCTGGCGCGGCCATTCGGCGCGTGATCGGCGATGTGCGTTCGGCCGCCAACGGTGTGCTTTCGACCTTTGGCTTTGCGCCAGAAGTCACCCCGGCGGCAGAAGCGATCAAGCCGTTCCCGCACTTGTTGGTACTGCAGCCTCTCAAGGCCAACGCTGCGCCGTACTACTTCAACCTCGACACCGCCGCCTTCGACCAGCTGCGCCGGCAAACGCGTTTCCGCTGGGCCGGGCAAGAGCGCTTGAGCCGCGAGAACGCCCAACAGGCGGTAAGCCTGGGCGAAGACAGCATCAGCATCCGTGGCGCTATCTTCCCCTGTTTCAAGGGCGGATTGGGCCAGTTGCAGGCGCTGCGCGGCATTGGCCGCCAACTGCTGCCGCTGTCGCTGACCACCGGTTATGGCGAAGTGCTCGGCACCTGGTGCCTGACCAGCATCGAGGAAGAGCAGGGCGCTTTGCTGGCCGGCGGCATTCCCCGCAAGCAAGGTTTCTCACTGGAGTTCGTCAGCTATGGACAAGACCTGCAAAACCTCTGAGGGCGATGTGCTCGATACCCTCTGTCACCACTACTATGGGCACCTCGACGGCAGCGTCGAGGCGGTGTTGCAAGCCAACCAGGGGTTGGCCGACGAGGCCCAGCCGTTTCGCAGCGGCGTAACGATCCGCTTGCCGACGCTGGTGCTGGTCCCGGCCAACCTCGTGCAGTTGTGGGACTGATGCCATGCAACCCGTATTTCGTATCCAGGCTGATGGCAAGGACATCACTGCGCTGATCAATGACCGCCTGTTGCTGCTGCGTACCACCGACAAACCGGGCATGGAATCGGATGACTTCGAGTTGCGCATCGACGCCCGCGACGGTGCAGTGGCATTGCCGGCGCGCGGTGCGTTGATCGAGGTGCATCTGGGGTACGCCGGCCTGCCGCTGACCCGGCTGGGGCGTTACACCGTAGATGAGGTCGAGCTGTCCGGACCGCCCGACACCTTGGTGATTCGCGGCAAGGCCAGTGACCTGCGCGGCAGTGGCAGGACCATTCGCAGTGGCAGCTGGGAGGCCGTGCCGCTGCAGCGCATCGTCGCCGAAATCGGCGCGCGCAATGGCTGGCAGGCGCTCTGCCCGGTGCGGGTCCAAGTACCCCGGGTCGATCAGTACAACGAATCGGATTTCAATTTCATCACGCGCCTGGCCCGCCAGTACGACTGCACCGCCAAGCTCGCCGATGGGCAGTTGCTGGTGCTGCCGCGCCAGGCCGGGCAGAGTGCCAGCGGCAAACCCCTGGGCGTGGTCGGCATTGCCCGCAACGAGGTCAGCCAGTGGCATTTCCGCCTGGACGACAAAGCGGCGCGAAAAGCCGTGCGCACCCGCCATCAGGACGTTGCCAGTGGCGAGTCGAAGACCATCGAACTGGTCAACGAGGCGGCTGTTGAAGGCCAGCGGCCGGTGCATACCGACCGGCACCTCTACCCCAACCGCGCCGCTGCCGAACAAGCGGCCAGGGCGCGGTTGGCCAGCTTCAACCGTGATACTGCTCAGGTGCGCCTGGATCTGCCGGGGCGTACCGACCTGTTCGCCGAGCGCAGCATCGCCTTGCACGGTTTTGCCGATGGCCTGGATGGGCAGTACCAGGTCGATTCGGTGGAGCAGGTGTTCACCGCATCGGGCTGGCGCACCACGGTGCAGGGCAATGGCGGCAAGACGGGCAAGGTGCAGGCCAAGGGGGCAGTGCCTCGCCGGCAGGCCGTGATAAAGGCTTGAAGGACGCTACAGGGAAGGAGTCAGATATGCTCACTGAAACACAATTGCTACAGATTCTGCCGAACGCCCGCCCTGTTGCGGGCGTTTTTCTTTCAGCACTCAACGTCACCCTGCCGCGCTGGGAAATCGACAATCCCAGGCGTGTGGCGGCGTTCATCGCCCAGGTCGGCCATGAATCCGCTCAGTTCCGCTACGTCAAGGAACTGGGCAATGACCACTATCTGGCGCGCTACGACACCGGCAGCCTGGCCTTGCGCCTGGGCAATACACCCCAGGCCGATGGCGATGGGCAATTGTATTGCGGGCGCGGCCTGATCCAGATCACCGGGCGCAACAACTACCAGGCTTGCAGCCGCGCCCTGTTTGGCGACGAGCGCTTGCTGGCGCAACCGCAGTTGCTCGAACAACCGCGATGGGCCTGCGAGTCGGCGGCGTGGTTCTGGCATTCGCGGGGGCTCAATGCCTTGGCTGACCGCGGTGAGTTCAACCGCATCACACGCCATATCAATGGTGGGCTCAACGGGCTGGAGGATCGCCTCAAGCTCTGGGCGCGTGCGCGCGAGGTGTTGTGTTGAGCCGAATGCAACTTGGCCTTGGTGCATTGTTGTTGATGTTGTCCGCAGCGCTGGCCTGGCAGCTGCAGGGCTGGCGCTACGGGCGGCAACTGGCGCAGCTGGCGCAAGCACAGGCCGATGCCGAGCTGGCCCGGCTGCTCGCCGAGCGCGGGGAGCGTCAGGTACTTGAACAACGCCTGGAACAAAGTGAAACCCGTCATTACAAGGAGTTTGCCGATGCGCAACAGTCTCAGGCTCGCCTGCGTGATCGCCTCGCTACTGCCGATCTGCGCTTGTCGGTCCTGGTCGAACGTGGCGCCGTCTGCAGTGCATTGCCAGCCGCTGCCGAGGCCGGCAGCGTGGATCATGCAACCGTACGCGCCAGACTTGAGCCGGCGCATGCTCGACGAATTATCGCCATCACCGATGAAGGGGACCGGGGGCTGATTGCGTTGCGGGCTTGCCAGGATTATGTGCGTGCCTTGCAGCCCTGAGCCCTTGTCTAGTGGTGTCAGGGTGATAGGGTGGTACGCAATCTTGAAGGAGCTTGTCATGGACCCGATCACTGTTCTCTCAACTCGGCTCGGCGAACACCTGCGGCGTTTCAACGCCCAGGTGACCACTGCCGAATCCTGCACCGGCGGTGGCATCGCCGAGGCCATCACCCGTGTGCCCGGCAGTTCGGCCTGGTTCGAGGCCGGTTACGTGACCTATTCCAACGCCCAGAAAACCCGCCAGCTGAACGTGCCCGAGGCGCTGTTCGCCGAAGTTGGCGCGGTCAGCCAGGAGGTGGTCGAGGCCATGGTCCGCGGTGCCCAGGCCGCCAGTGGTGCACGCTTTGCCGTGGCGGTCAGTGGCGTGGCCGGCCCGGACGGCGGTTCGCCGGCCAAACCGGTAGGGACGGTATGGCTCGCCTGGGCCGATGGTAGCCAGGTCAGCAGCGAGCGCCGGCACTTCGACGGTGACCGCGAAGCGGTACGCCGACAGACGGTGATCGCTGCGTTAGACGGCTTGTTACAGCTTGGTGCCGAGTAAATCGACGACAGGGGTTTGCGCGCGCGCTTGCCTGTGGAATAATACTGGCTACTTATACAGGTATTCCGGCCGTCAGGGCCAAGTCGAACACGTGAGGATTTCAATGGACGACAACAAGAAGCGCGCCTTGGCTGCGGCCCTGGGTCAAATCGAACGCCAATTCGGCAAAGGCGCAGTCATGCGCATGGGCGACCATGAGCGCCAGGGTATCCCGGCCATTTCCACCGGCTCCCTGGGCCTGGACATCGCGCTCGGCATCGGCGGTCTGCCAAAAGGCCGTATCGTCGAAATCTACGGCCCGGAATCCTCGGGTAAAACCACGCTGACCTTGTCGGTCATCGCCGAAGCCCAGAAGAACGGCGCAACCTGTGCCTTCGTCGACGCCGAACACGCCCTCGACCCTGAATACGCCGGCAAGCTGGGTGTCAACGTTGATGACCTGCTGGTCTCGCAGCCGGACACCGGTGAACAGGCCCTGGAAATTACCGACATGCTGGTGCGTTCCAACGCCGTTGACGTGATCATCGTCGACTCCGTGGCTGCACTGGTGCCGAAGGCCGAGATCGAAGGCGAAATGGGCGACATGCACGTTGGCCTGCAGGCCCGTCTGATGTCCCAGGCGCTGCGCAAGATCACCGGTAACATCAAGAACGCCAACTGCCTGGTCATCTTCATCAACCAGATCCGTATGAAGATCGGCGTGATGTTCGGTAGCCCGGAAACCACCACCGGTGGTAACGCCCTGAAGTTCTACGCCTCGGTGCGCCTGGACATCCGTCGCACCGGCGCAGTCAAGGAAGGCGATGAAGTGGTTGGTAGCGAAACCCGCGTCAAGATCGTCAAGAACAAGGTCTCGCCTCCGTTCCGTCAGGCAGAGTTCCAGATCCTTTACGGCAAGGGTATCTATCGCAACGGCGAGATCATCGACCTGGGTGTTTCCCAAGGCCTGGTAGAGAAGTCCGGTGCCTGGTACGCCTACCAAGGCAACAAGATCGGCCAGGGCAAGGCTAACGCGGCCAAGTATCTGCAAGAGAACCCGGCCATTGCTGCCGAGATCGAGAAGCAGATTCGCGAGAAGCTGCTCAAGGCTGGTGCCGTTGCCGAGGCTGGTAAGGCTGCTGCCGCTGAAGCTGATGCCGACGACATGGCTGACGCCGACGCCGGTTATTGATAGCAGCTGGTATGTCCGCCGTACTCGACACCCCCGTCGCCGTCAGGCGGACAGCCATGGACCTGCTCGCACGCCGCGAGCATGGTCGCGTCGAGCTGACACGCAAGTTGCGTCAGCGCGGTGCCCCGGATGAACTGATCGAGCCCGCGCTCGATCGGCTCGCCGAAGAAGGGCTGCTTAGCGAAGCCCGTTACCTCGAGAGTTTCATCCGATACCGTTCAGGTGCCGGTTATGGCCCTGCGCGTATTCGCGAAGAGCTTGGCCAGCGCGGGCTGAATCGCGGTGATATCGAGCAGGCCCTGCGTGAAAGCGAAGTGGATTGGCCGGCACTGTTGCGGGATACCTGGCAGCGCAAATTCGCTGGGCAACGCCCTCATGACCCCCGAAGTCGCGCCCAGCAGACCCGGTTTCTTGCCTACCGCGGTTTCCCCATGGACATGATCGGCAGGCTGCTCAGCGGCCGGGATCTGGATGATTACTAGTCAAATGGCCTTATCGCCGGTACGCCAGCGATGAGGCCATTTTGCTGTGTCCCGGAATTGCCCCTCAGCTGACCTTCATCGCTTCCCGAGCCCGCTGGGTGGTATGCATTGGCTCCGGCTTGGCCCAGTTTTCCGGCAAGTTGATGAAGTCGACCAGTTCCCGCAGTCGTCCCTGGTCACGCCCATTGAAGGCAAACGTCAGTCGCGTCAGATGGCTGAAGTTACCCGCCTCGTGTTCGGCACCGCTGTCCGCGTGCTGGTGGTAACGGCCACTCAGGCGCAGGTCGGCAAACCCCTCCTGGATGTCATGCAGTGCAGCCTCGCTGAGCCGATGGTGCATGCGGATCACGAACTGGTTTTTCAGCCAGCGGCTGGAGTGGTAGTTACTGTAGAACTGGTTGATTTCTTCCACTGCCTCATCGGCACTGTGCACCAGGCGCAGCAGCTTCAGGTCACTGGGCAGGATGTAGCGGTTTTCTTCGAGCTGGCGGCTGATGAACGCCAGGCAGTCCTGCCAGAACGTACCGCCCGGTGAGTCCAGCAGTACCACCGGCACCAGTGGGCTCTTGCCGGTCTGGATCAGCGTCAGTACTTCAAGCGCTTCATCCAGGGTGCCGAAGCCGCCGGGGCAGAGCACCAGTGCATCGGCTTCCTTGACGAAGAACAACTTGCGAATAAAGAAGAAGTGGAAGGGCAGCAGCTTGTCGGTACCATCCACCGTGGCATTGGCATGTTGCTCGAAGGGCAGGGTAATGTTGAAACCCAGGCTATGGTCGCTGCCGGCGCCTTCGTGCGCCGCCGCCATGATGCCGCCGCCGGCCCCGGTAATGACCATCAGTTCGGAGCGGGCAAGGGTCGCCCCCAGCTCACGGGCGAGGGCGTACATCGGGTGTTCCACCGGGGTGCGTGCCGAGCCGAACACGGTGACCTTACGTCGCCCGCGGTAGCGCTGGAGCATGCGAAACGAGTGGTCCAGTTCGCGCAGGGCCTGCAGGGTGATCTTGGCGCTCCAGCGGTCGCTGTCGTCATGGGCCATGCGCAAGACTGTGAGCATCATGTCGCGGTACAGCGGCAGGTTGGGGCTGCCTGGGGCGACCAGTTGCAGCTGCTGGTCTATCTTGCCCAGGTCGATGCCGTGGTCCCTGAAGTGATTGAACAGGTGTTCACTGGATTGGTAAGGCATTCAACGTCTCCTTCTGCAGCAAAACCTCTGACCGGGCCGATGGTGCGGCACGGCCGCGACACTGCGTGTGTCGCTGGCTGCCGTGACTCGAGTGTGCATCCCGAGCATTGCAGTAGGCCTTCAAGGCCTTGGTGCAGGATCTTGTAGTTGTGCGAGTCCTCGCTATCAATCTAGACCGTTGCGCCTGATCGTGCAGGCGGGATCACCATGGCCACTCGTCGGCCTGCGACCAGGCTCGTCGAGGGTTTGGTTAACTGGAGAAGCGAAACGTGTCGATGCAGGAGGTGGCGGTATGCATCGCTTGGTCATCGAGGTAGACCGGCAGCTCTATCAGCAGCTGGAAAATGCAGCCCAGGATCACCATGTAAGCCTGGAAGCAGAGTGCCGTCGCAGGCTGGCAGCGCTCGAGTGCCAGTCACGCTACCTGCAGGCATTACTGGCGGAGATGCGCGCCGACGAAGAGCCGCGGCGCGTCGAGGGAGAGCGGGTTATCTAGTCACTTCTTCTTGTTGCCAGCGGTGCAGCTGGCGGCATCGAAGGCTTGGTCCATGACCGGTTGGTTGGTCTTGTACACGCTGAAGCGGTAGACCATCACCGCCCCTTTGGACATCAGGTTACGGAAACCACTGTTGCGGCACACGCTGTCACCTAGCTGGCTGCGCACTTGCTCCGGGTTCTGCTGCATGCGTGCGGCATGCTCGGCGCGGACGCTGAGGTGGTTGATCAGCGCCTTGCCTTCAACGGTATAGCCTTGATCGAGAATGTCTTCGTTGATCGCGCGTGGGGTGCCGACACTGCTTTCCGTGGCGACCTTCTGCAGCAACTTGTTGAGCTCGAACTCCTGCTTGGACGCAGCTTGGGCTGCCAATGGCAGGGCGAGCAACAGGCTCAGGGTCGGGACGATAAGACGCAGCATGAATCTCTCCTGGTTCGATGACTGGCGCTTTGACATGCGCCGGCGGCGGGCGTTCCATGAAGCCAGCTGCATCGCAGGCAAATTCATGGTGGCCAGTGCCGCCGATTATAAGGGACCGGTTGACTCCGCTGCACGGCCAAATGGCGCCTGCTCTGGTAGACTTGCGTTTTGCATCTTCCGAGTCCCTGCAGTGTCCAGTCACAATCCGTCCACAGGCTTGCCAGCATGAGCCACGCGGTAGCACGCCTGCGTGCCGAGCGTCTGGCCCGCAGCAACAAACCTTTCATTGCCCGTGGTTCACGCGCCGAACGTTGCCCCGATTGCCGGGTAATCGCCACCCACTGCCTGTGTGCATGGAAGCCCAGGGTGCAGGCCGACTCCGGCGTGTGTCTGATCATGCATGACACCGAGCCATTGAAACCCACCAACACTGGCTGGCTTATCGCCGACCTGATCGAAGACACAAGTGCCTTCGGTTGGCTGCGCACCTCGGTGGACGAGCACCTGCTGGCGTTGCTCGACGACCCGCAGTGGCAGCCCTACATTGTTTTTCCCGGCGAGTTCGTCGCCCAGGAGCGGGTGGTCAGCGAGGTCGTGCGCGAACCGGGCAAGCGCCCGTTGTTCATCCTGCTCGATGCCACCTGGACCGAAGCCCGCAAGATGTTCCGCAAGAGCCCGTACCTTGATCGCTTCCCTGTGCTGAGCCTGCAAACCGAGCAGATGTCGCGCTATCGCCTGCGTCGGTCCAAGCGCGACGACCACTTCTGCACCGCCGAAGTCGCGGCTATGTGCCTGGACCTGGCCGGTGACAGCAAGGCGTCCCAGGCGCTGGATGCCTACCTGGATGTATTCAGTCTGCATTACCTGAGCGGCAAGCGTCGCCTGCCACTGGATGATCAGGACGATACCCATCAGCGTTTGCATACCTTCCTATAGTCCAAGGGGCATATGGCTCACTTTGGTTCATAATGGCGGGGCTGGCAGCCAGGGTGGGCGAGACGGCAGGGTAGTCGGCTTGACCACTTCCGGCCGTGCTCGGCATCCTTGGCGCCGATTCCCCGCCCGGCGCTTTACTACTCCGCATGCGCCTGGCACAGAACAGGATCCATAGATCGATGGCCACATACGAAATCCTGATTGCCGATGACCACCCGCTGTTTCGTAGCGCGCTGCGCCAGGCCGTTACCCTCGGCCTGGGCGCCGATGTGCGACTGGTTGAAGTGGCGAGCATCGCCGAACTGGAAACCCGCCTGAGCGAAAAGGCCGACTGGGACCTGGTCCTGCTGGACCTGAACATGCCGGGTGCCTATGGCTTCTCCGGGCTGGTCCTGTTGCGCGGCCAGTACCCGCAGATTCCGGTGGTAATGGTCTCGGCGCAGGAAGAGGCCGCGGTGGTGGTCAAATCCCGCGAGTTCGGAGCCAGCGGCTTCATTCCGAAGTCCAGCAGCCTTGAAGTCATTCAGGATGCCGTGAGAAAAGTGCTCGATGGCGAAGTCTGGTGGCCACCGCAAGCCTTCGAAAAAGTCGATGTCTCGGCCGAAGCCAAGGCCGCCAGCGAAGGCCTGGCCAGCCTCACCCCACAACAGTTCCGCGTGCTCACCATGGTCTGCGAAGGCTTGTTGAACAAGCAGATCGCCTATGAGCTGAGTGTGTCGGAAGCGACCATCAAGGCCCATGTGACGGCCATTTTCCGCAAGCTGGGTGTGCGCACCCGCACCCAGGCTGCGCTGTTGCTGCAACAACTTGAATCGGTTGCCAGTAACTGACGGTGCCTGGATTCACGCTTTTTTGACCCGAGCCGCACTAGTCTGCTGGCCTTTCTGCTGTGAAGTGACTCACATGACATCGCCATTCAAAGGCCAGACAGGCCTGAAACGCATTTTCAACGCCGCCGGCTACTCGCTGGACGGCCTGCGCGCCGCCTTCAAGGGCGAAGCCGCCTTCCGCCAGCTGGTCCTGCTCAACGTGCTGCTGATCCCGATCGCTTTCTGGCTGCCGGTCAGCCGTGCCGAACGGGCAATCATGATCGCCGTGTGCCTGCTCGGTCTGATCGTCGAACTGTTCAACTCGGCCGTTGAAGCTGCCATCGATCGCATCTCGCTGGAGCGCCACCCGTTGTCGAAGAACGCCAAGGACATGGGCAGCGCCGCACAGTTGGTGGCGCTGACCATGGTCGCACTGGTGTGGGGCGTGATTCTGCTCTAAGCGATCGGCGGCAAGACGATCTCGTCACTGCGGGTAAAGCCCGCAGTGAAGCTGCGGCACAATTCCAGAAATTCACGCATCGCCGAGGTCTGGTATTTCTGCTTGTGCCAGATGAAGTAGAACTGGCGCATCAAGTCCAGTTCCGGCGTCTCGACCGCCACCAGGCTGCCGCGGCGGAAGGCATCGCGCAGGGCCAGGCGGGAAATGCAGCCGATACCCAGCCCCGACTCCACGGCACGCTTGATCGCCTCGGTGTGTTCCAGTTCCAGGCGAATGTTCAGGCTGGTGCGGTGATGGCGCATGGCCTGGTCGAAGGTCAGGCGTGTGCCGGACCCCTGCTCGCGCAAAATCCAGGCTTCCTGCGAAAGGGCTTCGACATCGGCTCGGCCGGCCTTGGCCAAAGGATGTTGCGGTGCGCAGAACACCACCAGTTCGTCCTCGACCCACGGCTGAACTTCGAGGTCCGGATGGTTGCAGTCACCTTCGATCAGACCCAGGTCAATTTCGTATTGCGCGACCTGGTGCACGATATGTGCAGTGTTCTGCACATGCAATTTCACCTGGCTTTCCGGGTGAATCTGCATGAAGCTGCCGATCAACAGGGTGGCGAGGTAATTGCCGATGGTCAGGGTGGCGCCGACCGCCAGCGAGCCGAAGCCGGATTTGCCGTTGAGCAGGTCTTCGATTTCCTTGGCCTGGTCAAGCAGTGCGACGGCTTGGGGCAGCACCTGATGGCCCAAGGCGTTGAGCGCCAGGCGTTTGCCGGCCCGGTCGAACAGCTGGCAGCTCGATTGCCGCTCAAGCTCGGTAATGGAAGTGCTTGCTGCCGATTGTGAAAGCGCGAGCACGCTGGCCGCCCGCGACACACTCTGGTGCTGGGCCACGGCAACAAATACCTGAAGCTGACGAAGTGTAAATCGCATATCTATATAACCGATAACACATATCTTGATAATTCAGTTAACAGATATTGTGGCTACCCCTAAACTATCGCGCAACTGCGCGTCTTGCGCGCTGCGTTTTTCTTCAGGAGCCCCTTAGATGAGCAACATGAACCACGAACGTGTCCTCAGTGTGCACCACTGGAACGACACCCTGTTCAGCTTCAAGTGCACCCGCGACCCGGGCCTGCGCTTCGAGAACGGTCAGTTCGTGATGATCGGCCTGCAACAGGACAACGGCCGTCCGCTCATGCGCGCCTATTCCATCGCTTCGCCGAACTGGGAGGAGCACCTGGAGTTCTTCAGCATCAAGGTCCCGGACGGCCCGCTGACCTCGCAGTTGCAGCACCTGAAGGAAGGCGACGAGATCATCATCAGCAAGAAGCCAACCGGCACCCTGGTGCTCGACGACCTGAAGCCGGGCAAGCACCTCTACCTGCTGAGCACCGGCACTGGCCTGGCGCCGTTCATGAGCGTGATCCAGGACCCGGAAACCTACGAGCGCTTTGAAAAAGTGATCCTGGTTCACGGTGTGCGTTACGTCAACGAAGTGGCCTACCGCGAGTTCATCACCGAGCACCTGCCGCAGAACGAGTTCTTCGGTGAGTCGGTCCGTGAGAAGCTGATCTACTACCCGACCGTGACCCGCGAGCCGTTCGAAAACCAGGGCCGCCTGACCGACCTGATGCGCAGCGGCAAGCTGTTCAGCGATATCGGCCTGCCACCGATCAACCCAGAGGACGACCGCGCGATGATCTGCGGCAGCCCTAGCATGCTCGACGAGACCAGTGAAGTGCTCGACAGCTTTGGCCTGAAGGTATCCCCACGCATGCGCGAGCCGGGCGACTACCTGATCGAGCGTGCCTTCGTGGAGAAATAAGACGAACGAGGCAACGAAAAAACGCAGACCCGGGTCTGCGTTTTTTATGCCTGCACAGCGGGCTTCTTCAGCCTTCGCGCACGACTTCCAGTACCTGGATCTGACCCTGTTGCGGGTAATGCCAACGGACCTGCACGTCCCACAGCTTCACGCCGTACACCCGCTCCGGTGGCGGCACCTGATAGGCCGGGCGCGGGTCCTGTGCCAGGCATTGCTCGATCAATGCCACCAGCGGCTCGCCAAGGCGTAGCCCATGCGCGTGGGCCTGGGGGAGGGCATTGGCGCTCCAGGCAACGGCGATCGCGACCGGTGCTTCACTGGCCATCAGGTTGCTTGCCCCGACAACGCTGTCGGCGTAGGGGACATACGGTTTGATGTCCAGCACTGGCGTACCGTCCAGCAGGTCGATCCCGGACAGCAGCAGGCGCCCGGGCTCCACGCCCTCCAGGCGCACCACCGACTGGCCGATGCCGTTGGGGCGGTGGGTTGCGCGGGTGGCGAAAACCCCCATGCTCTTGTTACCGCCCAAGCGTGGCGGGCGCACTTTCAGGCGCGGCTTGTCTTCCAGTGCCTGATGGAACAGGAACAGCAACCAGACATGGCTGACTTGCTCCAGCCCGGCCACCGCATCGCCCTGATCGAACGGCGGCAGCAGCTCCAGCACCCCCCGGGCGGCGGGCGCCAGCTGCGGCTGGCGCGGGATGGCGAATTTCTCCTTGAAGCAGGAGCGGACGATGCCGACCGGTGCAACCGTATGCTGCATGGCCACTCAGCCGCGCACGCGCAGGGTCAGGCCCTTGAGGAAGTTGCGCAGCAATTGGTCGCCGCAGGGGCGATAGTTGTCATGCCCGACCTTGCGGAACAGCGCGCTGAGCTCAGGCTTGGACACCGGGAAATTGACCGCCTTGAGAATGGCGTGCAGGTCTTCTTCCTTGAGTTCGAAGGCGACCCGCAGCTTTTTCAGGATGGTGTTGTTGGTCACCGGCAATTCCACGGGCTGCGCCGGGCGACTGTCGTCCTTGCCGCGGCGGTGGATCACCAGGCCGTCAAGGAAATGCGCCATGACCCGCTCCGGGCAACGCACGTAACCGGCTTCGTCTTCCTTCTTCAAGTAGGTTGCGAGCACGATCGGGTTAACTTCGAGGCCGGACAGCGCGATGATTTCGGCCATCTTGGCGTCGTTCACCTTGAGCATGTAGCGCAGGCTGCGCAGGACATCGTTGTGGTTCATTGCTGCAAAATCCTGTTCAGTAGCCACGTCGAGGCGTGGCGCATTGCTTAGAAACGTTCGGTGGCTGCCAGGTAACGCCACTGCCCCGCGGGCAGCTTGCCCATGGACACACCGCCCAGGCGAATGCGACGCATGCCCAGCACCTCCAGGCGCAAGTAGGCGCATAGCTCGCCGATTTGCCCGGATTGCGGGTTTTTCACCACCAGGCGCAGGTGGGTCTCGTTCTGCCAGCTGGCCTTCGCCTTGGGCAGTTCCCGGTCATTGCGCGTCGCACCGCGCGCCAGGCGTTCCAAGGCCTGGGGTGTGGTCTCGCCGCGCACTTCGATGATGTATTCCTGCTCCATGCGGCGCAGGTCGGCGTCGATCTTGCGGGTCACCCGCCAGTCCTGGGTGAACACCTGCAGGCCGCTGGCGCCACGTTCCAGGGGCGCCAGGCAGGATAGCCGGGCAAAATGCCCGTGCAGGGGCCGTACCCCTTCGCGGTGAGCCTCGCTGAGGTTGCCCATGTTCATGCTGGCACGGGCAGTTTCGCTGTCGACCCCGGCCGCTTGATGCATCAGCAGGGTTACTGGCTGCAATGCCTCGGCGCGTGCCCCGGGCAGCAGTTCTACGCGCTGGCTGCCAACCTTGAACTGGGGTTGCTCCACCACCACGCCATCGACCGTGACCCAGCCTCCTTCGATGTAAAGCTCGGCCTCACGGCGAGAGCAACCAAGCTGCTCGATGAGGCGTTTGGACAGGCGGACGGGTTCGGACATGGGGCAATTCGCAAGGCAGGGAAAGACTGACATTGTACCTGCCTGTGCGCGGTTGATGATGGGAATGTGTGTCAAATGCGCCATTTGCGACGCAGACCACGGCATATTCGGACGTCGCCCTAGGACACTGTAGGAATCAGCCTCATGTGGAGCAGGGGATAGGGCTGCCCCAAGCCATCTGTTTCCGACCGGCCAACCACTTGGAAGCCTTCGTGCAAATAGAAGCCCAGGGCTTGCGGGTTCTGTTCATTGACGTCCAGGCGTTCGGCATTCAACTCGTCGATCGCATAACGCAGCAGGCGTTTGCCAACCCCCTTGCCCCGGTAGTCCGGTGCGACGAACAACATGTGCACGCATCCATTGCCGACACCGGCAAAGCCGCAGATGCGCTGGTTATCCTTGCAGCAGATCAACATCACGGCGTCGAGATAGCGGCGCAGTACCTGTTCGCGCAGCAACAGGATATAGGCCTCTGGCAGGAAGTCATGAGTGGCGCGCACCGAGTCTTCCCAGATCTGCACCAACTCGCTGTAGTCGCTGTAGCGCGGTGTTTGCAGCGTCAGGGCCGAATGCATGCCGGTATTCCTCCAAGGCGATAGGGAAAACATAGCAGGCCAACCACTGGTCAGCTGCTATGTGCGCAGCTTGATGCGGGGGAAGTAGAGGTCTATTAATAAAGCGTGGGAAAAAATCCCACGCAATGAAAAGAAATACCCTACAACGGATTCCCCGCTTGATTGGCGTTCTCATGGCGAAGACCTGGAGACGGAAAATGCAAATCCACATGCTGTTCAAAAGGGCTCTACTGGCAGTCGCCGTTGCAGGCGTGCTGTCTACGGCCGTCGTGTTGATTCCAGATTCGATTTCTCATGGCTCCAGCGCGTATGCCAAGGATGGTGGCGGTGGCGGTGGCGGTGGCGGTGGCGGTGGCGGCGGTGGCCATGGCGGTGGCGGTGGTAGCGGTGGTGGTGGTGGTGGTGGTGGTGGTGGTCACGGCGGCGGCGGTAGTGGTGGCGGTGGTGGTGGTCACGGCGGCGGTGGCGGTAGTGGCGGTGGTGGCGGTGGTCACGGCGGTGGCGGCGGTAGTGGTGGCGGTAGTGGTGGCGGCGGTCACGGCGGTGGCAGCGGTGGTGGCGGCCATGGCGGTGGGGGTACTGGCAGCGGCGGCCATGGCGGCAATAGTGGTAGTGGCCATGGTGACGCAGGCCAGGGTCACGATGGCAATGCAAATTCCGGTCGCAGCAGTAACCACGCTGAAGCGGGTGATGATCATGGCAATCACGTTGGCGGTGAGCCCGGTGACGATCATGGCAATCATGTCGGCGGTGAACCTGGCGACGATCATGGCAATCACGTTGGTGGTGAACCTGGTGACGATAACGGTAACCATGTGGGTCGCGAACAGGCTGATGACCGCGGTGCTCATGCCGGCGGAGAAGTCGGGGATGACAGGAGCTGATTGGCGGTGAACAGCCCATACGAGACCCAACGGACGGGTTTTGTATGGGCGGGCTTCAGGCACGCACCTATCACGCGTTTGCAGTGAGCGCTGACAGCTTTTTCTCATTCTCGATGGGAAGTGGTTACAGTGGTGCGGGATGTTTTCCCGCATGCTGGGTTCACAGTTCAAGGAATGCGCTCAATGCAATCGCCCTCTATCCCTCCGTCCATGTTGAGTGCACTGCGCAGGATCATGCGCCCTCTGGTGCGCCTGATGCTGCGCAAAGGCGTGACGTACACGATGTTCACCGACGTGCTCAAGGAAGTATTCGTCGATGTGGCGCATCGCGAGTTTCGCCTGGATGACAAGGTGCCGACCGACAGCCGCATCAGCCTGCTGACAGGGGTGCATCGCAAGGATGTGCGGCGGCTGCGAAGTGAAAGTGACACGGCTACCGCTGCGCTACCGGAAAACATCACCTTAGGTGCGCAATTGGTCAATGAATGGACCCGTAGCCCGCCTTTCTGCTCTGAGCCGGGCCAGGCGTTGGCCCTGCCAAGGCTGGCCAGCGTTGGCGGCGATTGTTCTTTCGATGCCTTGGTGGCGAAGGTCAGCACGGACATCCGTGGGCGGGTGGTGCTGGATGAGTGGTTGCGCCTGGGCGTCGTCCGCCTCGATGATCAGGACCGCGTGCACCTTGAGGCCCAGGCATTCGTACCGCAGAAGGGCTTCGATGAGAAGGCCGCATATTTTGGCCATAACCTGCACGATCACGCCTGCGCAGCGGTGCACAACCTCAGTGGCGAAGGTCTGCCGTTTTTCGAACGCAGCGTCCACTACGACGCCCTTACCCCTGCCAGCGTCGACACGCTGCGCGAAGCCGTCACCCAGGATGGCATGCAAACCCTGCTGGCCTTCAGCCGGCTGGCAGCGGAGTTGGAAAACACCGACGAGCCAAGCCATGAGCAGCGCCAGCGCATCACCGTCGGGCTTTATTTCTATTCCGAAGCCACTGACCCCGATTCGTCGAAGGCCGCCGACTCATGACTCCCTTCGCGCGCCGCCTCCGTCTCGTTGCACTGCTCCTCGGTTTCGGGCTGAACCTGGTGGCGCCTGCCAAGGTGGTTGCAGCCCCAGTGTGCGTCAGCCGTGATGAAGTGGGCATGGCGGGTGCTGCGAGCATGCAGTTGCCGGGAGGCGTTGGCGGCACCGGCGCCAGAACCGGTGGTATGGGTGGGACGGGTGCGCCGCTTCAGCTGCGCCCCGGTGGCACGGGGGGGACCGGCGCGCCGATCCAGCGCCCGGGCGGTACCGGTGGTACCGGGATCGTGGGCACCATCACCGGGTTCGCATCGATCTGCGTCAATGGCCAGGAGGTGCACTACGCCAAGGATGTACCTGTCAGTGAAAATGGTGCCCCTGCCAGCAGCGCTCATCTGGCGATCGGCCAGGTGGTCGCGGTGGAGGCGTATGGCACACAGCGCGGCTTGCAAGCCGGGCGCATCGCGATCCTCAACGTTTACGAGGGGCCGCTGACGGCACTGCCGAATGCTACGGGGCCGCTGCGGGTGATGGGCCAGCCCGTGCGCCTGGCAGCCGGGGCGCGGGTGGCAGAAGGGCTGCGACCGGGCGAACCGGTCAGGGTCAGCGGCCTGCGCGATGCTGCAGGTGAAGTGGTCGCTAGCCGCATCGAGCGGGCGCCAGGGCTCAGGGAGGCCAGTGCCATTGGTGCGGTCGATCACCCCGGCAGCCTTCAGGGGCTCAAATTGGGCACTCCTGTGGCACCAGCGCGGGAACTGCTGGTGCGCGGCCAATGGACCGGCAGCCAGCTGGAAGTGGCGCAAACACACCCTGAGCCGAGCCTGGCGTTTGCTGGGCGGGTGCAGACGGTGGTGATCGAAGGGCTGGTGCAGCGCACGCAGGCGCGTCAGCTGGTGGTCGGCGGCATCAACGTGACCCTGGGGCAGGATACCGTGGTCGTCGGCAAGCAGCCCGCGTCCATCGCGCTCGACCAGCGGGTGCGGGTAATCGGTGTATTCAGTGCTACCCACGAGCTGCGGGCATCCCGCGTCGAGCTTGACGACGAACGCGCAGAGCATTCGGGCGCAGGGCATTCCGGGCGTAACAGCGAGCACGTTACAAGCGGCTCGGGCACTTCCGGCAACAGCAGCCAGGATGAGCTCGGTAGCTCCAGTACCCGCAGCGAAAGCAGCGATGATCGCGATCGGCGCAGTGTGGGTAGCGGCTCCAATGATCATGACAGTGTGGAAGTCGAGGACAGGTCCGGTAAGTCGGTAAGGGTCGATACCGTGGAACAGCGCGAGACCAGCAACAGCGGGAGTTCTGATCATGTGGAAAGGATCGAGAAGCTGGAAAGAGTGGAGAAGGTCGAAAAGCCCGAGAAAGTCGAGAAAGTGGAAAAAGTCGAACGTCCTGAAAAGATAGATAAGGTCGAGAAGCCCGAAAAAGTCGAAAAAGTCGAGAAGCCCGAAAAAGTCGAAAAAGTCGAGAAAGTGGAAAAGGTAGAACGGGTCGAAAAGCCCGAAACGGTAGAAAAAGTCGAAAAGGTCGAAAGGCCTGAGACGGCAGAGAAGGTCGAAAAAGTCGAGCATCCGGAGCGGTCCGGGCATTAGGCAACTAGGCTGGTTTTGTCCGTTCACACTTCCCGACGCAATACCGAGGTGCAAATGCGACCCGCGCTCCCTCTTTTCGCCTGTTTATTGTCCTGTAGCAGTGCCTCGGTCCTGGCCGATACCTTCAGCGCCTCGATTGGCATGGACTATTCGAGTGGCGACTACGGCACGGGTACCACGTCGGAAATCTGGTATGTCCCTGTAGTCGGCAAGTATGAAACCGGCCCCATGACTTACAAAGTCACCGTGCCCTGGCTACGCATTACCAACCCTGAAGTGGGGCCCAGTGGCGACCCCTTGCCCGGTGGATGCCATGCGGTGGAGAGTGGGCTGGGTGACACGGTAGCCAGTGCGGCTTATGCGCTGCTCGATGGCCGTGACGGTGGCCTGATGCTGGACCTCATCGGCAAGGTCAAATTTCCCACCGCCGACGAAAAGCAGTGCCTGGGCACGGGGGAATACGATTACACCGGCCAGGTCGATATCGCCCGGGCATTCGGCCCGGTCACCGGCTTCGCGACCCTAGGCTGGAAGAAGTTCGGTGACCCGCCTGGCAGCGATTTCAGGGATCCGATATTCACCAGCCTGGGCTTTGCCATTCCCGTGGGGAAAGGGACCTCGGCGGGTGCCTCGTATGACTGGCGGCAAAAAGTCGTCTCGACGGGGTCGGAAATTCAGGAACTGACGCTGTTCCTGACCCACAAGCTCAACCGGGAATGGAAAGTGCAACTGTATGCGGTCAAGGGATTTTCCGATGCCAGCCCTGATGCTGAAGCTGGAATGATGGTTTTTCACACGTTCTGACAAAAAAAGCCCCTGCCGGGTATTTCCTCCTGCGGAATACCCGGCAGGGGCTCTTTCATGTGCCGGCTGCTTTAAACGGGCTCGGCCCACATGTCGTATTCGTCGGCATCCACCACGCGGCAGCGGACTTTATCGCCCGGCTTGAAGCCATGGTTACCGTCGATGAACACGCTGCCGTCGATTTCCGGCGCATCGAAGAAGCTGCGGCCAACCGAACCCTGTTCCTCGACTTCGTCGATCAGCACTTCGATTTCCTTGCCGATGCGCAGTTGCAGGCGAGCGGCGCTGATAGCCTGCTGGTGAGCCATGAAGCGGTCCCAGCGGTCCTGCTTGATGTCATCCGGCACTTCTTCCAGGCCCAGGTCGTTGGCCGGGGCGCCTTCGACTGGCGAGTACTGGAAGCAGCCGACGCGGTCGAGCTGGGCTTCGGTGAGCCAGTCCAGCAGGTACTGGAAGTCTTCCTCCGTCTCGCCAGGGAAGCCGACGATGAAAGTCGAGCGGATCACCAGCTCGGGGCATTGTTCGCGCCAGTTCTTGATGCGTGCCAGGGTCCGGTCTTCGAACGCTGGGCGCTTCATCGACTTGAGTACTTTCGGGCTGGCGTGCTGGAACGGGATGTCCAGGTACGGCAGGATCTTGCCTGCGGCCATCAACGGAATCACGTCGTCGACATTCGGGTACGGGTAGACGTAGTGCAGGCGCACCCAGGCACCCAGGCTGCTCAGCGCTTCGCACAGTTCGAGCATGCGGGTCTTGACCGGGCGACCGTTCCAGAAGTCGGTCTTGTATTTGACATCGACGCCGTAGGCGCTGGTGTCCTGGGAAATCACCAGGATTTCCTTGACCCCGGCCTTGACCAGGCGCTCGGCCTCGCTCAGCACCTCACCGACCGGTCGGCTGACCAGCTTGCCGCGCATCGACGGGATGATGCAGAAGCTGCAGCTGTGGTTGCAGCCCTCGGAAATCTTCAGGTAGGCGTAGTGGCGCGGGGTCAGCTTGACGCCCTGCGGCGGCACCAGGTCAATCAGCGGGTTGTGGTCCTGGCGGGGAGGCACCACTTCGTGCACGGCGTTGACCACCTGCTCGTACTGCTGCGGGCCGGTTACCGACAGCACGCTTGGGTGCACGTCACGGATATTGCCTTCGTCGACACCCATGCAGCCGGTGACGATGACCTTGCCGTTTTCCTTGATCGCTTCACCGATCACCTCAAGCGACTCGGCCTTGGCGCTGTCGATGAAGCCGCAGGTGTTGACCACCACTACATCGGCATCCTCGTAGGTGGGCACGACTTCATAGCCTTCCATGCGCAGCTGGGTCAGGATGCGCTCGGAATCGACCAGAGCCTTGGGGCAACCCAGGCTGACGAAACCAACCTTGGGGGTGGCGGGAGTGGTGGACATGACTAACCTCGGTATTGAATGCAGTTCGCCCGCAGCAGAAGGGGGCGATCTTGACGGGCGCTTTTGGCGCCTCTGATCAAAAAGTGCGCAATTCTAGCGAGCGCACGGTCGCTTGACCAGCAGAAAAGCGACGAACGCTGCGCTACGCCGGTGGTCGCGGCTGCCTGTGCATGGCAAAACCTGGAAACACAGCCCGGCAATGGTTCCCCTTGTATGCGATGTGACCACTCGTCACTCTTTTCCCCGCCTGTAAATCCTTCTCTTGAGCTTATTCAAGGCTTATAGTTTTCTTATAAGAACGGCGTGGAAATGAATACGATCAACTGGTCACGCAAAGCAGTGAAGCAGCTCAGGAAAATCAACAAGGCCGATCAGCCAAAGATCTACGATGCTGCCCAGGCGCTGGTCTATATGCCGGACGTTCAGAGTGTGAAGGCATTGGCCAACCACCACTATGGCTACCGTCTGAGGGTCGGCAATTACCGCATCCTTTTCGACTGGGATGGCAGCGTGAGAATCGTCAACATCGAGGAGGTCAGGAAACGCGATGAGCACACCTACTAACGTACAGATCATCCACGGCGCAGATGGCCGTCCCGCCTTCGTGGTGTTGCCATATGCCGACTACATTGCCAACCGCCCGCAGCACGACCTGGTGCCCAACGAAGTCGTTGGCTATATGGTAAAGGAAGGCATGACCGCCATCGCCGCCTGGCGCAGGCATCTGGACCTGACCCAGGCTGAAGTTGCCCAGCGCCTGGGCATCTCGCAGTCAGCCTATGCTCAGCAGGAGGCTGCTGAACGGCCGCGCAAGGCCACTCGCGAGAAGATTGCGGCTGTGTTAGGCATTCCGGTGCAGTCTCTGGATCTCTAGTGCTTACCGGCTGTTTGCCTGAACCGGGAGCGTGACCAGCAGAAAAGCGACGAACGCTGCGCTATGCTTCGCGCCATTGCGCCGGGGCATTGCATGTCCCTGACGCAGGCGTGAATTCTACCGGCCTTCAAGGCCATCTGCGGGAGTGTTCGATGGTTCAGGCAAGCAGTCACGCCGAAGGCGGGCACGCGGGGAAGCAAGGCACGACACGGTCACTGGGGTTGCTGGTGGCAGCGGTCGGGGTGGTATACGGCGATATCGGTACCAGCCCGTTGTATACCCTCAAAGAGGTCTTTACCGGCGGCTACGGGGTGCCGGTCAACCATGATGGCGTACTGGGGATTCTCTCGCTGATCCTCTGGTCGCTGCTGTGGGTGGTGTCGTTCAAGTACGTGATGTTCATCCTGCGCGCAGACAACCAGGGTGAGGGCGGCACCATGGCCTTGACCGCCCTGGCGCGGCGGGCCACGGCGGCTTATCCGCGGCTGCGGTCGCTGATGGTCATCTGTGGCCTGATCGGCGCCTCGCTGTTCTATGGCGACAGCATGATCACCCCCGCGGTGTCGGTGCTGTCCGCCGTCGAGGGCATGGGCCTGGCCTTCGAAGGTATCGACCACTGGGTGGTGCCCATTTCGCTGGTGGTGCTGGTGGCCTTGTTCCTGGTGCAGAAGCACGGTACCGACAAGATCGGCAAGCTGTTCGGCCCGATCATGGTGGTATGGTTCCTGGCACTGGCCGTGCTGGGGGCGCATGGCATCTCCCAGAGCCCGGAAGTGCTCAAGGCGTTCAACCCTGGCTGGGCGGTCAACTTCTTCATCGTCCACCCTGGGATGGGCGTAGCCATTCTCGGCGCGGTGGTGCTGGCCCTGACCGGTGCCGAAGCACTCTATGCCGACATGGGCCACTTCGGACGCAAGCCGATCGCTCGCGCCTGGTTTGCCCTGGTGCTGCCAGCGCTGGTGCTCAATTACTTCGGCCAGGGCGCAATCTTGCTGCAGAACCCCGACGCCGCCCGCAACCCGTTCTACCTGCTGGCGCCAGGCTGGGCGCTGCTGCCAATGGTCGGCCTGGCGACGATGGCCACGGTGATCGCCTCGCAGGCGGTGATTTCCGGGGCCTTCTCCCTGACCCGCCAGGCTATCCAGCTGGGCTATATCCCGCGCATGCAGATCCAGCACACGTCCAGCGACGAACAGGGGCAGATCTACATCGGTGCGGTGAACTGGACCTTGATGGTCGGTGTGGTGCTGCTGGTGATCGGCTTCGAGTCCTCCGGCGCCCTGGCGGCCGCTTACGGTGTGGCCGTCACCGGCACCATGCTGATGACCACTATCCTGGTGTCGGCGGTGATGCTGCTGTTGTGGAAGTGGCCACCGGTGCTGGCGGTGCCGATCCTGGTCGGCTTCCTCTTCGTCGATGGCCTGTTCTTCGCCGCCAACGTGCCGAAGATCGTCCAGGGCGGTGCCTTCCCGGTGCTGGCAGGCTGCGTGCTGTACCTGTTGATGAGCACCTGGAAGCGCGGCAAGCAGATCCTGGTGGAGCGTATCGATGAAGGCGGGCTGCCGCTGCCGGTGTTCATCAGCAGTATCCGTGTACAGCCGCCACATCGGGTCGAAGGCACGGCGGTGTTCCTGACGGCACGGGCAGATGCGGTGCCCCATGCGCTGCTGCACAACATGCTGCACAACCAGGTGCTGCACAGCCAGGTGGTGCTGCTGACCGTGGTCAGTGAGGACCGTCCGCGGGTGCCGGAACACGAGCGTTTCGAGGTCGAGGCCTATGGTGACGGCTTCTTCCGTGTGCTGCTGCACTTTGGCTTCATGGACGAGCCAGACGTGCCGGCCGCCTTGAAACTGTGTCACCTGGACGAATTGGACTTCAGCCCGATGCGCACCACCTATTTCCTCAGCCGGGAAACGGTCATTGCGTCGCGTCTGGAAGGGATGTCGCGCTGGCGGGGCAACCTGTTTGCGTTCCTGCTGAAGAATGCCAACGGTAACTTGCGCTTCTTCAACTTGCCGCTGAACCGGGTGATCGAGCTGGGTACCCAGGTCGAGATTTAACGTATTGGGGCCGCTAAGCGGCCCTAGATTTTTGTCAGTTCTGAGCAGCGACGCTGGACTTGCCCTGACGGGTCTCGATCTCGTCGATCAGGCGCTTGGCCAGCGCCGGGTAGTTCTCGTCGAAGTGGTGGCCGCCGGGCAGTTTCATCCGCTCGCCCACCGCGGTCTTGTCGGTGCAACCGCTTTCGTCGGTCTCTTCCACGCCGTACACGCACACCACCTTGGACGCCGGCAGCTTGGCCATTTCCGGCCCGGTAGGCGCTTCCTGGCCTTCCTTGCCCAACCAGCCTTCGACTTCGATCTCGAAACTGCCGCTACGGGCGAACGCCAGCAGCACGACGGCGTCGATACGCTGCTGATCTTCGGCTGGCAGGCGGTTGTAGATGGCCGGCAGCACGTCTGCACCGAACGAGTAACCGGTCAGCACGAAACGCTTGGTGCCCCATTTCTGGCGGTAGTGCTGCATCAGTTCGGACAGGTCGGCGGCGCTTTGCTCCGGGGTCTTGTGTTGCCAGTAATAGCGCAAGGTGTCGATACCGACCACCGGGTAGCCCAGCTTGGCCATCTCGCCGGCCACGTCGCGGTCCAGGTCGCGCCAGCCGCCGTCACCGGACAGGAACAGGGTCACGGTGTCGGTGGTTTGCCCGGCCGGGACTTCCACCACCGGGATGGCCAGGGCGTTGCCGTCTCGGCCAACCAAGGCCTGGGTCAGCTGGGCCTTGAGTACCTGTGGCAGGTGAATGTCATAGTCGCTGATGCTGGTTTCAGCGTTGGCCTGGTCGCGCACGAAGGCGGCACTGGCGTCGTCCGGGTTGTCGTTCCAGGCGACGTTCCAGTGGCCGTGGGCGGCCGACTTCGGCAGCTCGACCTTGCAGCCTGGCTGTTCCAGAGTGAAGTCGACCGAGATGGCCCGTGCCTTGTCGTCACTCTGGGTGGCCAGCCAGCGCCATGCCTGGGCCGCCCCTGGGCCGATGCCGGCGACCAGGGTCGGTTTGTCGGACAGCTGGGTCAGCGCCTGGTCCATGGCCTGTTGCTGCCTGGCGCAGTCGTTCGGCGGCAGGATCACCTGAACCAGCTGCGCCTCGCCAGCCTGGCTCAGGTCCAGCAACTGCTTGTCGCTCAGGGCCTGGTCCTGGGGCACGCCGATGGCGACTCTCGCCTTGGCATGCACGCCCGGGGTGACGCGGATGATGCTGGTGTCATTCAGGGTCAGCTGCTCCAGCCGTGCCTCGGGGGCAGGGCGGGCCCACAGCCAAAAGCCCGCAGCGCCAGCCAGGGCGGCCAGCAACAAGGGAATCAGTACGTACAGCCAATAGCGTCGGATCATCAGCGTTTCACCAATCCAGTCAGGCCGCCGGCAATCAGGGCGGCAGTATCGGCCAGTGCTACCAGTGGGTCGAGCCCGGCTGGTACGGCCATGTAACGAGGTTCCCAGTCCGGCTGGAACTTGTCCTTGAAGCGCCGCAGGCCCTGGAAGTTGTAGAGCTGTTCGCCACGGCGGAACACCATCGAGCCCAGGCGTTGGGTCAAGGGTGCACCGCGGCGTGGCTGTAGGCCGGAAAGCGGGACCATGCCCAGGCTGAACCGGCCGTAGTCATGGCTTTTGTAATGCAGGATCAAGCCGATCATCATGAATTCCATGGTCAGCTTCGGCGCCTCGGGGTGAGCGCGCATCAGGTCGAGGCTGGCCAATTCGTTGCTGTGGGTTTCCAGCAGGTTGGCGAAGGCCACCGGCCGGCCCTGGAAACGAATCAGGGCGATACGGAAGTGCTGCAGGTACTCGGGGCTGAAGCGCCCCAGCGAGAAGCCCTTCTCGCGCACGTTCTTGCCGCCGAGCCAGGCGTCGGAAATTTCCTTGAGCTCGGCCAGCGGAGCCTGGCCAGGTTCGTGGATCTCCAGGCTCAGGCCATCCCGGCCGCCACGGTTCCAGGTGTAGCGCAGGTCTTTCATTTCCTTGCCCTTGGCTTCGAGGTCGAAGCGGCGCAGGTCAACCCGCGCTTCCTCGCCCAGCTTCAGGGCAGTCAGGCCGATGTCCATGTAGAACGGCAGGTTCTCCGCGCGCACCTGGTAGAACACCGGGCGGGCGTGGTGCAGGTCGCACAGGTCTCTGAACTGCCAGATCATCTCGGCGCGTTCCTGGGCGGGGCCGATCGGGTCGTACAGCGCCACTAGGCTGCGACCGCGACGGGCATACATGAGGAAGGCAGTGTCGCTGGGGTGGAACAGCAAGGCCTTGTCGCCGGTCAATGCCAGGCCACCGTCGGGCTGGTCGGAGGCGAGCAGGATGCGGTTGGCGCGCTGTAGCTCGACTTCGTCAGGCAAATGAATGACCGGACGAGCGGTGCGCAGCAGCCAGGTCAGGGCGACGATCACCAGCAGCACCGCACTGCCCAGGGCAGCACGCAGGCCACGTGGGGCGTCGGCGTCGAGGGTGAACTGCCACCACAGCTTGTGGGTATAGGGGACATCCTGGTAGGCAAACAGCAGCAGCCACACCGATGCACCGACCACGCAGGCGCTGGCCACCAGGTACACCGGCGAGAACGGCAGTTCGAGCAGCCGGCTCGGTCGGTAGAACGAACGGCGGAAAACGGCCAGCAGTGCGGCGGTCAGGGTCAGCAGGCTGGCTTCTTCCCAGTCGAAGCCTTTGAGGATCGACAGCAGTGCGCCCACCAGCAGCAAAACGGTGGTCAGCAGCCAGGCGGCAGACAGGCGCCGACGCAGGCCTTGGGCCAGCAGCAGGCACAGCACGCCAATCAGGCTGGCGCCGAAGTGCGAGGCGTCGATCAGCCGGTGAGGCACGAGGAAGCCCATGTGCTCCAGGCGTGTGTCGATTTCCGGCGTGGCGCCGGAGAACAGCAGCACCACGCCCGACAGGAACACCAGAATCGCCAGGATCGGTGCGCCGAGGCCCGAGGCCGCCTTGATCGCTTGCTGGGCAAAAAGCAGGCGGCGTGCTTCGTTGGCCAGCAGCAGGGCACAGGCCAGCAGAAGCGGCAGCACCACGTAGATCAGTCGGTACAGGAGCAGGGCGGCAGCCAGGGGGGCAGCGCCAAGCTGGTCGGCGAAGGCGGCGAGCAGGATGGCTTCGAACACCCCGACACCACCCGGTACATGGCTGAGCACGCCAGCCGCCAGGGCCAGCAGGTAAACCAGCACGAAGGCACCGAAGGGTGGGGCTTGTGGCAGCAGCAAGTACAGCACCGTGGCGGCAGCAGCCACGTCCAGTGCGGTGATCAGCAATTGCAGGGCCGCCAGGCGGCCACCGGGCAGGCGCAGGGTGCGACGGCCCAACTGGACCAGCAGGTTATCAGCCAGCGGCTGTTCTGGCAGGCGGCGCCGATACAGCCCGATCACCAGCACCGCGGTGAGCGCCAGGACGGCAATGGCGATGCCGGCCAGTACTGTCGAAGGCAAGCGCAGGGCGGTAGCCGCTGCCGGCAGGTTGCTCAAGGTCGCCAGCGCCGCCAGCGGTGGCAGAGCGCACCCCAGGGACAGGCTGGCGAACACAGTCATGCGTGCGACTTCGGCGGCGCCCAGGCCCTGGCGTGCATACAGGCGGTAACGCACCGAGCCACCCGAGAGCATCGACAGGCCGATCGCGTTGCCGATGGCGAAGGCGCTGAAACCACCCATTACCAGGGAACGCGCAGGCAGCTTGACGGCCGCGTAACGGCTGGCCGACCACTCGTAGCCCAGCAGGATCACGAAACCTGCCACCGTCGCCAGCACGGCGCCGATCAACGACTTTGCCGGCACGTCGAGCATGGCATCGTGCAGGGCGTAGATGTCCAGTTCACTCAACAGATGCCGACAGGCGATCAGCGCCATGGCAAACAGCAGCAAGGTCACGCCCAGGCCAATCGGCTGGCGGTAGCGGCTCATGCGCTCAAGCCAAGGCAGGCGCTGGGCAGCAGTCGGCAGTGCCGAAGCGAGCGGCACCTGGGGTTCGGGAGTGTGCGATGTCATGAAATGCCTCGGGCGAGGTGCGCGAGGAGGGGATGTGCAGCGGCCAAGTGAAAGTCCCTTTGGTAAACGTATCCAGATATTACTCCGGGCAACGTTACTTTCAGTCGTCCGGCAGCGTTAAAGATAGTTCATCCTCATGTCGACAGCTCAAACGGGCGGGTTTGGTGAAGTTCAAGGATTTAACAGGCGACGAAATGCAACAAACCCCGCGCTGCTTTTACACAGGCGGGGTTTGTTCTGACGAATATGGTTGCGGGAGCCGGATTTGAACCGACGACCTTCGGGTTATGAGCCCGACGAGCTACCAGGCTGCTCCATCCCGCGTCAGAGGGGCGCATTCTATAGAGTTGGACGCCTAAGTCAAGTGTCAATTTCTAAGGCAAAGAAAAAGGCCACTGCGTTAACAGTGGCCTTTTCTCGAATCTGGTTGCGGGAGCCGGATTTGAACCGACGACCTTCGGGTTATGAGCCCGACGAGCTACCAGGCTGCTCCATCCCGCGCCTGTGGGATCGAATTCTACAGCGTAAGCACCTGATGTCAAGCGCTACTTATTGATTTATCTTGAATTTTCCTTCGCCGATTAAAATCGAGGCAAAAGAAAAAGGCCACTGCGTTAACAGTGGCCTTTTCTCGAATCTGGTTGCGGGAGCCGGATTTGAACCGACGACCTTCGGGTTATGAGCCCGACGAGCTACCAGGCTGCTCCATCCCGCGCCTGTGAGACCGAATTCTACGGGTTTCTTCGCCCGTGTCAAGCAACATTATAGAAAACCCTTTTTCGTTCAATCTCTTAGCGTTTAACCCTGGCTGCGGCTCAGGCGCGACGGGCCTTGCGAGCCGATTATCGAAGCAGGCTGTCTCACCGTCAGCGGCATGCGCTACTATCTGTATGAATTTACAGTGGTGGCCGTCATCAATGTCTTTGCGCAAGATCATCCATATCGACTGCGATTGTTTTTACGCCGCCATCGAGATGCGTGACGACCCGCGCTTGGCCGGTCGCCCCATGGCAGTAGGGGGGTCCCCTGACCGTCGCGGAGTGATCGCCACCTGCAATTATGAGGCACGTGCCTATGGCGTGCGTTCAGCCATGTCGTCCCGGCATGCCCTCAAGCTTTGCCCGGACCTGGAAATCGTCAAGCCGCGCTTCGACGCTTACCGGGAGGCATCGCGGGAGATTCACGCCATCTTTCGTGACTACACCGAGCTGATCGAGCCGTTGTCGCTGGATGAGGCGTATCTGGATGTCAGTGACAGCCAGTGGTATGCCGGAAGCGCGACGCGAATCGCCGAGGACATTCGCCGGCGGGTCGCCCGCACCTTGCATATCACGGTATCTGCGGGGGTGGCACCGAACAAGTTCCTGGCCAAGATCGCCAGCGATTGGCGCAAGCCCAACGGCATCTTCGTGATTACCCCGGAGCAGGTCGAGGCTTTTGTGGCGGCATTGCCGGTGGCCAAGTTGCATGGCGTGGGCAAAGTGACCGCCGACAAGTTGAACCGTCTGGGTATCGACACCTGCCTTGATTTGCGTGAATGGTCGCGGCTGGCGTTGGCGCGTGAATTCGGCAGTTTTGGCGAGCGGCTCTGGGGGTTGGCGCGAGGGATCGACGAGCGTGCGGTTCACAACGATAGCCGCCGGCAGTCGGTCAGTGTGGAAAACACCTATGACAACGACCTGCCAGACCTGGCCAGTTGCCTGGAACGGTTGCCAGACCTGCTTGAAAGCCTCAATCAGAGGATTGCCCGGATGGACAGCAGTTACCGCCCGGACAAGCCGTTCGTCAAGGTCAAGTTCCATGACTTCAGCCAGACGACAATGGAGCAGGCAGGGGCGGGCAGGGACCTGGAAAGCTACCGTCAGCTGCTACGCCAGGCGTTCGCCCGGGGTGGCAAGCCGGTGCGCTTGCTGGGGGTGGGTGTGAGGCTGAGGGACCTGCGCGGGGCGCATGAACAGCTGGAGCTGTTTACCTCTGAGTAGTAAGGGCCGCGTTTTGCGGCCCTTCGCGAGCACGCTCGCTCCTACAGGCCGGGATCAGCGACCAATCGGCCGGTGGCCTTGGTCAGTGCCGACAGGAATTCCTGTTGCAGCTCCGGATCGTTGCGTGTCAGCTCGATCAGGCTCTGCTCCATCTCGCTGGCTTCCTCTTCCAGGCCCAGCTCGGACAAGCGCTTGACCCGGTGCACCCATTGGCCCACATCGTCATCCTCGAGGTCATCGAAGATCAGCTCATGGGCTTCTCGCAGCTTGTTGCGCAAGGTGGCGCTGACCAGCAGGCTGGCATCACCACGCACCGCGTTGTCCTCGTCCACCGCTTGCAGGTGCAAGGTGCCGACGTGGTTCAGGTGCTGTTCCGAGAACGGGCTGTCGAGCAGGTTCAGGCGCAAGACGCCATTCCTGTCGGTAGTCAGTTCGTGGGTCATCTTGCCTGCCTTGACTTCAACCAGCCGCTCGCTCCAGGGCACGCTGGTGAACTCCTCGCGCTTGTCCTTCTGCACTTCGCTGATGCCCGCCAGGTTCTGCTGAGCACGGCCATTGGACGGCGTGTTCATGAACGGATTGAGGCCATCCACGCCATAGCTGAACCAGTCGTGGGTGACGCTCTGTGGCAGGTTGCCAAGGGTAAACACGTTGACCATGTTAGCCCCGATACCGGCCACCACGGCTACCGCGCCCAGCGGGATCTCGTAGATCTCCCGCCACGGTTGGTATGGGGTGTAGCGGTCGTAACGGCGGGTGACCTCGTATTCGGTGACCTCGAAACGCTTCTGCTCGTGGATGCGCACACGCCGTTGCGGAAGCTCCATCACCTTCGGCTCGCCGACATCGATCTGCAAGGTG
Source organism: Pseudomonas sp. NPDC086566 (assembly GCF_050280885.1). NCBI lineage: Bacteria > Pseudomonadati > Pseudomonadota > Gammaproteobacteria > Pseudomonadales > Pseudomonadaceae > Pseudomonas > Pseudomonas sp. NPDC086566. The sequence continues at coordinate 68,574 of NZ_JBNNWD010000007.1, forward strand.
TGTTCGAGCAGCTTACGCTCGACGCGCTCCTCATGATCGCTGCGCTGGGACATCTGGTTGGCGCAACCGCTGGCGAGCAAGGCGCCGCACAATGCGGCGCCCCCCAGGGTAAAGGTACTTCGCTTGGACATGATTACTCGTGCATTGGTTATCAGCGGCGAACGCGGGCCTGCAGGAAGGTCAGCACTTCATTGAGCGGCAGCTGTTGGGCTTCCGACTCGGTGCGGTGCTTGTACTCCAGGTTGCAGTCGGCCAGGCCGCGATCGCTGACGACGATGCGGTGCGGAATGCCGATCAGCTCCATGTCGGCGAACTTGATGCCGGGGCTGGTCTTCTTGTCGCGGTCGTCCAGCAGCACCTCGTAGCCGGCTGCAGTCAGTTCGGCGTACAGCTTGTCGGTTGCCTCACGGACTACCTCGGTTTCGTAACGCAGGGGTACCAGGGCGATCTGGAATGGTGCCAGGGCGTCGTTCCAGATGATGCCTTTGTCGTCGTAGCTCTGCTCGATGGCGGCGGCGACCACGCGGGACACGCCAATGCCGTAGCAGCCCATGGACAGGGTCACCGGCTTGCCGTTTTCACCCAGCACCTGGCACTTGAGCGCCTCGCTGTACTTGGTGCCGAGCTGGAAGATATGGCCGACTTCGATGCCGCGCTTGATGACCAGGGTGCCCTGGCCGTCCGGGCTTGGGTCACCTTCGACGACATTGCGCAGGTCGGCGACTTGTGGAACCGGCAGGTCACGCTCCCAGTTCACGCCGAAGTAGTGCTTGTCGTCGATGTTGGCGCCGATGGCGAAGTCGCTCATCAGGGCGACCGAGCGGTCGATCACGATTTCCAGCGGCAGGTTCAGCGGGCCGAGCGAACCGGCGCCGGCACCGATGGCCTCGCGCAGTTCGGCGTCGGTGGCCATGACCAGTGGGTCGGCAACCTGCTCCAGCTTGGCGGCCTTGATTTCGTTGAGCTCGTGGTCGCCACGGACGATCAGGGCGACCAGCTTGCCTTCCTCGGCGCCGCGCACGATCAGGGTCTTGACGGTCTTTTCGATCGGCAGGCCGTGGTTTTCCACCAGTTGGGCAATGGTCTTGGCATCCGGGGTATCGACCAGGCGCAGCTCCTCGGCAGGCGCAGGGCGCACGGTTTCACGCGGGATGGCCTCGGCCTTCTCGATGTTGGCGGCGTAATCGGAGCTGTCGCTGAAGATCACGTCGTCCTCGCCCGACTCGGCCAGGACGTGGAATTCGTGCGAGTAGCTGCCACCAATGGAGCCGGTGTCGGCCTGCACTGGGCGGAAGTCCAGGCCCAGGCGGGTGAACACGTTGGTGTACGCCTGGTGCATGCGGTCGTAGGTTTCCTGCAGGGAAGCCTGGTCGGCATGGAAGGAGTAGGCATCCTTCATGATGAATTCGCGGCCGCGCATCAGGCCGAAGCGTGGGCGAATCTCGTCACGGAACTTGGTCTGGATCTGGTACATGTTGAGCGGCAGCTGTTTATAGCTGGACAGCTCGTTGCGGGCCAGATCGGTAATCACTTCTTCATGGGTCGGGCCGACGCAGAACTCGCGCTGATGGCGGTCCTTCAGGCGCAGCAGCTCAGGACCGTACTGTTCCCAGCGGCCGGATTCCTGCCACAGTTCGGCAGGCTGGATGCTGGGCATCAACACTTCCAGGGCGCCGGCAGCGTTCATTTCCTCGCGTACAACGTTTTCGACCTTGCGCATCACCCGCAGGCCCATCGGCAGCCAGGTGTACAGGCCGGAGGCCAGTTTGCGGATCATGCCGGCACGCAGCATGAGCTGATGGCTGATGACCACTGCGTCGGCAGGGGTTTCTTTTTGAGTGGCGAGCAAATATTGACTGGTGCGCATGGTTAGCCGTGTCGATTGCCTAAGACGTTGAAATAGCCCCGCATTGTACGGGGGCGAAACGAAGGCGTACAGAATGCCCCAGGGCGTGGCCGTTGTCAGCCAAGAAAAAGCCCGGCAAGTGTGCCGGGCTTTTTCAGGTGCTGGGCACTATAAGCCAGGCTTACAGGATGCTCAGCGGGTACTCGACGATCAGGCGCAGTTCGTCGATCGAGCTCGAACCGTAGTAGACGCCATCGCTGGAGCGGTAGGTGGCCTGACGAACGCGGAAGCTCAGGTCTTTGGCCGGGCCTTCCTGCAGGACGTACTTGACGTCTACGTCGCGTTCCCATTCCGAGCCGTTGCTGGTGCCGTCCACGTTGGCGCCGGTACCACGTACATAACGGGTCATGAAGGTCAGGCCCGGGATACCGAATTCGGCGAAGTTCAGGTCGTAGCGAGCCTGCCAGGATTTCTCGTCTTCGGCGTTGAAGTCGGAACGGGCAACGGAGTTGGCCAGGAAGATGGTGCCGCCGCCGTCTACACCGTAGCCGTAGTCACCGTCGCCGGAGACTTTCTGGTAAGCCAGGGTGAAGGTGTGGGCGCCGATGTTGTAGGCGCCGGACAGGCTGAATGCACGGTTGTCCAGTTTGTCGCCATCGAAGGCCCTGTATTTGGCCGAGCCATCACTCTTGGTGTCATAGATGTTGAAGTCGAACACCAGGCCCTGCTTGTCGGAGATTGGCAGCGCCCAGTTGACGTTGGCGTAGTACTTGCGCCAGTAGTCTTCGACCTTGGAGTAGTAAAGGCTGGTCGACAGGTTGTCGGTGAAGGCGTAGGTGCCACCAACAACGTCAGCCTTTGTCAGGTGCAGGCTGTCGTGGTTGGTCTCGGCCTGGGCGTCAAGTGCGGTGAAACGACCCGCGTTCAGGGTCAGGCCCTTGATTTCGTTGCTGGTGATCAGGGCGCCTTCGGCCATTTCCGGCAGCAGGCGGCTGTCGTCGGTGGCGAACACAGGCAGCGCGGTGAACTGGTCACCTACTTTCAGTACGGTGTCGGAGATGCGGAATTTGACTGCGGCGCCGCCCTTGGAATAGTCGTCTTGCGCTCGGCCGTCGGAACCAACCGGGAACAGGCCGGTACCTGCGCGGCCCTTGCCGCTGTCCAGTTTCAGACCGAGCATGCCGATTGCATCGACGCCCACACCGATCGCGCCTTGGGTGAAGCCCGACTCGTATGTGCCGAGGAACCCGAGGCCGGTTTCTTCGACGCGGCTTGGGCCGCTGTCGTTGTTACGGAAGTCGCGGCTGAAGTACAGCATGCGAGTCTTGACGTTCAGCTTGCTGTCTTCGAGGAAACCCTTGGACTCGTCCTGGGACGAAGCCACTGCCATCTGCGAGGTCCCTGCCGCAACGGCCAGGGCGATCATGCTCCACTTCATCACGCGCATCGTGATTTGCTCCTTTGGTTTTTAGGAAGAGTACCGCTGCGTCCAAGTCTTTTAGTTATATGGAACAGCTCTTTCTTGTTATGTCGGCGGAAATGTATAGCACGCTGACTGTTCTTGGCGATATGGCAAAATTCATCCTTTCGGGAACTTTATGGCCATGTCGCTTTCAGGTATTTCCATGTCGCAAATCACGCCCCGATTAACCGGTTCGTACAACGCCAGCGCTGTTTCATCGCCGTAAGAATTCTGTAACTACAGACTCTGGCTGGGAAACTCCCTGGTGTGCCCCATCTCGCTGTTGTTATTTGTCGCGTCACCTGGTTGATGCAGGTGTCGTGCCGACTTGGCGTGAAGAGAATGCAACAAGCATGCTCAACATTAACAACGGTTCATGAAATTTTCACAGAACCGGCCGCCAAAGGTCGGAAAGGGCCGCAATTACGGGGGCGGACGTTGCCTGGCGTTGCGCCGGCTTCATTCGGCAGGCTGAAAGAAAAAGCTGCCATAAAAGTCAATGTGTTACCGGCAACTGTTGATCCTGAGTGGTTGATGTGGGTAGAAGCGTAGTGCCGCACACTTTGTTGGCCTCATTTTGGTGCGAAAAGTAGCGCTGTGTTACCGCGGTTGTGCAAGGCGTGAGGATTCATGGGCTTAAAGCGTGCATTCATAGGTCTGGCAGCATGCCGGGACGGGACGAAGCAGAGTATCCTTGACGCATCGGGTTATTGTTTGGAGGAAGATCGTGTTTGATATGGATTCGCGTTTGCAGCAGGATTCCCTGGTGCTGGGTGACTTTCCGCTGTGCCGCCTGCTGCTGAGCAAAGATGCCAATTACCCGTGGTTCATCCTGGTGCCCAGGCGGGAGGGGGTAAGCGAGTTGTTCGACCTCAGCAAGGAAGACCAGGCGCAGCTGTGGAAAGAAACCACCTACTTGGCCGAAACGCTCAAGCACGCGTTCGCGGCCGACAAGATGAACGTGGCCACCTTGGGTAACGTGGTCAGCCAGATGCACATGCACGTGATCGTTCGCCGTCACGGCGATCCAGCCTGGCCTGCGCCGGTCTGGGGCAAGGTGCCGGCTGCCGGGTATGCAGCGGAACAGGTGGACGCCATTCGTCAGCGCCTGCGTGCGCTGCTGACCCACGATTATCAGGAGGCCTGACATGTCGGCGGAGTTGCGCATCATTGAGCTGGAAACCCGTCAGGCGTTCCAGGACGATACGATCCAGGCGCTGAATGATGTGGTGGTCGAGCAGGGGCGGGTCATCGAGCGTCTGCAGCTGCAGATGGCCGAGCTGATCAAGCGTTATGAAGAGATGGTCGGCCGGATTGGCAGTGAAGGGGAAGAGGCGCCGCCACCTCACTATTGATGAGTGGCCGCCCTGGGCTTGCCCCAGGGCGGTGCGGGCTCAGCGGCGGTTTACCGCGACCACGTCTTCAGCCTGCAGGCCTTTGTCGCGGTGCATCACCGAGAACTCCACGCGTTGGCCTTCGACCAGGATGCGGTGACCCTCGCCGCGGATCGCGCGGAAGTGGACGAAGATGTCGTCGCCCGAGTCGCGGGAAATGAACCCGAAGCCCTTGGAGGTGTTGAACCACTTCACGGTGCCGGTATCACGCTTGCCGGCTTCCAGCGGTGCACCTTGGCTGGCACGTGCTTTCTTGCTGCTGCGGGCGAAGCCAGCCACCAGGTGCATGGCGACAGCCAGCGCGGCGCAGACCAGCGCCGCCAGGTTGCCCATTTCCGGGCGTGCTAGCAGGGTCAGGGTCTGCAGGATCACGGCCACCACCAGCAGGGCGCAGGCCAGGTATTGCAGCTGTTGTCGCGCACCGCGGTAATACAGTGGCACGACCGGGGCCAGCAGCAGGTTGAGCAGGCCCAGCAGGGTTAGATAGACCGCGTCGGGTTGCTGCAGGAAGGGTGTTGCGTCGGGTTTGAGGCTGGGCATGAGCGATAGCAGCAAAGCCGCAACGCCCGTCACCAGATGGACGATCTTGAACATGGGTTGGCTCACAGTTGATAAGGCCGATCACAGGAAGAGCTGGCGGCACGGTGCGCATGAGGTGTAAAGCGCGAACACGCGAAGGCCAGCCTATGCACCCGGCAATGACAGTCCGCACGGGTTGCACCGTGCCTATTTAACAGCAAAGGCGAGGGCTTCTCAAACCGCAGCGGCTGGCACCGATGGTTTGCCCTGTGTCATGGGCGCCTTGCGCCAGGCATTGATACAGTGTGTAGTACCTGCTTGATCATCAAGCCTTATGGAAAGGGGAACTTCATGGCAATCGATATCGGTATCAGTGAAGAAGATCGCAAGTCCATCGTCGATGGGCTTTCCCGCCTGTTGTCGGATACCTACGTGCTGTACCTGAAAACCCATAACTTCCACTGGAACGTCACCGGCCCATCGTTCCGCACCCTGCACCTGATGTTCGAGGAGCAGTACAACGAACTGGCGCTGGCGGTCGACTCGATCGCCGAGCGGATCCGTGCACTGGGCTTCCCGGCGCCAGGATCGTACGCCTTCTACGCACGGCACTCCTCGATCAAGGAGGAGGAGGGTGTGCCGCCTGCCGATGAAATGATCCGTCAGCTGGTGCAGGGGCAAGAAGCCGTGGTGCGCACTGCGCGCAGCATCTTCCCGGTGGTGGACAAAGTCAGCGACGAACCAACCGCCGACCTGCTGACCCAGCGCATGCAGGTGCATGAAAAGACCGCCTGGATGCTGCGGGTGTTGCTCGACGGTAAATAATCGGCTAATCGTGTAGGACTTGTCAGGAGGCCCGGCTGAATCCATTCCAGCCGGGCCTTTTCGCTTGTGCGGGAAGGTTTTGCCGCTGCTTTGCGCGCCTCGCTCTGCGCTTCATTGAGCCCCAGTTGATGAACTGAGGAGGTGGTGCGATGCAAGCAGTCAAGCGTGCGGTGAAGTTGGGGCATTGGCCTGGCAAGCAGTGCATCGATCCGTTCAAGGCCGATTTCGACATGTTGCAGACGCAGCCGGTATCGCGTTCGGTGCGGTTGAACGGTTTTTCCACGTGCCTGCGCCTGGAAGCGGTGTATTGGGGTATCCTCGAGCAGATTGCCGCGGCGAACCAGTGCTCGGTCAGCGCCGTGCTGTCTTATGTCGACCGTGAAGTGCACCTGCGTCAGGGTGGGGTGCGCAACTTCAGCGGGCTGATCCGGGTGATTTGTGTCGCCTGGCTGCGTGACCCGCCGAGTGCACACTGATCGCCCGGCGGGCTGCGCAGTGTCGGTTAACCATATATAATCCCGCTTTTTGCTGCCCCGGCAGCCAGCGTTGTGGTTGACGAGAGACGTTCATGCCCCTTTATGACTATCAATGTGCTTCCTGCGATCACCGGATGGAGGTGTTGCAGAAGATCAGCGCCGCGCCGCTGACCGATTGCCCGGCGTGTCAGGCGCCGGCATTGAAGAAACTGCTGTCGGTCCCCGGCTTCCGCCTGAGTGGCAACGGCTGGTACGAAACCGACTTCAAGACCGGGGCAAAAAAGAACCTGGCAGGCGGCGACAAGGCCGACTGAGTTGAATTGCAGTAGCCGGGTCTTGCAGTATTAGCCCTCCGGGCGGCCAAGGCCTCCACCGAATACACGAATCACGAGAAGCGAAACCACCATCATGATGCGCAGCCATTATTGCGGCCAACTGAACGAGAGCCTGGACGGCCAGGAAGTCACCCTTTGCGGCTGGGTCCATCGTCGCCGGGACCACGGCGGGGTGATCTTCCTCGACATCCGTGACCGCGAGGGCATGGCCCAGGTCGTGTTCGACCCGGATCGCGCCGAAACCTTCGCCGCCGCCGACCGCGTGCGCAGCGAGTACGTCGTGCAGATCACCGGCAAGGTGCGCAAGCGCCCGGAAGGCGCAGTGAACGCCAACATGGCGTCCGGTGCGATCGAGATCCTCGGCTACCAGCTGAACGTGCTCAACGAAGCGGAAACGCCGCCGTTCCCGCTGAACGAATACTCCGACGTCGGCGAGGAAACCCGCCTGCGCTACCGCTTCATCGACCTGCGTCGCCCGGAAATGGCCGACAAGCTGCGCCTGCGTTCGCGCATCACCAGCAGCATCCGTCGGTTCCTCGATGAAAACGGCTTCCTCGACGTCGAAACCCCGATCCTCACCCGTGCCACGCCGGAAGGCGCACGTGACTACCTGGTGCCGAGCCGCACCCATGCAGGCAGCTTCTTTGCCTTGCCGCAGTCGCCTCAGCTGTTCAAGCAGCTGCTGATGGTTGCCGGTTTCGACCGCTACTACCAGATCGCCAAGTGCTTCCGCGACGAAGACCTGCGTGCTGACCGCCAGCCGGAATTCACCCAGATCGACATCGAGACCAGCTTCCTCGACGAAGCCGAGATCATGGGCCTCACCGAGAGCATGATCCGCAAGCTGTTCAAGGAAGTGCTGGATCTGGAGTTCGGCGAATTCCCGCACATGACCTTCGAAGAGGCCATGCGCCGCTACGGTTCCGACAAGCCTGACCTGCGTATCCCGCTGGAGCTGGTCGACGTTGCCGACCAGCTGAAGGATGTCGAGTTCAAGGTCTTCGCCGGCCCGGCCAACGATCCGAAGTGCCGCGTCACCGCACTGCGCCTGCCAGGCGGCGCCAGCATGCCGCGCAGCAAGATCGACGAGTACACCAAGTTCGTCGGCATCTACGGTGCCAAGGGCCTGGCCTACATCAAGGTCAACGAGCGCGCCAAGGGCGTCGAAGGCCTGCAGTCGCCGATCGTCAAGAACATCCCTGAGGCCAACCTCAACAACATCCTCGACCGCGTGGGCGCCGTCGACGGTGACATCGTGTTCTTCGGTGCCGACAAGTTCAAGGTCGTCAGCGAAGCCCTGGGCGCGCTGCGTATCCGCCTGGGTCACGACTTCGAGCTGCTGACCTGCGAGTGGGCGCCGATGTGGGTCGTCGACTTCCCAATGTTCGAAGAGAACGAAGACGGCAGCTTCACCGCGCTGCACCACCCGTTCACCGCGCCGAAGTGCACCCCGGAAGAGCTCGAGGCCAACCCGGCTACCGCGCTGTCCCGTGCCTACGACATGGTGCTGAACGGTACCGAGCTGGGTGGCGGTTCGATCCGTATCCATCGCAAGGAGATGCAGCAAGCGGTGTTCCGCCTGCTGGGCATCGAAGCTGCGGAACAGGAAGAGAAGTTCGGCTTCCTGCTCGATGCCCTGAAGTTCGGTGCACCGCCTCACGGTGGCCTGGCCTTCGGTCTGGATCGCCTGGTCATGCTGATGACCGGCGCCCAGTCGATCCGTGAAGTGATCGCCTTCCCGAAAACCCAGAGCGCCGCGTGCGTCATGACCCAGGCGCCTGGCATGGTCGACGCCAAGGCCCTGCGCGAGCTGCACATCCGTCTGCGCGAGCAGACCAAGGTCGAGTAATCGGCCCCGGGCGCATCCCGGCGGGTGCGCCCCGGCGCTTCGGCGCAGTATTCCCACGTTCCGCCCTTCGGGGCGGAACCTGTTTCTGTTTCAAGGATTCGGAGTCGTTATGGCTGGTCATTCCAAGTGGGCGAACATCAAGCACCGCAAAGAGCGCCAGGATGCCAAGAGAGGCAAGATCTTCACCAAGTGGATCCGTGAGCTGACCGTCGCTGCCAAGCAAGGCGGTGCCGACCCGGGCTCCAACCCGCGGCTGCGCCTGGCGTTGGACAAGGCCCTGGGCGCCAACATGAGCCGCGACATCATCGATCGCGCCGTGGCCCGTGGTGCCGGCACCAACGAAAGCGACAACGTCGAAGAGCTCAGCTACGAAGGGTACGGCCCGGGTGGCGTGGCGATCATGGTCGAGGCCATGACTGACAACCGCAACCGGACTGCCGCCGCCGTGCGCCATGCCTTCACCAAGTGTGGCGGCAACCTCGGCACCGACGGCTCGGTCGCCTACCTGTTCGAGCGCAAGGGCCAGATCAGCTTCGCTGCGGGTATCGACGAAGATGCCCTGATGGAAGCTGCAATGGAGGCCGATGCCGACGACGTGGTGGCCCACGACGACGGTTCGTTCGACGTTTTCACCTCGTTCAACAGCTTCTATGCCGTGCGTAACGCGCTGGAAGAGGCGGGCTTCAAGGCCGCCGACGCGGAAATCGTCATGCAGCCGACCACCAGCGCGGAGCTGGACCAGGAGGGCGCCGAGAAGGTGCTCAAGCTGATCGATATGCTTGAAGACCTGGACGACGTGCAGAACGTCTACTCCAATGCGCAGATCTCTGACGAGATCATGGAAAAACTCGGCTAAGGTGTTCTGGCGATCAATGCCGGAGCTTTGAATTTGTCGGCGCTTGTACCGGCCCTTTCGCGGGTAAACCCGCTCCCACAGTTACTGCACTCAATCCGAAGCTGGTGCAGTCGCTGTGGGAGCGGGTTTACCCGCGAAAGGGCCGGTACAGTTTGCACACATGCATGCTTTTAAAAACGGGCCCTATGACTCTGATTCTTGGTATCGACCCCGGCTCGCGCATTACCGGCTACGGTGTGGTTCGCCAGACCGCCCGTGGTTGCGAGTACGTGGCGTCGGGCTGTATCCGCACCGGCAGCGGCGAGTTGCCTGAGCGGTTGCAGATCGTTTTTCGCGGTGTCAGCGAGATCATCGCCCAGCACGGCCCGGTGACCATGGGCATCGAGCGGGTGTTCATGGCGCGCAACGCCGATTCCGCGCTGAAGCTGGGCCAGGCTCGCGGCGCAGCCATCGTTGCTGCCATCGAGGCCGGCCTGGAGATCGCCGAATACAGCGCCAGCCAGGTCAAGCAGGCAGTCGCTGGCAGTGGCGGGGCCAATAAAGAACAGGTGATGCTGATGGTCATGCATCTGCTCAAGCTGACCCAAAAGCCACAGATCGATGCTTCGGACGCCTTGGCCATCGCGATGTGCCATGCCCATACCCGTTCCAGCCTGGTGCCCCACGGCCTGGCCACGGCGCGGCGGCGAGGCGGGCGCTTGCGTCTGTAAGCGCTTCATGCGCTGATACACATTTTGTCCGGGTGAAACGTTCTCCCGGTGCATTTGCTGATAGGGTTGAGCGGTCTTCGACCGGCTCCCCGAGAGGAAGGATCGGAACGTGATTGGACGTTTGCGCGGCACCTTGGCGGAAAAACAGCCGCCGCACCTGATTATCGACGTCAACGGCGTAGGCTACGAGCTGGAAGTGCCGATGACCACCCTGTACCGTCTGCCCAAGGTTGGCGAGTCGGTGACCGTGCATACCCACCTGGTGGTGCGTGAAGACGCCCACCTGCTCTACGGCTTTGCCGAAAAGCGCGAGCGCGAGCTGTTCCGTGAGCTGATTCGCCTCAATGGTGTGGGCCCAAAGCTGGCGCTGGCGCTGATGTCCGGCCTGGAAGTGGACGAGCTGGTGCGCTGCGTGCAAGCTCAGGATGCTGCGGTGCTGGTGCGCGTGCCAGGCGTCGGCAAGAAGACCGCCGAGCGCCTGTTGGTCGAACTGAAGGACCGCTTCAAGGCCTGGGAAACCTCCCCGGCCATGTTCACCCTGGTCTCCGATGGCCCGCTGCCTGTGGCCAGCGAGTCTTCCGCCGAGGCTGATGCGGTCAGCGCCCTGGTGTCCCTCGGCTACAAACCGCAGGAAGCGAGCAAGGCCATCGCCGCGATCAAGGACAAGGCCGGCCTGAGCAGCGAGGAACTCATTCGTCGCAGCCTTAAAGGGATGATTACCAAGTGATCGAAGCCGACCGTCTGATCGCCGCCAGTGGCCGCGACCGGGAAGAAGTCCAGGACCGTGCGATCCGCCCGTTGCGCCTGGACGAGTACATCGGCCAGCCGGTGGTGCGCGAGCAGATGGCGCTGTTCATCCAGGCGGCCCGTGGGCGCGGCGAATCGCTCGACCATACATTGATCTTCGGCCCGCCCGGGCTGGGCAAGACCACCCTGGCCAACATCATCGCCCAGGAAATGGGCGTATCGGTCAAGAGCACGTCGGGGCCGATCCTCGAGCGGCCGGGTGACCTGGCGGCGATGCTGACCAACCTTGAACCGCACGACGTGCTGTTCATCGATGAAATCCACCGCCTGTCACCGGTGGTCGAGGAAGTGCTCTACCCGGCGATGGAGGACTTCCAGCTGGACATCATGATCGGCGAAGGCCCTGCGGCCCGGTCGATCAAGCTCGACCTGCCGCCGTTTACCCTGGTTGGCGCGACCACCCGGGCCGGGATGCTGACCAACCCGTTGCGTGACCGCTTCGGTATCGTCCAGCGCCTGGAGTTCTACAGCGACAAGGACCTGGCGACCATCGTCAGCCGTTCGGCCAACATCCTTGGCCTGGCCATCGAGGAGCACGGCGCCTATGAGATCGCCCGGCGTGCCCGCGGCACGCCACGTATCGCCAACCGCTTGTTGCGCCGGGTGCGCGACTACGCCGAGGTGCGCGGCAAGGGCCAGATCACCAAGGCCGTGGCCGACATGGCGCTGAACCTGCTGGACGTCGATGAGCGGGGCTTCGACCATTCCGACCGCCGCCTGCTGCTGACCATGATCGAGAAGTTCGACGGTGGCCCGGTGGGCGTGGACAACCTGGCTGCGGCCATCAGCGAGGAGCGGCATACCATCGAGGATGTGCTCGAGCCCTACCTGATCCAGCAGGGGTACATCATGCGCACCCCGCGCGGTCGCGTGGTAACCCGGCATGCCTACCTGCACTTTGGCTTGAATGTGCCTGGCAGCCTGGCCGGACCAGCCGAATTTTCCGAGCCAGCCGATGAATGACCGATCAAAACCTGCTTTTCGTGGTCCTACCGCTGGCATGCCGATGGTGCGCTGGCAATTCGACATTAATGATCAAAAAACAGTTGCCGCAGCGGATTGGCAAGCTGAGGAGTAAGCACTAGAGTATGCGCGCGCAAAATGGCCTGGAACCGTTCGCACACCGTTGTCGCGTCTATTACGAAGATACCGATGCCGGTGGCGTGGTGTATTACGTCAATTACCTGAAATTCATGGAGCGCGCGCGCACCGAGCGCCTGCGGCATCTGGGCTTTTCCCAGTCGCAGTTGGCCGAGGACAACCTGCTGTTCGTGGTTCATTCCAGCGAAGCCCGCTATCACGCACCGGCACGGCTGGATGACGAGCTGAGGGTCACCGCGCAAGTACTTGAACTCAATCGCGCCAGCCTGCGCTTCGTGCAGCAGGTCTGGCGGGAAAAAGATGAAACGCTGCTCTGCGAAGGGCAGTTCCTGGTGGCCGCCGTGCGCGCCGACACTTTCAAACCCCGAGCCATACCCCCAGAGCTGCGCGACGCCTTTGTGGCGGACGGCTCGGGTAATCAATCGAACGCAGGAGAATAAGCGTGGAAGCTAACGTCGTCGACCATACCTCCATGTGGAGTCTGGTCAGCAATGCCAGCGTGGTGGTACAGCTGGTAATGCTGACCCTGGTGGCTGCCTCGGTCACCTCATGGATCATGATCTTCCAGCGCAGCACCATGCTGCGCGCCGGTCGTCGTGCGCTGGATGCCTTCGAGGAGCGCTTCTGGTCGGGTATCGACCTGTCCAAGCTGTATCGTCAGGCTGGCAGCAACCCGGACCCGGACTCCGGCGTGGAGCAGGTCTTCCGTGCCGGCTTCAAGGAGTTCTCGCGCCTGCGCCAGCAGCCGGGCGTTGACCCGGACGCGGTCATGGAAGGCGTGGCACGTGCCATGCGCGTGGCCATCTCGCGTGAAGAAGAAAAACTCGAGCAGAGCCTGCCGTTCCTCGCCACCGTGGGTTCGACCAGCCCGTACATCGGCCTGTTCGGTACCGTGTGGGGCATCATGAACTCGTTCCGCGGCCTGGCCAGTGCCCAGCAGGCCACCCTGGCCACTGTCGCCCCGGGTATCGCCGAAGCGCTGGTCGCCACCGCCATCGGCCTGTTCGCGGCGATTCCTGCTGTGATTGCGTACAACCGTTTCGCGGCGCGCAGCGAAGTGCTGATCGGCCGTTACTACACCTTCGCCGACGAGTTCCAGGCGATCCTGCACCGCAAAGTGCACACCAGCGAAGAGTAATCAGGTAGAAGCCCATGGCCCGAGTTCGCCACAAACGCAAGCCCGTCGCCGAGATGAACGTGGTGCCCTACATCGACGTGATGCTGGTACTGCTGGTCATCTTCATGGTGACGGCGCCCATGCTCAACCAGGGCGTGAAGGTCGACCTGCCCAAGGTTTCCAGCGAAGCCTTGCCGCAGGACAACAACGTCCAGATCCTCACCATCTCCATCAAAGCCGACAAGACCTACTACTGGAACCTCGGCAGCGAAGTCGATACCGACAAGCAGATGGACAAGGCCATGACCTTGCCGGACATGACCAGCGCAGTGACCAAGATCATTGCCGCCGGTCGCGATCAGGGCAAGCAGACCCAGGTCTTCATTCGAGGCGACAAGGCTGTCGACTACGGCGCCGTCATGGGCGCCATGGGCGGGTTGCAGAAGGCCGGTGTCGGTAACGTTGGCCTGATTACCGAGGCGCCCTGATGCAACAGCGAGAGCCATCCGCCTCGGAAAGCTACTTCTGGCCCAGTGTCTGGGCCATCGGCCTGCATGTGCTGGTGTTCGCCCTGCTGTTCGTCAGCTTTGCCATGACGCCTGAACTGCCGCCTTCCAAGCCGATCGTTCAGGCTACCCTGTATCAGCTCAAGTCCAAGAGTCAGGCGACTACCCAGACCAATCAGAAGATTGCCGGGGAGGCGAAGAAAACCGCCTCGCGCCAGACCGAAGTCGAGCAGCTGGAGCAGAAGAAGGTCGAGCAGGAGGCCATCAAGGCCGCGGAACAAAAGAAAGCCGACGCCGCTCAAAAGGCTGAAGAAGCACGCGAGGCCGCCGAAGCCAAGAAGGCCGAGGAGGCTGCGAAGGCTGCCGAAGCCAAGAAAGCCGCCGAGTCCAAGAAAGCCGAAGAGGCGAAGAAAGCCGCTGAGAAGCAGCAGGCTGACATCGCCAAGAAAAAGGCCGAGGAAGAAGCGAAGAAGCAGGCTGAGGAAGAAGCCAAGAAAAAAGCAGCCGAGGAGGCCAAGAAGCAGGCCGCCGAGGAGGCGAAGAAGAAAGCAGCCGAGGACGCCAAGAAGAAAGCGGCGGCCGAGGAAGCGAAGAAAAAGGCAGCTGAAGAGGCCAAGAAAAAGGCCGCTGCAGATGCACAGAAGAAGAAAGCACAGGAAGCGGCCCGCAAGTCGGCGGAAGACAAGAAAGCTCAGGCACTGGCCGAGCTGTTGTCCGACACCACCGAGCGGCAGCAGGCCCTGGCTGACGAGCAGGGTGACCAGGTGGCCGGCGACTTCGACGACCTGATCCGCATGCGCGCGGCCGAGGGCTGGGCACGTCCGCCTTCCGCGCGTAAGGGCATGACGGTGACCCTGCAGGTCAACATGTTGCCGGACGGCACCGTCACCGGTGTCAGCGTGATCAAGTCCAGCGGCGATGGTCCGTTCGACAGTTCGGCGGTGGCAGCAGTGAAGAACATCGGTCGTCTGACCGAGATGCAGGGTATGAAGCCGAGCGATTTCAATCGTTATCGTTCGTTCAAGATGACATTTACACCTGAGGATCTAGCGTTGTGATTAAACTCCTTCGAGGAATGCTGGTCATGCTCTGCTGCGTGGCCGGCATGGCCATGGCAGAGGAAAAGAACATCCTGGTCACCAGCGGCAGCGATCGGGCCACGCCCATTGCGGTAGTGCCGTTCGGTCTGCAGGGTGGCAGCGTGCTGCCGGAAGACATCGCCGACATCATCGGCAACGACCTGCGCAACTCGGGCTACTACTCGCCGATTCCGCGTCAGAACATGATCAGCCAGCCTACCCAGGCCAGCGAAGTCATCTTCCGCGACTGGAAAGCGCTGGGTGCCCAGTACGTGATGGTTGGCAGCATCGTGCCTTCGGGCGGTCGCCTGCAGGTCCAGTACGCGCTGTTCAACGTCGCCACCGAGCAGCAAGTGCTGACCGGTAGCGTGGCGGGCAGCACTGACCAGCTGCGCGACATGGCGCACTACATTGCCGACCAGTCGTTCGAAAAGCTCACCGGCATCAAGGGTGCATTCTCTACCCGCATGCTGTACGTGACGGCCGAGCGCTTCTCCACCAACAACACCCGCTACACCCTGCAGCGTTCGGACTACGACGGTGCCCGTGCGGTAACCCTGCTGCAGTCGCGTGAGCCGATCCTGTCGCCACGCTTCGCGCCGGACGGCAAGCGTATCGCCTATGTGTCGTTCGAGCAGAAGCGCCCGCGGATTTTCGTGCAGAACATCGATACCGGTCGCCGCGAACAGGTGACCAACTTCGAAGGCCTGAACGGTGCGCCTGCCTGGTCGCCTGATGGTTCGCGCCTGGCGTTCGTGCTGTCCAAGGATGGCAACCCGGACATCTACGTGATGAACGTGGCCTCGCGCCAGATCAGCCGTGTGACCGCCGGCCCGGGCATCAACACCGAACCGTTCTGGGGCAAGGATGGCAACACCCTGTACTTCACCTCCGACCGCGGCGGCAAGCCACAGATCTACAAGCAATCGGTCAGCGGTGGTGGTGCCGAGCGTGTGACGTTCGTGGGCAACTACAACGCCAACCCGAAACTGTCGGCGGATGAAAAGACTTTGGTAATGATCCATCGCCAACAGGGCTTCACCAACTTCAAGGTGGCGGCACAGGACTTGCAGCGCGGAAGTGTAAAGATTCTCTCGGAAACAAGTCTTGATGAGTCGCCCACTGTTGCGCCTAACGGCACCATGCTAATCTACGCCACCCGCCAGCAGGGCCGGGGAGTCTTGATGCTCGTGTCGCTTAACGGCCGTGTGAGGCTCCCACTTCCTACCGCTCAAGGCGAAGTCAGAGAACCGTCCTGGTCCCCTTACCTGAACTGATTGCGGCGTAATACGTTTTTGCTTAACACACTGGGGTTTCATTAGGAGTTTCACGATGGAAATGCTGAAGTTTGGTAAATTTGCTGCGCTGGCTCTGGCCATGGCCGTAGCTGTAGGTTGCTCCTCGAAAGGCGGTGACAACGCTGGCGAAGGCGCTGTTGATCCGAACGCTGGCTACGGTGCCAACACTGGCGCAGTTGACGGCTCCCTGAGCGAAGAAGCTGCCCTGCGCGCAATCACCACCTTCTACTTCGAATACGACAGCTCGGACCTGAAGCCAGAAGCCATGCGCGCTCTGGACGTTCACGCCAAGGACCTGAAAGCCAACGGCAACCGCGTTGTCCTGGAAGGCAACACCGACGAGCGCGGCACCCGCGAGTACAACATGGCTCTGGGTGAGCGTCGTGCGAAAGCCGTTCAGCGCTACCTGGTTCTGCAGGGCGTTTCCCCTGCTCAGCTGGAACTGGTCTCCTACGGCGAAGAGCGTCCAGTTGCCACCGGCAACGACGAGCAGTCCTGGGCTCAGAACCGTCGCGTAGAACTGCGTAAGTAAGTTCTTATGCGTATGTGCCGTCGTGCTGTAACCGTCCTCGCACTCAGCCTTCCGCTCTCGGCGTGGGCTGCGGTTCCTGTAGTTGATGACAACGGGGGTGCTTACCCACCTTCCGGTTATGGCACGAGCGGCGCCTATGCCGGCGCAGGGGCTTCGACCCCTGCTTCGGCACAGGGCCAGCTGTTCATGCAGCTGCAACAGATGCAGGATCAACTTTCCCGTCAGCAAGGCATCATCGAAGAGCTGCAAAACGATGTGTCGCGCATGAAGCAGGAAAACCTGGAGCGTTACCAGGATCTTGATCGTCGCATCAACAGTGGTGCCGCGCCTGCCGCGACTCCCGACAATTCCTCCACCGGTGGTGCATCCAGTGCTGCCGCCGGTGCAGCAGCAGGCGCCGCTGGCGCTGCTGCACAACAACCGGCCGCCAGCAGCGAGCCCGGTGATCCGGCGAAAGAAAAGCTCTATTACGACGCAGCTTTCGACCAGATCAAGCAGAAGGACTTCGACAAGGCCAGCCAGGCGTTCAACGCCTTCCTGCGCAAGTATCCGAACAGCCAGTACGCCGGCAACGCCCAGTACTGGCTGGGTGAGGTGAACCTGGCTAAGGGCGACCTGCCAGCGGCCAGCCAGGCGTTCGCCCAGGTCAGCCAGAAGTACCCCAAGCACAGCAAGGTGCCAGATTCGCTGTACAAACTGGCTGACGTCGAGCGCCGCATGGGCCACACCGACAAGGTCAAGGGCATTCTGCAGCAGGTTATCACCCAGTACCCCGGCACCTCCGCCGCGCAACTGGCGCAACGCGACCTGCAGAAGCTCTAAGCTGCACCTTTGCAAGAAACCCGCGCCTGTCGCGGGTTTTTTCGTTAGAATCACTGCCCTTTTATAAACACGCTGTAGCGGATAACGCCATGTCGAGTCCGCGACAGTGCCTGACGGAGGCGGACAGCCTGTTTAGCTGTCACGCCCGTGGCGAGCATGCAAGACACATTACGCATCACCGAAGTCTTTTACTCTTTGCAGGGTGAAACGCGAACGGCTGGGCTGCCCACGGTATTCGTGCGCCTGACCGGTTGCCCCCTGCGCTGCCAGTACTGCGACAGTGCCTACGCCTTCACTGGCGGCACCATCCGCACCCTCGATTCGATCCTTGAACAGGTGGCCGGCTTCAAGCCGCGTTACGTCTGCGTCACTGGCGGTGAGCCGTTGGCCCAGCCGAACGCCTTGCCGCTGTTGCAGCGCCTGTGCGATGCCGGCTACGAAGTTTCGCTGGAAACCAGCGGCGCCCTCGATATCTCGGGCACCGATGTGCGCGTCAGCCGCGTGGTCGACCTCAAGACCCCTGGGTCGGAAGAGTCGCACCGCAACCGCTACGAGAACATCGAGCAGCTGACCCGCAACGACCAGGTCAAGTTCGTCATCTGTTCCCGCGAGGACTACGACTGGGCAGTGTCCAAGCTCATCCAGTACAACCTGGCCGAACGCGCTGGCGAGGTCTTGTTCTCGCCCAGCCATCACCAGGTGAGCGCGACCGACCTGGCCGACTGGATCGTCGCCGACAACCTGCCCGTGCGTTTCCAGATGCAGCTGCACAAGCTGTTGTGGAACGACGAACCCGGACGTTGATTGAGGAGTGAAACAGATGACTGATAAACGCGCAGTGATCCTGCTGTCTGGCGGCCTCGACTCGGCCACGGTCGTGGCCATGGCCAAGGCCGAAGGCTACAGCTGCTACACCATGAGCTTCGACTACGGCCAGCGCCATCGCGCCGAACTGAACGCCGCCGCCCGCGTCGCCCGTGACCTGGGCGTGGTCGAGCACAAGGTCATTGGCCTCAACCTCGATGGTATCGGTGGCTCGGCCTTGACCGACAGCACTATCGATGTGCCGGAAGCTCCGGGCGAGGGCATTCCCGTCACCTATGTGCCGGCGCGCAACACCGTGTTCCTGTCGCTGGCACTGGGCTGGGCGGAAGTGCTGGAGGCGCGTGACATCTTCATCGGCGTCAACGCCGTGGACTACTCCGGCTACCCGGATTGCCGCCCCGAATTCGTCGAGGCGTTCGAGCGCATGGCCAACCTGGCCACCAAGGCCGGTGTCGAAGGGCAGGGCTTCCGCATCCAGGCGCCGCTGCAGAACATGAGCAAGGCGCAGATTGTGCAGGCGGGTATTGCCCGGGGCGTGGACTACAGCCTGACGGTGTCCTGCTACCAGGCCAATGATGAAGGCCAAGCCTGTGGCAAATGCGACAGCTGCCGCCTGCGTGCTGAGGGATTCAAGGCGGCGGGCGTAGCAGATCCAACCCGCTACTTCTGACAAAAGGTTGGCTCGGGTATTGATTTCCCGTTAGAAATCAGTATTATACGCGCCAACCAGCGGGTCGTTAGCTCAGTTGGTAGAGCAGTTGGCTTTTAACCAATTGGTCGTAGGTTCGAATCCTACACGACCCACCATATTCACAGCGGTTCGTGAGTGCTAGAGAGGGGGGCTTGCCACAGCCATGTCTAGTCTTGCAGCCGTCTGGAGCGAACCTTAGGCTCGCTTCACCGTGATGTCAATATGAAATAGCCCGCATCCTGCATTGGTTTGCGGGCTTTTTCGTTGGTCCAGCCAGCGTTAGCACCTGCCTTCACTCCTGTCCGACCTGCACCTAGTGCTCCAAGAAAAAAACCAGGAAAAACAGCTTCGTAGCTGAGGCAGATCATCGTTTTTCGGCCACGGTCAGTCCTGCCGATTCCGGCATGCTCAAAAAAACCTGCAGTTATAGCTGAGGTGTCAGCTCCACCTATACGACCCGACGGCGTTGACCGAGGGCGCTATGTCCATCAGGGCGGCAGGGTCGAAAGCGTCTTCTGAGAGACTGCATGGGGGGATACCAAGGTCAGCCCATAGAGTGCCAGGTCCATCCCATCCCAGTTCGTGTGAGAGCCCCGTCGTAGGTGCGGAAATTTTCTCTAGCGGATATTTCTTAGGGCGCTTCTGCTTTGGTAGCGCGGCGAGTAATTCGTAGGCGGTAGGTGACTCGAGTTCGAGAAAGCTGCGAATTTCCGTGGGAGTAGTTTCTCTGGAAGTAATTTCGATATCCGCAAGGGTGTGCTGCGCTTGAGCCTCTTCTTGTGGAAGTGCTTTCGGCTGGGGAGGTTCAGGCCTAGCAGGATCTTCTCGGCGTTCGAGCCTAATAGCTCCTTGGTGAAGACTCCGCTCGTCCAGTACAGCTCGCATATGTTCGTAATCGACTTCGATATAACTCATCGTCGTCGCAATGTTCGAGTGATTCAGCAGTGCCTTCGTCAGATGAATATTGCGTTCTGGTTGCCGCATCAAATCGGTAGCCAGCGTGTGTCGAAACCTATGCGGCGTCATCCGAATGCCAAACGCATGGGTGAGCTTTTTGAACATGTCCTCAATTTGATGGATGTTCATCGTTTTGGACCTGTAGTGGATCGAAAAACGATTCACATTAAATAGCTGGTCTTCATCCCTGAACCCCACTTTCTTGGCAGCAGTAACGATTCTTTCTATATGTGGTTCAAGCCCCTTCATGATGGGGATACAGAATCCTCTGTGAGTTTTTTCTGTTTCTGCATTCACATAAATGAGTTTCCTGGTCCAGTCGATATCACGTAGTCTGATACACAGCAGCGCGTTCAAGCGTATGCCTGTGTAGTAAAAGATCTCGAACGTGGCTAGCCAAAACCACGCTGGGGTGATCCTAGCGCGCGCGCCAGTGGTCTCCTCTTCGGCCACGAGGCTATTGAGCCATAGTCGTGCGCTCTTGATGGCATCGCCTTCAATGATCTTACTAGGCCGCTTTGGTGGAATTAGTGTGGTTTTCTTAAATGGGTTAGCAAGGGAGTCTGGGAGTATTCCATACTCCACCCCATAACCCCACATCGTGCGCAGGTGATTTGAGTATGTATTCCAGCTACGCTTTGATAGTCCTCCTTCGATGACTTTGTTTCGCCAGGCGAGAATGGAGCGCCTATCAATCGACTCGATCTCTACACTTTTGCCAAAATTTTTTTCCAGTGACTTAATCGCAGCGCCGTATGTCTTCGCGCTAGCCTGTCTTAAGTCATGGTCGGCCAAGTACTCCTGAAGCAGATTTTGCGGGGTCATTTAGCAGTCCCTTCCGTCACCCTTCGCAAACTAGGGTTGTTCATGGGCTGCTCTGAAAATACTAATTTCGGATCTTTGAGAACGTAGCCTCTCAATTGGGAGGTTTTTCTCGGGCCTATCACATCGTAGGTCCAGATGTTCAGCTGGTTAGTAGTTTTTTCGTGGGTTTTTTCTTTTTCAAAAGCGCGCTGTACATATTGCCATGCTGCTGTG
Organism: Pseudomonas sp. NPDC086566; assembly: GCF_050280885.1. Lineage (NCBI taxonomy): Bacteria > Pseudomonadati > Pseudomonadota > Gammaproteobacteria > Pseudomonadales > Pseudomonadaceae > Pseudomonas > Pseudomonas sp. NPDC086566. Next base: position 89,619 of record NZ_JBNNWD010000007.1, read on the forward strand.
CCAGATTTTCCGATGCTTTTCTCAATCTCTGGATGCTCAAGTACATATCGCTTGAAAATCCCAGGGGTGACTAGCATTGCAGTGTCGTCGACAGTATGTACTAAGGCTTTGGTATCGTTAATGATCAATTTGTGAGAGGCAACACCTGCTTTTACCCAAGCGACGAAAGCCCCTCCTAGCGTATTACTGGTTGGCATTGTGGTGACATCGTTCCTTGCAGCATTCCGTGCTGTGGCTGCTAGAGAATCCTCAGCCGTTTCATCCTCGTCTACTCCTTTGTCGAGAGGTGAATCGGCTGCTGAGCCATAGCTAGCACTTGGCTCGACTGATGGCCCAGTGATATCACTATACAGCGACAGCAGTTCTTCGCGCTCAACTGATTGGAGCTCAGCGGATGGAGCTGGCTGCATCAGCTGTCGGGGCTGGGATAGTGGTCGAGGGGCTTGGTCCATACCTTCGATTGGCTCATCCGGTACCGCGCAGACGGTTTCTTCACTGATTTCCTTCTGCGGGATTTGTACCGGCTCCTGATCCAGGGTGAGAGTGCCCGCGTACTGAACAGGTCGATCATCCGGATTTGGCCATACCAGTGCCGGCGAGACTTTCAGGAAGGTGAAGCTGTTCTTCCAACCGCGGCCGTTGTCGATGGTGGCTTTCCAGATAGCTTTATCTTGGGCATTGGTTTGGATGATTGCCTGGTCCTGCAGCATGTTGAAGAAGGGGGCATTTGAGGTTGGCACTCCCTCGATACCCTGGGCCAGCATGTACGCTCGGAGTTGGTCCGCTGCAGGTTTACTCACCAACCAAAGAGCATCCTGTGTCAGCCACCCATCCGCCGGTCCATCTGGCTGATTGAGCTTGAGTTTCTCTCGCACGAGGAATCGGAGGCCGTCGGCGAGCTGCCGCTGCAGTGATTGTTTGGGTGCTGTAAGCGCGCGCTCCGGATTTCCGCCCAACTGCTGAGCAACGGAAGCTTTGTCTGCCTGGACCACAATTTCGCCAAGGATGCCGGCGTGCTCGTATTGACCTGCGAGGAGGTAGACCAGCTGCCTCCATAGTTCTGGAAAACCACTGAGCCAGTCCAGGATTCCGGTGTCCAGAACCTGCATATAGACCAAAGCTGAAGCAGCACCGTGTAGCTGGTACTCCCTGCCTTTGACGTATTTGAACCGGTAGGGGCTGTTGATCGGTCCGTGCCACGGGTGCCACGCTCGGCCACCCTCGATCTCCACGCGGAGGTCAACAGCAATCTTTCCTAAGTCGTGCAGCAAAGCACCGTACGCTGCTGCTGCGGTCCATGCCTCGGCCTGGGCTGACTGCGATTCCGGTGGCGCTCCGATAGGCAGAAGGTGTGTCTGACGGATCTTGAGAGCGTAAGCCATGATCTCGAGGCCGTGGTCCAGGAGGCCACCAAGATGGGCATGGTGATGGTTTTCAGAGGCAGGGAGCAGCTGCACCAGCTCTGCGTAGCGCTCGAGGGGTTTCAGGTAGAGAGTGTTGAACTGAGCTCGTGAGAGCGAAGCCCGGCGCCAGATATTCTCCAGGAGCTGCTGGCGGAGCGGGCTCTGCAGTAAGGCTGCTGCCTTCGCCGGCTGGTGGTAGCCTTGCGTTGAGGCCTCGGGCGATGGTTTGGCTGAGCGGCGGCCTAGCCAAGATAGGAGATGCATAAAGGGCTCCATGGAGTGTGCATGGAGCGGGCTTTTCGGCTAAATCGCTTATGATATCAACGTGAAATCAAAACTTGCTCGGATACCTATTTTAGGGCAAAGTGCTATCACGACTAAATTTTTGGATAATTATATGTCTGATAAAGTAAGTTTTTTTGAATTGACCATTGAAGATGGCGGTGGTCGATTAATTAAGTTTTCTGTCCGGCCGGAGTCCGATTCTCTTAAGAGTCTTTACCGCATTGTGGACGGGAAAGGTAAGGATTCGCATGTCACAACAGAATTTAAAGTGGAGAGAAATGTTAATTATGTGATTGTCGCTCTTCTTCTGGTAGAAAACGGGCTTGTATATTCTTATGAATACAATGAGGCTGAGTCGGCTGTATATTTCGGTAAGCTGTCGAGTCTGGTGCCTGTAAACTTGCCGAGTTGATGGCATTCAAAGCCCTTCCCGCTTAGCGGCCATTTCGGGTAGGGCTTTTACCCTTGTGTTCCATTCCATTACCCGTTAAAGCCCATTTGATTTTGGTCCATTTACCCTTTACTGCTTGAGCAGTTGTTTCAAATGCTGAGACACCTCCATCGCGTCATGTAAAACTCGTAGGATCTCTACGACCTGGTTTTCCCCTGTCCGGTAGAACACGATATGGCGGGGTCTGATTATCCGACCGTCAGTCATTTTTAAGACATGGAACCCAAGATGTAGGCTGCGCAGGCCAGAAGAAATGTCATCACGTAATGTACTGTCGATGTGCAGTGGGTCATCGGCAAGGGATTGAAACGTCGCCTGAAGCAAGTCTTTATACCGACCGTTTACGGACTCACCGAGCCTCATCTGGGTGAAGCGAAGGGTGTCGGCAATATCGATCTGTGCCTGGGCTGCAATGCGTACTACGGGCCTATTCATGCTCGCTTGCTCGCAGGTCTTCCGAGGGTGTGGAGATATACAGCAAGATTAGCTGGATCGACCTCCTCGTAATGACCTGCCTCGACCTGCATCATGGCCACGGATGTTGCGTTCCGTAGTGCTTCGAGCCTGGCTGACTCAGCTGCTTCATGCTCGAGCAGCATCCGAATACCCGCGCGCACGACCTCGCTGAAATTCTGGTAGCGCCCGGTATCGACGAGATCATCAATCAACTGTTCCATCGGCTTAGGAACGACGACGTTATGGGTTGCCATGCTGAGATCCTGATAAATGGGCATGGCGTTTTATGCCATACCGCTTGCGAAAAGGGCAAATGTGCCGTATATCTGATGCGAAGATGCTCTCATGGAGCGAGGAGATCGACCATGCCCAACGCGACTAATACCTCGATAGCATTCCGTGTCGGCCAAGCACTTGGAGGCCTGGCACGCTTCTGGCTGCACGATCAGAATCCAACATTGCGCTGGTTGAAACGTGCATCCGTCGTGGTTTTCCTCGCATTGGTGGCATACAACTCTTTCAGCTGGTTAGTCTCAGTAATGCTGACTGTTCTAGCCCTCGGGCTGGGGGTTGCCATGCTCACTAAGATGGATATCTCGCAAACACCATCTCAGGACCGAGATGCTCCTTATGGTCGCGACGCATTCGGTGCGCCTCTCGATTCATGGGGTGACCGGCGAGATGGGTTTGACAGAGACTAGAAGAGCAATGCCCCAGATCTTCTGATCCGGGGCACGCTTGCTTCAGGACTTGCTTGCTGCAGATTTAATTGCCCCCTCAGCCATGCCACCTGCTGCTCTGCCTGCTTGGTGAACGCCTTCCGTACCTTTCGTAAGACCGTTCAAGATGTTTCCAGTCTGCACTCCTGACCATGCAAGTGCTGCTACCCAGAACAGTGGAAGCAGGATAAACATAGCTCCCATGACGAAGTTTAAAATGGCATCTTGCGTCGTGGTGTTTAAACCCATCACTGGATTAAATGACAGGTGTGGGGAACCAGAACCGTAGAGCACGTCGATTATTGTACTGTCTATCCAGCGTGCAAGCTGGAACCAAAAATCAACGAAAATCAGAGCGAACATTACAACAGACATGGTCATAGCGACCTTTAGTTGATATGCGCCCAGGATCAATACAAAGGGTATGCAGATCACAATGGCCATTTTGAGGAAAGCCATCACCATTGGCAGGGCTTGCCGAACCATGTCCATCGCTGGGAAGTAGGCAAGGGAGCCCACTGCGACACCGAGGGTGCCGCCAGCCCGGGCAAGCCCGTTCCACGCGGTCCCACCGATCTGTCCACCATAGTCGGTGTAGACGTCCCCGGTGACCTGGCTGGACGGCGATACGAGCTGGCGGATCATGGAGTCGGTCACTTCCTCCTGAGACAGCCACTTTGCCCATCCCAGGAACTGGTTCAGAAGGCTTGGATCGACCTGAGCTTTCAGTCTGTCCCGAAGGCCGATGCTCTCATCCGACCACCATTGCTTGCAGGTTGGATATCCACCACCCCCGGTTACCTGTGGCATCCCGTCATCACGTTTCGTGTCATATGGCCAAGCGGTACGCGGTGTCCTCGAGTAGTCGGTGTCGTAGTAGCCGGATGTGTTCAGGAGGTAGTGGGACCCGATCCAGTTCAGGTCCTGCAGGGCCTTCTCGTCTTTGGCGATCGAGCTGACATCGGGCTGACGCATGAACAGGCGAGCCCGGGAGGGACCGAAGCAATCATGGGTGAAGTCAGCCACTTCTTGGGCGAGGAGAGGGTTTCCAATCCTCATTGCGTCGACCTCCATGCGCATCTGCCGAAGATCGGTCCCACAAGGTATGGCTGCGACGGCGCCGCTGTTCAACCCTTTGGACAGCGCATGTACCAAGGCCCACCAGACAGGCACTTTGGCACTCTTGCCGGCCAATGAGCTGAAAGTCGTGTTCCAGCCGGTATCGGCGGGACCCGGCGTGAGTACCTGGCACTGCTGTCCGCGTTGCTGATCGAACTGGAGGGTGTCAAAGCCTACGGAGATGGCTGGTACCGCGCACAGGGACACCACCACATATCCAATGTAGAGCTGGGTTTCGATACGAGCCAAGGACAGCACGCCCTTATTACCTTCATCCGCCCCCTCGCCACGCACCTTGATCCATTCACGTGCCACGATGATGATGAAGGGCAGGGCGAACAGCCCAGTATCGGAGATCATGTCCCAGATACCATTGTTGATGATCCACCCGACCAGGGTCAGGTAATACTCCAGGTAGTCATTCGTGTAGAGGGTCATAGCACCTCCGACCAAGCGATTGGCGCCTTCGAGATCTCGATGATTACGAACAGCAGGAGAACCAGGAATTCGATTCGCTGCATGGCTTTTGAGGGTTGACCAGGCTCTGGTTCAGGCAGGCGTGCCTTGAGCTTCACCCACGCGAAGACGATGCTGCAGTAGAGGGCAAGCCGCCATAACAGCATCGGCAAGTAGTTGCCCTCACGCCATTTCAACCAGGAATCGAACAGGCCCAGATGGTTGACCGCGATGATGCCGAGCAGCACGCTGAGCAACAGCATCACCGCGCTGATGAGCACGCCGCCCAGCAAGATCTTGAGGCGGTTGGTCTTCTTCTCGACTTCATGGGGCATGGTCAGTCCTTCCCGGAAGGCTTCTGCAGCTGGATCAGGCGATCCTGTTCTGGGGCCGCGTCATAAACCGCCCGTGAGTTCTCGGAACGGGCCTGGCTGCGCTCGATGATTTTCATCGGGGAGTTGTTGGCGAGTTGCTGTCGCATGTCGAGCTCGGTTTTCAGATTGGTGATGAGTTGCTGGAGCGTGTCGACCTGACCGAGTGTTGCCTCAACGGCCAGCTTGTTCGCATTCACGTTGGGCTCCTTGCTGCCTGTAATCAGCATGCGCTGCAGTAGGAGACCTTTCTCCAGGACATCAGCCAGGGCGACCTCGGATGCCAGTCGCGAGGCCAGTACGGCTTGGTCCCGCTCGTCACGCAGGGCTGTTATAACGCCGCGGGTAATGGGGAGGGAGTCGCTGCTGGCTTCACGAAGCTTTTCGGAGGTGATCTGTGTCCCGGGCTTCAAGAGCTCCTGCAGTGCCGCGAGCTTCTTGTCGTATGTTTCCTGGATCAGCGGCGTTAAGCCCACACCGGGTGTTGAGGTGGTGGTGCAGCCTTCACAGGTCTGCAGCTGCTGCTCACCCAGGACCCGGTTTGCGAACTGGGCGGCTTCGGCCGGAGATTCCCAGCTGCCGCATACCAAGCCATTGGAGCAGCTGGACTGCGGGATGCTCGAGGTGTCCTGAGCTGCGCGATTGTTGAGAAGGTTGTAGCCTGCTTTGGCGACGTCCCCGACCACCTTAATGGGCTGTTGTCCATTGCCACCGGCTTGCTTCCCGCCGACCCAGGTCACGCCGTTGGATCCTGGTGCTTGTTCGACCTTGTCGACCACGGCTACGGCGTCGTTGCTGGATGCCAGGGCCTGCCCCATCTTCTGACCCTCTGCAACCTTGCCCCATCCCATCTGGCCACCCGCGATGTCGGCCATTCGTTCGGCCATCGCCCTGCAGGTTCCCTTCGATCGGTCGTAGTCGAGGCGCGCCTGCAGGATCCCGTTCGTCAGTAGGTTATAGAGGGCGGGATTGGCCCGCTGCAGGATCATCGCCGGCAGTGATGTTACTGCGCCGGTCGCGTTCTGGATGACGCTTCCCATGATCTGCTGGAACCCCTGCGTTGCTCCGTTCAACTGGTTCTGCAGCGTGTTGCTGAGGTCCATATTTCCGCATACCAGGTTGTTCTGCCAGCCGGCACCAACGGTGATGCTCTCCATCTGTCCAGCGCTGCCCATCTGAACAGCACTGCCACCCCCGATGCTGTAGAGCACGTCATCTCCGATCACGCTGCCCTGGGATTCGACTTTGATTGGGTCTGCGGCCTCGGCTATGCACCAAGTGCAGGTAAGGCCAGCTGCGAGAGTGATCGCGATGGTTAACTTATTCATTGAGCGCTCCAGGTCATATCTCATTGGAAGTCAGTGCTTCCCAGGAAGGTTTGGCCCTTACGCTGGCAGCATGAGTAGGGCCTCCACAGGGTCCACGCATAGGCTTCGTCGACAGCGTCAGCATTTGGGCCAGGAGAAGGGAATACGGCACAGGTGGGGCTCATGGTTGGCGTGAGTTGCTGCCATTTACCTGTGCTGGCATCGCCTTCTTTGAGTTCAACGGCCGGCCAGTAGCCTGGTTCTGCAAGGCCGCGCATTGGCTGGTATACGTGGGGTTGACCGACACGGGTGGTCACGTCGCCGGCGCGCTGGGCGATGACAGCACCCGCCTTAAAATCGTCGACCTGGTGGATGAAGCCGCTGCGTGGGTAAACGCTTCCCCACATGTCGGTAGATAGAAGGCCGCCGACTTCACGCATGCCCGGAATCAAGGCTTCTGGGTAAACGGACTCGGGTACTCCGTACCGCCATGCAAGGGTGTCCAGCGTGCTGAGCATGTATGGAACGTACGGCGTCGTCGCGCCATGGCAGGAATAGCCAAATGAACTGGCGAACCGGCTGAAAGCCGCAGCGCCAGGATGGCCAATAACGTCAGCCTCCTTGAACTTAGCGATGTTGTTCTCAGCGTTGTGATTGGTAGTTCCATCATTACCGGCTTGCGCCGCCGCATTCGGCGCTCCCATGGGGCTAACCTCTGTCCAAGGGTTTTGCCCGGTATTGGCGTAGGCAGATACCACCGCGTCCGGAATGTAATGTCGGACTTTGGTGGAGGTTTTGACCGTGCAGCCAACAGGTGTGCAGAGCAGCCAATAGCAGATGCCGACCACTTTGTACTCGAGGCAGGTAGGGGAGCTGGTGGAGGCGATAATTGCCGCCGAGCTGATGGCCGCTGATGTTGAGAACGGAAGTACTGCTGTAAGAAGACCGGTTAGGGAAATTCTGGAGATTCGCCTCATCATCGTCCCCTTGCACGGTTGATGGTCTGGATGGCTTCTGCCACGTCGGGCTGGCCGTAAACCACATACCGGCGATCGACGACGACCGCGGGCACCTTCGAAATACCGATGCTCCAGGCATCTGCATTTCCCTGCTGAGCGGTGGCCAGCTGTTGCATCAGCGCAGCTCCGGCCGGGGTGCCTAGCAGTTGTCTTGCGGCGAGAGCGGCCTGGTGCGGATTGGGTGGCAACTTACTCGACAGCTGATCTTCGATGCGCTGTTGATCATCGAGCTGAATGATGCGCACATTTGCTGGCACGGAGGTCAGTGGATGCGCTGCGTCTGTAATGGCCCATGTCTCGGCATGGGCGGTGCCAGCGGCCAATGCGGCGACGAACCATAGTGCTGGTCGCGATGACGGCGAAGGAATATCGAACATATGACTGCACCTGAATTGTGGGCCGATACAGGAAAACGGATCGGCGCTACAGGCGCATCCGGAAATAGATATCTGAAGGTGGCCGGATTTCCTCAGGCGCTAGACGGGGGTTGAGTACGCCGTTGCGCCATGCATGATTTGCAGGGGCATTTGCTAGGATCAAATCATTGAAGCGACATACAGGGACAACCCCCCACACTAGGAAAGGAACCCCGCGCATGAGTACATCCCCCGAGCAACTGGACGCCGCCCTGGCAGATTTTCGTGGCACGCTGGAGCCGGTGCGACTGGCTGACACGCATGAACAGCGGATCGATGCATTGGGCATGGCCCAAGGCAGTCTATTCATGCTGTGGCGCATTCGTTGGATTAACCGCGAGACCTTCGATGGGTTGCACCGCGAGCTGCTGCAGGCCGATGCTGACGGCGTACGCCGTTGCGAAGCCAAGCGCGGCTGAAACGACCCCTACCGCTGATAGCGATCCCCGACGCAAGGAGCATTACCGATGAAACTGGAAGAAGTGAAACACGTATGCACCGTCAACGGCCGCAGCCAAGCCCAGCGCTTGCTCGATGAGGGATGGAGGATTTTGGCGGTGTGCGTCAAGCAAGAGGGTGTCGACCAGTACGCCGAATATCACCTGGGGCACACCGAGCCGCCGGCGCCGCTGGAGAAATTCGACCCGGAGCAGATTCGGGCAGCAGTGGCTAAGGCGCAAGGCAAGGTGCTTGGCCCGCAGGAATGACCCCGGCGATGCCCTGCGCGTAAGTGGATGCAGGTTAAAGCGAGGCCCCCGTCCCCGAAACGGCAAAAGTGGGTGACCGAAACCGGTCAGATAATTTCGGCGCACCTCGACCCCGCACAATAGGAGGGGCAGTTCCGCATTCAAATCCCGGACCCTGCAAGGAGCTTGACCGATGACCACGATCTATCGCGGACCAAAAGACCTGGCTGATTCGCTGCAAGCCCTGGAAGACTTGGCACTGCCTGCTGATCTGCAGCAACAACTGGTGGAGGTGCTGCGTGAGCTGGATGCAGCACAGGATGCGGACGAAGTTAATCACTGCCTGGACGTCGCCGGAGGCCTCGCCCTGGGGCTATCCGGTGGCCGTACACCGGCAAAGCGCGTGAACGCATTGTTTGAAGCGCTGGCTAGCCATGTGCGGCAGGCGCTGGAGAACTGAGCCGCCGTGGCGCATGCTGCTTGGGTGTAGTGCCAAAGCAAGGCGCTCTACGGCGCAACCTGTGGGTATGTATGACGAGCGGTCGTGCGCAACTTCTCCGCGCCGGCCGTTACCAGCGCCCCTCCAGCGCGTATAGTTGCGTGTAAGCCATATCCAAGGTGAGCGGCCCGGAAGTTTACTTCTGGCAGTGGGCTGACGCCTTGCGCGGACTGGTGAATAGCACCGTGGTATTCTTTACCCCGTCACCGCTCTGCAACGCGGAGCGCTGGCCAAGAATCGCGGGCACAAAAAAACCGCCTGGACGGGCGGTTCGTTTGTGCGAATCGAATGGACGTTCGGTTCGCGGTTCGCTGATAGCGTCAACAAGGTCGATAGTAAATACAGTGAAACTGTTGCGCAATAGCCGCACGGCGACTGGCGCAATGATCAAAATTGATCATCGGATGATTCATCGCATCACGGCAGCAAAGCGAAATTTGTATTCGCTAAAGCGAAATTTGTGAAGTTGAAGGCGAAAACGCCTATTTTTCAGCCTGTTACCGTGACTTCTCGGTATTGAAGGTGTGCGTCAGGCACTTTCGTCATTCGGAAAAATAAACTTCAAAATCTCGTAAAAATGCTTTTTTTGGTCAGCGTTTTTTTGGTATGAAGTAATACAGCGGGCGGCTTGCTGCCTGGGGGCCTCTCCACCGCGTCTGGACAACGCGCCGGAAAGGGAGAGGGCCGACGAACACCCTGGTTCGCTGGTAGCGTCAACACCCTTCGGGGGCTTATCAGTGAAACCGTTGCGTAGTCCGGCAGGCGCAGCGGGCCGGGGGCTCCTTCTCTTGGAGTGCTCCACCTTGAAACTCTTACAACGCATGCTCAAATGCGTGGTTGAACTCGTCTGCGCGGCTGATTTCCTGGCCAAGCTGGCGAATATCTACCGCGCCTGGGTCTGGTTGCGCGATCACGTCGACCAGTAAACTACAACGGCTGTACGGCCCCGCCTTCTGGCGGGGTTTTTTTGCCTGCAATCTGGTCGTCCGCGTGGACCTTTTGCCCTGCCTGGGCATCCACCTGGTATATCGGTTTGAGGCTGCCGCCATGCGCAGACCTGCCCTAGACTTCCCCCAACGCCTGCGGCCGCACCTGGTCAGCCTGGTCACGCGGCCGCCGACCGGTGACTGGCTGTACGAAACCAAATTTGACGGCTACCGCATGCTGGCCCGCCTCGATAGCGGGACGATGCTCGTTACTCGTAACGGCCACGACTGGACTGCACGCCTGCCCCGGCTGGCCATTGACCTGGCGCGCCTGCCGGTGCGTGGGGCCTGGCTGGATGGCGAGGTGGTCGCCCTGGACGAAAGCGGGCAACCGGCGTTTCAGGCGCTGCAGTCAGCATTCAGCCGAGGCGTGACCGACGACCTGGTGTATTTCGCCTTTGATTTACTGTACGTCGACCGGGTGGACCTGCGCGGCCGACCGGTCGAGCAGCGCCGCGAGCTGTTGCGGGTACTGTTGGAACAGGTCGACCTCGACTGCGTACGCTTTTCGCCGACGCTACATGCAGACCCTGCGTCGCTGCTGGCCAGCGCGTGCCGGCTCGGCCTTGAGGGGCTGATCGGTAAGCGGCAGGGCAGTGCCTATCGTGGAGAGCGAGACGGGCAGTGGATCAAGCTCAAATGCCAAAACCGCCAAGAGTTTGTGGTGCTGGGCTACACTCGCGCCGGCGCTGGCCTGGGCTCACTGCTGATCGGCCTGCACGACGACGCCGGACAGCTGGTGTACGCCGGACGGGTGCGCTCGGGGTTTTCCGGACAGCAGCTGGATGAGCTGCTGATGCGCCTACGGCCGCTGCAGCGTGACCGTTCACCGCTTGAAGCACCGCCGCCGCTCAAAGGCGTGCGCGTGGTGTGGGTTGAGCCGAAGCTGGTGGCGGAGATCAAGTTCATGGAGATTACCCCCAGTGGCAAGGTGCGGCATGCGGTTTACCTCGGCTTGCGTGAAGACAAGCCTGCCGCTGGTATCAGCCTGGAAAGCGACACAGACCAACTGTGAAGCCAGGCGGGAGGGCATCGTGCATTGCGCCGAACTCGCGGAGCGTTATGCTGAATTCATTGAGGAAGCATTATGGCGGCAGTTATGCGAGCAAAGCGGTATCGCTTAGCTCGCTTTACTCGGCTTGTGCGATCTCGACAGGGTCCAGACTTGCGTCATTCGTACTCATCATGACCCAGTTCTTCCAGATTCATTTCCCACGGCAGATTTATATCGATCACCGTCCCTGGTGCCGGGGCATACCAGTCGACGATTACAAATCGGCCTATGCCTGTTGTGTCGTCGTAGTCCATGAGCACGCAGTCGTCATTCCACTCTTGAAGAGCCCTGCTCAGATCAGTGTGGGAAGGTAACTCTCTCTGGGCTGGCTCAAGCTGAAACCATCCATGGCCAGAGCCTGCGCTTGGAAAAAATCTACTTGGTAGATTACTTTCCTCGTCATTGTTGTCGGTGCGTAGGACCGTGAGTTTAATCATGACCTGGACTACTCCTTCTGCAGTGGGGCCTGAGCGGCGAGGGCATCGATGACGGACAACAGTGCAGCGCTGTCCACCGGGCCTTCCAGGCGAATGCTGTGCCCCGTCAGACTGTCAGTGACCTCGATCGTGGGAGTAGCGGCTATGCCGCGGCTCTTTGTCTGAGCCAGCTGTTGGTCAACCGCTTCGCGGATATCCACTCTCATAGCGCAATGGGAGAGATCCTCAGCTGAGACGTCGGGTAGTTCCAATTCCCCTGCTAGGCCCTGGCCATTGCTGCGTGTGCGTAGCAGGACCTGGTCAATTGCGTGCCAGAACGCCGAAGCCCCCCCTAAGGCTCCTGCGCATTGGACGAGTCGTGCCTCCGATACTGCTGCAGTACCGTGGGTATCGAGGGGGAAGTGATGCCAAGCGAGCTTCACGTTGTCTTGCTCACTCACCCATTGCTTCAATTGTGGGGTGTATACCCTGCAATAAGGGCATTCGAGGTCGGCGTACTCAGTAATCACCCACCTCGCATTCGAAGGCCCGAAGTACCAGGTCTCATCGTGGCTTCGCGCGTTGCCGTTCTTTGCCAAATACCAGCCAGCACCGAGGCCTACGATCACAGTGGTGCAGAGCGTGAAGAGGATTAACCTGCTTTTAAGCATGCTTGTTCCCCAGCTCGCTAGGACCGACGATGGGCGAGCCGAGGCGCTGCAGAGCGGCTTGGAGGTCGTGAATGGCCCCTTCCGGTTGGGGGTGCTGTTTCAGCCACTCATCCAAGACCCCCTGGATCAGAGGCATGATTTCTCGGCGATCGAGGGCGTTATTTTTGATCTGTTGCAGCTCGTCAATGAGCACTGGCGCGCAAACCGACAGAGACTGGAGTGTGTCGTGCCCGGGCTCTTTGAGCAGCTGGGTCAGGCTATCAATGATGTTCTGGGTCAGGGTATTCATGACTCTCATGCCACGCGCTCCACGGCCTTCTTTAGTTCGGGAAAGGTGATGGGGAAGGGGGTGATACCGCGTTTGCGGTCCAGTTCTGCGGCCACCTGCAGCGCGGCGTGTAATTCATCGCAGCCGAGCGCCTGCATGGTTTCGTAACGTTGCCGCTTTTCTTCTGGCTCAGTCATGGCAAGGGCAAGACACAAGCTGGGCGGCACCACCCGGAACAGCATCTCGATCCGCTTGGCCAGGACGATGCCTTCGGTGAACTTGCCGTTCTCCTTCCTTGCCGAGAGCATCATTGTCTTCTGTGCCGGCGTGAGCTCACGGAAGCGTGCGATCTTTTCCACCTCGTCGGGCGGCATGTTCAAACAAATCCACCACTCGATCATGTTGAGCAGCGCAGATGCTTCGGGCGGTATGTCGTCGACGTTCTGTGTGGCCATCCAGTACCAGGCCCCCAGTTTTCGCCACATCTTGGTGATCTTTACCGAGTAAGGGGAGAGCAGTGGTACCTTCAATGGGATGTGGCCTTCGTCGGTGAAGGCAATCAATGGTCGACCTTTGAACTGGTCCCGCTCCGCGATGTTGTTGATGGTGTTCAGCAGAGAGATGTAGGCGATGGCCATCTGGGCCTGATATCCCTCCCGCGCATAGGTAGCTAAATCTACGATTGTGATGTCAGCTTCCGGCCAGGCGGTACCAGGACGGTTGAACATTTCGGCTTCGGTACCCATGGTGAACATCCCCATGGCCTCGGCCATCTCCATGAATCGGTTGCGCCGACTTTCAGGGAGTGTGTCGTCGCTGGCCATCGTTTGCAGCGCTGCGCTGATATCTTCAGTGAGCACTGGACGGTTCTCGCCGACACACAGCTCGGCCGCGTTGAGAATGCACTGGCGGATGGCACTGCGGTCAGCCCGAGTGAGTCGAGCATCTTCCTTGGACTCGCCGCCTGTGATCATCAATCTGGCGGTGATCTCAAGCTCGCCCAAGATATCCCTCTGCTCGTCCTCCATCCCCGCTAGGGCGTCGGCCAGGTGTTGGTCCGAGGCATCCACGTCCGAGGCATTCAGGACCTTGACCTGGTCCTTGTTTTTGACGAGTTGCACCGCGTCTACGAACGGGGCGAGGCTCACTCCGCTACCAGGGGCGAGCCGCACTCGGTTGACGGTCAAGCCGAGCCGCTTGGCGAAATCACCCAGCAGGCCGAAGCTGTTGCCGGCCTCGATGATAAAGAACCTTGGACGGTAGAGCGCGATGGCTTGCATGATCAGGTAGTTAGCTGTGGCCGACTTACCCGCGCCGGTGGGGCCGAACAAGAACAGGTGCGCGTTCATTTGGCGGTCGAGCTTGTTCAACGGGTCGAAGGTCAGGGCTGCACCGCCCCGATTGGAAAGTGTGAAGCCCGGGTTACCGGTGCCAGTGGAGCGCCCCCAGACTGGAGCCAGGTTCGCAATATGCTGGGTGAACATCAGCTGGGTGTACCAATCCAAGGCGCGGTTTTCATTCGGATCGAAATTACAGGGTAACCATCGCAGGTAGCTGTTCAGGGGAGCCACCTCGTCTTGTGACTGGACTGGCTGCATGCCGGCGCCCAGTAACACGTTGCACAAGCTTGTCGAGCGCTCCTCGAGCACGGCTTTGTTCTGGCCACGGAGAAAGAAAGCGACGCTCCCCCGGTAGAGCTTGTGCTTTCGCCCGAGAAGGGACCGCGCCGTTTCAACGTCATCCCGGGTGTGACTGGACGCCTGTGTATCCCCGATCGCCTTCCTGGATAGCTGTTCCAGATGACCTTCCAGCAGATCCTGCGGGGTCGGCACCATGGTGATGCACAACACGGTATCCTCCGGCAGCCGGTCGAACAGCGAGTTCAACGAATCGGCCTGCTTGGTCTCACCGGTCAGATGCCCGGTGAGGGGGGCATTTTTCAGGCGATCCAGCATCACAACCCGGTGCGGCATGCCGTCGAACGACCAGAGACCGCTGTCGATATCCGAGCGCGGTTCTCTGTAGAACAGGTTCTCCGAGAAGTCAGTGCCGCTCGCCACCGGCAGCTCACCCTCTTGCAGCTCGGGGGATGGCTGGCACACCGCTTCGTAGAAACGTCGGATATCGCGCTCAGTCGAGCCGAGGTGATCTGGGTGTGGATTAAACCAGCCTACGAGCCAACGCTTGATCGCGTGACCATCCATGCGTTTGGTTGTCACGCCGGCGTTGGCCAGCGATCCTTTAAGACGGTCGCAGATCGCTTTGAGGTAGGCGGCAGGCTCCTGGCCGCGCACCACGAGGTCCTGTTTCTTTACTCGGCGATACACTACCAGGCGGACCTTCCGTGTCTGACCACGCCACGGGAGATTGCTGACTGCGGTGTCGACGAACAATCCACCTGGCTTGGAGATGGACTCGAGGTGGTGGCGGAACAGCGCGAGGTAGAGCTTGGTGAAATCCGTGTTCTCAGCCCGGGGCTGGACGTAGGCCTGGAGTTTTTGGAGGTAGTCGGTCCAGTCCGTTTCGTCCTGGGCATAAAGCTGCACTACCCAGTGAGAGCTCTCGAGCTCGTCGAAACTGTCCTGCAGGACGCCTTGCAACGCATCGCGAGCTTGTTGAAGCCAGTCGTCGGAGCGTCCCTCGGTCCCGATCGGGACCAACTCGAAAAACGCCGCCCTGGAAATGCCATCCTCGAGGAGCATGGCTTCTTCCTCGGGCAGGTATTCTGCCCATGGCAGCATGTCAACGAACGACGGGTTGACCTCGTACATCCGCGCCACGTCCGCTTTTGTCGCCGGCCGACGTTTAGGGTTTTGCCAGTCGATGGGTGAGGGGATGCCCATTGCCTCCAGGCGAGCTATGTACCGGTCATTCGCAGCCTGGCGTTGTTCTTCGTTGACGACAGTACTGGTTATTGCGGGATAGTCGTCGACAAGGTCGGTATCGGTTGTTGCCTGGCCGAGCACGGGCTCTATGGGCGTTGCAGGGCTTTTACCCAGTAATTTGCTGATGAACTGCATCAGTACTCCTCCGTCCGCTCGCCTGGCATGGCGTACTGCACACGTTGATACATCGGGAACACCGTGGTGTAGCCCGGGACTGGGACCGGATCCGTACCAGCCAGGTGTGGGAACACGTACATCACCAGATCAGGGTTCGGGAGGCGCTTGAACTGGCTGTAAATTTCATTCTGGGGCGTTCGGTTGAAGGCCTCAGCACTTGCCTGTTGGCGAGCCACTTGAGCCTCATCGAGCGGTCGGCGAAGCTCTTGGCGCGCATCCAGCAGCATTCTGCTGTTGGAACTGCCAGAGCTCCCGCCAGACGTGCCGTGTTGCCACACGTCCATCATGTTGGCTTCCCCGTGGGGTAGCAGCTCATCTTTGTCAGTCGTGCATCCGCCTAGAATTAGGGCGAGCACGAGCCAGACCCCGGCCTGCAGGCCGGGCTTAATCCAGGTTTGCGGATACATGGTTGGCTCCGGCGTTGTAATCGACCTTGCGGCCTTTGATCTCGTAGTCGATGGCGAGCTGCTGGTCCAGATGCACGGCGACCTTTGCCCCGGGCTGGACGTACACAGCGGCGAATGCTTCGCCGTAGAGCTTGTTCATCCAGGAGCGGATGTCGCTGACCCCGCCGGTGAGAATGGCGCCCATGGCGGAGTTGCCCGAGGAGCCCGTGGTCCCGAAGGATGTTCCGCCACTGCTGAAGGTCGTCGAGCTATTTTGCTCATCAGCCTTCAACAGCTTGGCGATGCCGGCGCCTGCAGCCGTCACCAAGGATTGGTTGGTCAAGTACTCCTTGGCGTTGGATCGACGCTCGCCGGAGATGCAAGGGATCCCGAAGGAATCGCTGATCCAGCCGAGTCCGCCCTGGATCGCTGGTTGTCCATTCCCGTTGCTGCTGTTTTGGTTGTTGTTCTGGTTGCCGTTGGCCTCTTCTGCCGGGGCCGGGAACGATCGGACCGTGCCATCGGCGAACACGAATGTCAGGCTCCTGACTTGTCCCCGCACGCAAGACAATGTCCAGTCGCCTGATGCGGTACCGCTCGCTACGGCGCCGACGACGTCAGGGATCTCAATGCCGTTTGCGGTTAGGTTGTCCGGACCGATAAGGACCTTGAAAGGGAAGGGGTCATTGACTGTTCCATCGATCGGTACGCGGCCAATGAGTGCCGACATGGCCACCGACCCCATCAAGGTAGAGTTCTGGGGCAAGGTATAGGCTTTGCGTACTTGCTTACGGGTATCCTGGGGAGATATCTCCGCACCGACGTTCTGCGCCGTAGCGTTGAGAACGGTCTGACCTTTGTCCAGGGTGTTCCCAAAGCTGGTAGGAAAGTTGAAACCGCTAGCAGCCTGCGCGGTGCCGGGCTGAAGTGGTTTCCCGTTGGCGTCCACGGCAGTGGCGTCGGTTGGTTCCACCCACACGAGGCCATTGGACTTCGCACCCTTGTCGAAACCGGCGCCGTCACCAGGTTGAACGCCAAGCCCAATAGGCAAGTCTTGCCCAGCGGCATTGGGGTTCTGCGACAGGTTGTCCAACTGACGCTGAAACTGATCCATTAGACCCAGGCTCTGGTTTTTAACCTGCTCCTGCAGCTCGCCTTTCGCGTTATTCAACTTGTTGTCGACATTTTGATCCATACGGGAGAGCCGGAGCTGGAGCTCTGCGTTCTGGTCCTTGAGTTCTTTGTTGTCGGTCAGCACTTTCGCGATCTGGTCTTTCACCTCTCGACTTTCAGCGACCACTGTGCGGAGAGTGTCGGCCGGGGTGTCACCGTCTACCCCGAGCTTGCGCGCGGTGTCGCCTCCGATGACGATCGGCTCATCTTCAGGAGCCTTCACCTCTTCTTTTTTACTCCCCCCTTTGAACAGGATGATGAGCACGACGATCAGCACCGGAATGAGAAGGTACTTAAGGAGAGGATTACTTTTCAGACTGCCCACGGCGCCCTCCTGCTTTCGGATCAATTTGGCTGACCGAGGACGGCAAGAGGGACTCCTTCAGCCCTTTGCCTTGGGTGACCAGGTAAAGCGTGGTGGTATCGCTGGCATTTCCGCGAGCCCCAAGGTATGGGTGCTGGAATGTCGCAGTGATGAAGTTACCCATTAGCTCTGTGGCATTCATCGTCAGCTGCTGGGCGCTCAGGTTCCTCAGTTTGACCGCAGTGACGTAGCTGTTGTCGAGCCGCCAAGCTCCCAGGATTGATGCCTCCACTGGCAACACCGGCAACAAGGTGCTCAGATCCAGGGCTCGGTCAACACGCACCTGGCTGATGCCTGCTACAGGTTCAACGGTCCGAAGTGGGGCGTACAGCATTTGTGCCGCATAGCGGGTCAAGGCCACCGGCGCAGGAGTCTCATGGCGGGGTGTCCTCGGAACATTTTCCTCCTCCGACGCCGCGGATCGCTTCGTCGGAGCTGGTGCGGAGGTTGTATCGCCGTAGTAGGTGGAAGGGGCCGGACCGGCGACGATCTTGGCCGGCTCAAGCTTGGCTTGGCCCTCTGCCGCCGGTGTTGCGGCAATATCCACCAGCATAATCTCGCCAGTGGCCACGTTCTGCAGCTGGAGCCGGGTCGGTGGAATCTCTTGGCTGGCCAAGAGGTAGACCGCGCCACCGGTGCTTTGGACGCGCAGCATGCCGACAAGCTGGGGAGGCATCCCTACGCGCACGTTTTGGTCGACGAACACAATGCGCTCTTGCCCGACAATCAGCGGGACTGCCATTGGGATACGGTCCCACTGCAGTAGCTCTACCGCTTTTACATCGGCAGCTGCGATGAAGCCCAGAGCAAGGAGCCAGGCGCGCATATTCATGGCCTCACCCCGGAGGGTTGCAGATCAACCTCGATGCGTTGCGGGTTTGACGCATAGCAGTTCCACATCAACCCGAACGGATTTTTCTCCGGGTTGATGTCGGCCCTGACGATGGACAGTGGGTAACGGGTCATTGCACGCTTGACCCGCTCGCCGTTCACCGACTCGTCAGCGAGCAGATCCAGGTTGACTGTCCAATCGTTGATTCCGATTTCTTCCACGCGCAGCACGCCAGGGTCGGTCAACCCGTGGCCAGGGATTTCGGAGACATTCCGCTCACGGCGGCGCAGCTCACCAGCGTTACGGCGCATCTCGTAGTCTTTCTGCAGGTATTCCTTGCAGCTAGGGGTCACGTAGGAGGCCAAGCGCTGGATGTTGTCCTGGTAGTCGTCGTCCCCGTTCTTCTCCCAACGCTGCATCTGCTGAAAGATGTAGAACCCGAATGCATAGACGTTTTCTGGTGGTACCTCCCACCATTTGCGAGTGCTACCGGAGCGCAGATCCGGCGGCACATGCACGGTCAGGTCCTCGGGGGCTTTGTGCCAGCCATAGAACGCAAACAGACTGACTGCGCCCAGCACAACGACCGCCATCCGCAAGCTGAGAATGTGTGCTTGCTGAGCATCCACTCGTTTTCGAAAACTCATGAAGATCCCTACTTTCCTGTACGACGGCATGTCCACGCGCCCTTCCAGATGACCAACTGGGGGCCACCGAGGAAGGGGAAGTGTTGAGCCATGTAGAACTGGAGCTGGCGGTAGAACCATGTATCTGGCCGGCCGCGCTTCATCTTCCGGAGGATCCGGCTTGCCACGGTCAAGCCCAGAGCCCCACCCACCAGAGCGCAAGCGATGAAGAGAGCTGGGTTGCCGAAAAAGAACGACACAGGGATACCCAGGATCACTCCTGCTCCCCCACAAGCACCGACCGTTCCCCACATTTCATCAGCAGTGAGGCCTCCCATGACGATAGGCTGCCTATTCAAGTTGTGGGGCAGGAAGTCGAGCGTTCCATCCTTCAAGTAAGTGGACTCAGCCATGTCGCATCACCAGTTAGAGAACGCCGGTAGCTTTGGTGACCATGAAGATTCCGATGCCGATCAGGCAGATCCCGACTACAGCAGTGAGCCCCAGGTCTCTCCACTTTTTCTTGCCCTCATGGATATCGTGGTAAACGCCGTAGGCATGGGAGGCGACCCCCACCATCATGGCTCCGAGCAGGAACAACCCAATAAGCATGAAACCGTCGTAGCCGTAGTTCTGGATGGTTTGCAGCCAGCTCGATCCCTCGCCACGTGTTGGGGCTTGTGCTCCTGGTAAGGCAGCGGCGGCAATGACTGGGTGCAGACCCATGATCAATGCGGCGGCGCCGGTGAGTGACTGGGTGATGGTTCGGATAGACATCGGTTAGCTCCTTGGCTAGCTGAGAACGAGTGTGGAGAGGATCAGCAGCAGGACAATCACCTTGACGGTCGACGCGGCTGCAATGTTTCTGTCGATGTTTTGGGTTGCCCAGCCCCGGTAGATGCTGTACAGCGCCCAGGCACCCCAGAGGGTCGATAGCGCGATCACGATGCCTACGAACAGCACGGTGCTGGCCTGGGGAGTGATGCCGCTGGCAGCGTTGAAGGCTGCGACTTGAGTGCCGCTCATGCTCATGGCATCCGCCCGCCGGTTAGGGTGTATTTTCCCGCCAGCTCTGCCGGATCTCGCGGCTGTGCGCGACTTGGAGTCAGATATTCTTGCAGGCCCTGGCGAACGCGCTGGATATCGCCGGCCAGACGTTCATAGTCGAAGTAGTACCGCTGGCCAGGTTCGCTGGCGATCGTGGCGCTGCGGCGCGCTGAGTCCTCCAGAGCGTTCAGCTGGCGGATCATCACCTCGATGTTGGCCTGTTCTGATGCACCGGCCGCCTGAGCGCTGGGTATTAGTGAAAAGCCGCCGCTGACGCTGATCAGCGCGCCAAGCAGGATTCGGCGAGGAGATTCAAGGAGGAGGGATGGCTTGTTCACGGCTGGGCTCTGGGGCGACTGACTGTGGGTGTCAGAATGCCGAGACCAAATGGGGTGGCGCCTCAAGAAATACTTATCTGGCTGTCTTAGAATTTTTTGCAGTAGGTAAAGCCTTGCGCGCTTGAGGAGATCAGAGTGCCGCACCGTGAACCACAATCACTGAAATTCCGTCAGTGGATAGCGGATTACCCGGCGTCAATTTCCTGGATGAGGTGTGCTACGACAATGCAATCCAGGCAGCGGAGCAGCTGCATGCTAATGGGGTGTTGACCTCAGCGGAGCTGGTCGAAATGATCAAGCGAGCCAATGTGTTGCTGCTCCGTCTTCACGATTAAGGCAGGTATCGTCCTGGGGTGCTTGAGTAAGCTGCATCTGGACGGGGTGTGATTACGAAACCACTGAAAAATTTGGCCACGAATCCGACTGCTTTTTTGTTCACCGTTTCTGCGTCGGTTCCGACGGGACTTTTCGTCAACCGATTTTGGTTGACGGCGAATGATACGATCGGCATGATGATCTCAATCGCGCCCGATCCTCTGGTGCTGGCTTAGTCCGGCATTACGTTCGGGCCTTCTTATTTCTGGGAAATGGATTTTGCTGGCTCCGAAACCTTTTCGAACCTATCCAGACCTCGTGGCTCTCATCCAGCAGCGCAGGATGCACGTCCCCGATCCGGTTCGAGCCGAGCGCAAGCTGGCTCAGCTGGGCTACTACCGCCTAAGCGGCTACTGGTATCCCGCACGTGAGTTCGATATTGATCCGGTGACCACCCAGGCGAAGACTTGTCCGATCACTAGCAAGCCGCTTCGCCAGGATGTGTTTGCAGCAGGTACCTCTTTCGATGATGTCGTAAGCCTATACAGGTTCGATAAGGACCTTCGACTTCTGATGCTAGATGCGATCGAGCGGTTAGAAGTCAACCTGAAAACGGTTATAGCCCACGTTGTCGGTTACCACGACCCGATGGCGTATACAGACGTCAGCTATATCGGCCCTAAGTACGCTAGAAACTTTACCGATTCGCGCGGAAATCTTCGAAATAGTTGGAGCGAGTGGGGCATGAACCAACAGAAGCTATTGGATAGGAGTACCGAGGACTCCATTCAATGGCACCGCCGCACAGGTAGACCTATTCCTTTCTGGGTTGCTGTGGAGGCGTGGGATTTTGGTGCGCTGTCTCGCTATTTCGAGATGCTCAAGGGCACCTACCAGAATCAAATCCTTTCAAGGTTCGGTTTGACTGATGCCAAGATTTTCGCCCGCTGGTTGCAAGCGATCAACTTGCTGCGAAATCGTTGTGCTCATCACACCCGTATCTGGAACCAGGTTGCGGCTAACCCATTGTCTGCTTTGACTGGAGACCCTTACTTCGCTGCCTTGAATTTGGACGGTAATGCGCTGGCCAGGCTTTACGGCTTGGTATCCATTGTTTGGTTCTTGCTCAAACAAATCGCGCCTAAATCGGACTGGATCATAAAGGTTGCGGATCTGGTTGACAGCAAACCAGGGTTACCAGGATGCACGTTCGGTTCGCTTGGTCTTCCAGCTGAAACTGGTTTTCCCCGTGCCGCTTTTGGAATTTAACGCTCTGGTTGCTTAGCGGCACGGTGGCTGCGGTTCCATGGACGCGTAGTTTCAAGAGTTGGTTCAAGCTATCTCGCGCTTGAGGAAGAGTAGGTACCCGATCGGCATGGGAAAACCATAGGACCAGGCCTGGGCATTTTGATTGCCCACCTTGATCTCCCCTCGGCACACTGGCTGCGTGCTGACGAGTTCCCAGCCATCGGCTCCGAGCTCGAGCATCTTCGTCTGCAGCGGCTCGTCTTCGGACAGGAGAGACACAACATCGGGTTCCAACGTCTGCTCCGTGCTCTTGAAGATCCATGCGCCGCTAGTCGTGTTCTTGAACGGGATAGCGACAAACTCAGCGCGGTGTTCGAATTTCTTGCTCATGGTTCCTCCTTTACTTAATCAGCCGCGCGCTTGACGTGCCCCGGGGGCGAGCGCGTCGACGTAGCGTTCCATAATGGACAGCACCAGACTGTTGATCGCCAGGATCTTCATGGCTCGGGTGACGGCCACATACAGAAGGTTCAGCTCATCATCTCGTCGACCTGGATCGATATCCGGTGAGAGCGGGTCTGACGTGAAGTCGTCGAAGAGCCCGACAAAATCCCACTCCAGGCCTTTCGACTTGTGGGCAGAGGTCAACGTAATAGTTGCGTCAAGCTCCTTATCCACCGTGCATGAGCGTAGAGCCAAGATTCGCTGGGGCAGATCCGGATACATGTTGATGATCTTGATCGAGCGGATCATCTCGCTGTCCTGGCTCACTTCGGCGATTTCTACGAACTGGGCATAGTCCCGGTAGTCACGGAGCAGTTTTTTGTTCTGGACCAGGTCGCGCTGCTGTCGACTGAAATAGAACAGGTCCTCGAGGTCGCGCACTGAGTAGCTGTCGATGCCGCCAACCCAATAGATCTTGGGTTTCTCGGTGACCAGGCACAGAGCGTTTTCAATCACCCCAATGACGGTTCGATGAATGTACGTCCTGTGCGGCAGTCCAGTCGGCAGCGCTTTCTTCACCAATGTCTTCTCGCCCAATCCCTGCAGCTTCCTGGTTTCGCCTTTGTAGGACAGGATGATATTGGCGACATGGGCGACTGCCGGCCCAAACCTGAAGCTCTGGGTCAGGTAGTGCTTCTCAGCCCCGGCCATCCAGCTGGCGTTGAGAGCATCTTCCGCGCCTCGAAAGCGATAGATCTGCTGATGACGATCACCCACTGCCACCTTGCGAATGCTCTGTATGCGCACAATGTCTGCGATCACAGGGTTTACGTCCTGTCCCTCATCGAGCAGAACACAGTCGAAGCGCTGGCTCAGATCGGGTTTGCTCAGCTGGTACAGCTTCAGGTAACCGTCATGCGTGATCTGCACCGCTGTGTCCTGCAGGTCAGTCATTCGCTTCCAGATGCCCATCGCTGTTACGAGCGCTTGCTTCAGGTAGCGCTCCTGGGCGGAGGTAAGCATCTGCCGGTCACGGAACCGCGGAAAGTGGCAGCGTTCGATTAGATCGTCGGCGCTGGCCATGTAGTTGTTGAGGGTGGTCAGCACGTCTCTGACCAACTCCCAGTCCTGCGTATCGATCGCACGGGCGATGTCGGTCAGCCGCAAGTTGTTGGTCTGTTTATGGCTGAACTGTGTGCCATAGACGGCGTAGGCCAGGCCGTGTGCGGTTTTGTTCACCACGTTGCGCGGGAAGCGTCCCCGCGCGGCGATCTCCACCGACTTGTTGTAGCAGAGATACAGAATCCGCAGTCGGGAGTGGTGTTGAGCGTATCCCACCAGTGTGGTGGTCTTTCCACTGCCGGCGCCGGCCTGGATGAGGAGTTTCGGAGCCTCCGACTGGATGATCGGCGACTGTTCGTGGGTCCATTGCATCGTGCTGTTCCTCACAAATACTTCTTGAAGCTCGCGGCCGTGATGCTCACAGACACACCGAGCAGGGCGGCGCAGGGGAGCAGCACCAGCATGGGACTGATGCTGATCGGGAGTGCCAAGTAGAAGGTCCAGGGGAAAATAGCCAACGGTATGATCGTTGCGCGGGCCTTGTGATAGAGGTAGCTGGATTCGCGACCTGCGCCGAATTTGCGCAAATCTCGGCGCACCAGGCCGTCGACCAGACCCGTCAGTGCCGCCATGGCGAACAGCGGTATGGTCATCAGCAGCACGACCAAGCGGACGCAAAACACCAGAACGGTGAAGAGAGCCGCCAGGACATAGTTCTGGACCGTTGTGACGCTTTGCGCGGCCCAGTAGCGCATGTCCAATTCGTTGCGAGGCCCGGCGTGGGCGATCGACTCCATCCCCTGGACCCAACTGAGCATCCCGGTCTTCACGATCAACCAGTCATAAGCTCCGGTGACCAGCCATGTCGCAGTGCGCCCCGGCTCTTGGACGATGGCACTGTGGACCAGGCCTTTGGATAACCAGCTGACCTCGCTCACCAGCATTTGCTGACCGTGTCGCCATCCGGCTTCTGGCCAGAAGAAGTACAGGCATACCCAGTCGACCAAGATGGCGACGAGCAGCGAGCCGAACATCACTCCGAGAAAGTTGAACGGGAACCAGAAGATCTTGCTGAACAGCGATTCCTGTCGCTCCTGCTGCTGTTCGGCCTTCTTTGAAACGTCGTCTGCCATGGCCTACACCTCAAGCTGCGTCATCGGTGGCCACCTGACGGAAATCTTCAACCAGGTCTTCGGGCAACGCAGATTTCAGCTCCTGATAGCCCGGGGCTTCCCACCAGTCGCTTGAGGACGCCGCCGAACGTCGCATGCCTGCGGCCAGGTCTTGCAGATTGCCGGGCATGACCTCGTCGGGGTCGTTCGCGGGAAGCGGCATGCGGACCTTCCAGAGGTTCCCACCCTCAATGAGCGCGAAGGCCTGCCCCTTGGGAAGCCCGACCACGTGGGCGGGCTCAATCATCGGCACGCTCGCCAGCTGCACTTGGTCATGTGAGCTCGAGGTAAATGCTGTTTTCCCGTTGACCGAGTCGTTCGCACTGCTCGCCGGGGTGCTGTTGTAAATCTGCACCTTGGGCAGCTGGTTGGTCAGCAGCTCGGCGGTTGCGGTTTCACGGACGCGCAGCATGAACAAGTTGTTGAAGTTACCGATCACTTGGCCGGCCTTGGCTTTCGAGCCAATCTTCGCCTCGATGTCGCTCATGGTCTGGGTGTAGGCGGTGACCTGCATGCCCGCGCCGCCGGCTTTGTTCACCATGGGGATGAACTCGTCCCCGATCAGTTCGTTGAACTCGTCAGCGTGGAGGTTGATGCGAACCTTGCCACCGGCCATATGGCCCGGCAGACCATCATCGATGCCATGCTTGTAAATGTGGCCGGCGACGGAGACCAGGTCGCTGAACATCGAGTTGCCCACCGCCGCAGCGACCTCAGTGTCGGACAGCGCATCGAGGCCGATGTATACGACCGCGCGTTTCCGAATCACTTGCATCCAGTCGAAAATCGGTCGCTGGTCAGCGAGATCCAGGTAGTCGGGCGCGAGTAGCTCAGCGATACGACCAGTGGTGAGTTTTTCCAGGAGCGGCAGCAGGGATGCGACAATCTTGTCGAAGTAGGTCTTGTCGTAGCGCACGGCACTGCGCAGGCCATCCATGACGGAGTCGTTGATGCGTTTCTGGGTCAAGTACATGTCGATCGCCACGACGCGCAGCGGACGGTCCTTCATGGCGAATGACAGGTTCTTCCGATCGATCTTGCCTTCAACTTCAACGATGGTTTGCCATGCCTTCGGATCATGTTCTGCGAAGTACTTCTGGGCGTATTCGATGAATAGCTCGTCGATGTTGATGACGTGCCGGCGGATCTGTTCGTAGTCAGGGCGGCGGCCGAGGGCGACCAACGACTGCGCGATGATGTTGACGAATCGCCAGGCGAACTCCCGGAACGCAGCAGAGTTGCCTTCGCCGGAGAGCTGGCCAGCGATACGGGTGGCGACCTCGCTGATCCGACCAAAGCGGCCGATGGCGTTGTAGCGCGCGGAAATGTCCGGCCAGCCCAGGTGGAACACATAAAACTCGTCGAGGCGTCCGGCGCGCTTGCATTCGATGTACATGCGTTTGAGCAGATCCGCATCACCTTTCGGGTCGAAGACGATCACAACCTCGTGGTCGGCCTGTGCCTCTGCACGCCGGCGCCGGCTCCAGCGATGGGAAGTTTGGCTCCGGCGCCCCATACGGACTCGCGGCCCGCGTCGATGCGTTCGGCGTATGTCCTGCGTGATGAAGACCTCAGCCAGCCGAGTCTTGCCTACCCGTGTGGTTCCCAGCACCAATGTGTGGCCCACGCGCTCACCGAGAGGCAGGCTAACGTTCTGCTCATCAGGCTCGATTCCATGCAGTCTGGGCAGGCCACCCACGGGGGGGAGGGGTCTGGCGGGATTCCAGTTGGAGTCCCAGCCAGTGACCTTGGTGATTAGCTTCAGCGGAAAGGGCGCGAACTCCAGCCGTTCTTCCAGCCAGCGCGCACGCATATAAAGGTTCGTCGGCTCGACGTAGGCCGCGAACTGGGGAAGGTAGGTGTCGGCCAGGCGTTGCGTGTGCTTCTGTGTCCACCGGAATCCACGACCGATGAACAGGCGCTCGTTGCTGATCGGCATTTCAGCGCTGGTCATGGTGTAGTGGGGAAGCCGCCGTAGATTCGCCTGGTAGCGTAGGACCCTCCGCGCCTGCAGGAGCCGAATGGTACCCAGGTAGAAAAAGCCCAAGGCGGCGACAATCCCGAATAGCGGTGTCAGGGCGAATGCCCAGGGTGCGCCAATGCAGAGTGCAGCCGCTACATAGCAGACGGCAGTTGTGAATAGTTCTACCGGGGGGCGGAGCAGAGATTCAAGGGTGTATGTCGCCATCTCACGTCCTCGATGGGTAGGTCAGGGCCTCGGCTTCAGCGCGCGCTGCCTCGACCTGGTCCGGAGTCAGCCGTTCGGCCAGGCGCTGGGCGAATGCGTGTTCGTTGAACTCGGAGATCCCGGTTAAGCGCGCACCGTAGAGCTCGCTCACGTGGCGGACCTGCTCGATCATTTGCTCCCGGCCAGGTCGGTGCAGGGGATGGCTGATGATCAGCGTAAACACCGGCGATACAGGTCGTGTTGGACGCATACCAGGTCTCATTGCTGAAGGGTTGTGGCTGTGATCAGCACTGGGTAGTGCTGCAGCCCCAAGCGACTAGCAATATCGCTGGCAGGTACGGGCATCACTTGCAACCCGGGAGCCCAGCGGCGGATCTCTTGCAGTCGTGCTGCGTTGCCGACATTCACGGCGAGGCCCACGGCCTGCAGGTCTTGTAGTGCCGGCAGTTTTTGCTTGAGCCAGGCCTGCGACATTGGATCGTCCCCGACGATGAACATCGGCTGCAGACCAGCTGCATTGATGACCCGTCCCTGTACTGGACCCGGGCTCATTTCTGGAGTCGACACCGGGAAAGCCCCTCCTGCCCGGACGCCAGTCTCAACTGGGGGAGCGTGCGCAGGCGCGGGCTCAATGTCCTGGTAGTAGGGCAAAGCGGAAGCTCCGCCGCGATCCTCCACTACTGTCAGGCCCGCTTGCTGTTCAGCATTGGTGGGTAGGGCCAGGCTGCTCACTATCGCGATGGCCAGTGTTTGCAAGACGTGTGACCGCCAGGCGTGGGGATATGTCATGGGGTCCGTACCTCGAAATTGATGCCGGTGACCCGGCTGAGATGTTTCGCGAAGTAGCCACGGTATTTTGCTGCCGGTGCGCCTCCGGCCGGGCGGTGATATCGCCCAGCAGCATCGATCCAGGTTCCTCCTTTGGCCTTTTGCTCAGCCAGGATCTGGGCGGTAACTGCCAAGTTCTTGTAGGGGTCCAGGCCTTCGCAGGGGAAGCTGTAGCGATGCCCGTTCGAGCGAATATTGGTTTGGCCCAGTCCCACATCGACTCGCGCGGGGCCAGCCGTTGCAATTGCGATCATCAACGCTCGGCAAGCTTCTGCGCGGGTAGCGAAGCGATAGCCAGTACCCGCGACATTTAACGTCCACGGCCAGGGCACAAGCTGACCTCGAAGTCGGGTGCCGCTTTCCTGCAGCGCCACTGAATAGAGCACGACCGGTGGAACCCCGTGCCTGATGGCGATCGCCTTGTAAGCTGGTGGCGGATCTTCCACGCCCCACGCATTGCCGGCGAGCAGCAGCACCAGCAGAAGGCAGGGCTGCCACCAACTCATTGTCGGCGCCATGATCCATTCACCTGCGTCACGGCCGCTGGCAGCGAGCCGCCGAGGCCGAGGCGAACCCAGCGGCCTTGGTCATGATTGAGTGTGATCAGTCGGCTTTTAACGCTGGACGGGTCAACACCCGCGAGAATTGCCCAGCGGCGGATCCGCTCATCGTCGTTCTGGCTGCCGACGAAGTAGAGGTCAAACGGCGTCTGGGACGCCTGCAGGCGTTTGACCTGGTCGATGCAGGGCAGGCAGTCGTCTTTGACGAAAAGTGCCATTCGTCCGTTGCCTTCCAGAGCTGGGCCGCTCGACCCGGCCCGGGCCGAAGCGGAGGCCGAAATCTCAATAGCATTGATGCCTGGGAACAGACGCCGGTACGCCTCATCGTAGGCTCGCTGATAGGCGAGCTCCCTGTCGACTCGCTGACGCTCTGCCTGAACCTGGAGCTCGGCAAACCGGCGCCGCTCGCTATCCGATCGGGCTTCGATCCCGAGTGCAGTGAGCGGGTCAAGCCCCGGCGAATACACCCCCCGAGGCCCTTGCATCACCTCTTGATATCGCTCGTATTCTTTGGACGTCAGGCCCCATTCCTGCGCTGCTTTATCACGAAGCTTGTCGTGCGACAGGGTGCTTTCGCTGGTGAGCTGTTGAACGCTGGGGGCGGCTCCTCCTGCAGTGGAAGGAAGCGGCGCGGCTTCAATGCCCGCAGTAGTAAATGCGCAGACGCAGGCGAAGGCTCGAACGATCGGTAGATTCATGATGCTTTTCTCATGGCTGGATGCTCAGGGTTCGGGTTGTGCCGCCGGCGTCGAAGGTTGCAGTTCGTTCATCTACAGCCTTGAGTCGCCAGGTGCTGCCACTGACCACTTCGCCTGGCCGAAGCAAGTAGATCTGGCTCAGTCGCGTGCTACCCGTGGGTGCAACAGACAGAAATCGCTCCCCGCCTCGGTATTCGAGACCGATCATCTGAAATGGCGGAGGCTCTTGCGGGACGAGCGTGGCTTTAACCAGTGTGGGCTTCGCTTTCGGTTTGGAAGGGGAGGCCTTAGGAGCTGGTGAAGTTGCCTGGGCCTGAGGTCTGCTCATTTTCTGCAGTTTGCCGTCAAGCGACTCAAGGTCAGCTTTCAGTACCAGGAGATCGCCCGCAGTTGCGGATGAGCGAGTGGCTTCAGCTGCAGCTTCGTGGGCCTGCTTCGCGGTGGCTTGCACAGCATCGATCCGGCTCGAGAGTGCTTGCTGGCTGACTCGGAAGTCTTCCATCGTGACCAGGGGTTTGCCGGAAACAGTGTCGAGTCGATCATCGATAGCGCTCACCCTGTTCTGCAGTGCATCGATGGAGACTTTTTCCGCTGCCCCACTCACGGTTCGAGACAGAGTCGACAGCTGGTACTGCTGGAACGCAGTGACGGCGCCCAGGATGAGCAGGCCCGTCGCAAGGGGCAGATGTTTTCGGATCGGCAGTTTCATGGGTGTCCTCTCGAAGCCGAGTACACCCTCGCGCAAGCGTGATTCTGTTTCAGCAGAAAATGCTTAGCCCAGCCGCATGGAATTTTTCTGTGGCTGAGGGGCCAGACTGACTAACATCCTTTTCGAACCAAGCTTCCTCACCCACCAAAAGGGCGGTAGAAGTGGGCGGGGATTTCATGCTGCGCTACCCAGCTAGTCGGTTTGCCGTTAACGAAAGGAGCTAGCCGGATCAGGTCCTCGCCGGGAAAGGGGAGGTTAGCAAAGGACGAGATGCATCAGTCGGATCTCTACTCCCATCGTCGTAGGGAAAAAACGATGGGCACAAAAAAGCCCCGGTTTAATCCGAGGCCTTTACTCCCGATGCCGTAACGCTTTGGGAGGAGCAGTTGAGGCGAAACCACGAACCGGCTGTTACGAGCCGCAACATGGAATCCCCCGCGCATCGATGCGAAAAGTAACCCTTCAGTCAGTTCATTGCAACCAATATATGGATCAATTTTAAAGCCTACTCCTCCCGGATGTGTCTTGCCGAGCTCAACATTTGACGGTCCAGAGTTGATCAATTCGAGTCGTATAGGATTGGCTCATCATTTCCCGCCTCATTCCCCAGTCTGGTGCCAATGGCACACTGGCGGCCCGCATTGTCCCTCTGCCCCAGCGCTCGTTGATGTTGTCCATAACCAGCATCAGGCGGTCGCATGCCGCCGACTGCTTGAGGGCGAACAAATCTTCCGAAAATTCACCAGGCTGTCGCAGGTCCACCAGCAGCACCTCTGCCTTGCTGTACCGGAAGCCAGGCCTGAAAATCTTCGCAACCGCATCAGTAGCCAGTCTAGTCATCAACAGCGTGTCGCAGGTTGGATACGGTAGTTCTACCAACGCCCCCTGAGCATGATGAGCCTCGTCCGGATTGAACATCCCGGTGCGGATGCTTACCCGCATCCGCTTGCAAACTGAATTTTGAGCCCGCAGTTTCTCAGCAGCTCGGCCGACGTAGGTTGCAACGGCCTGCTTGATCGGCGTCAGTTCGGTCAGTCGCTTGCCAAACATCCGGCTGCAGCAGATCTCCTGCTTCGGAGGTTCGGCCTCGTCCATCTCAAGACACGGTGTTCCTGCAAGCTCCCGAGCCGTCTTCTCGATCACTACGCTGAACTTCTGACGAAGTGTCCGAGCATCAGCTTTGGCTAGATCCATGGCGGTACGGATGCCCATCGCCTCAAGGTGAGCAGTCATTCGCCGGCCAACGCCCCACACCTCCTTCACTTCAGTGTTGCGCAGTACCCAATCGCGCTTGAAGGGGTCAGTGATGTCGACCACACCGCCCGTCTGTGCTTGCAGTCGTTTGGCCGTATGGTTGGCCAGCTTGGCGAGCGTCTTGGTGCTTGCGATACCCACCCCGACCGGGATGCCCGTGCACTGATAAATCTTCGAACGCATCATTCGTCCGAATTGAGTTAGGTTTTGCTGAATGCCGGACAGATCAGCGAAGCACTCGTCGATGCTGTAGACCTCTGTCGCTGGCACCATCGACTCAATCAGTGACATGACGCGCTCGCTCATGTCGCCGTACAGGGCATAGTTGCTGCTGAAGGCTATGATTCCGTGTCGGCGGAGCCTGTCCTTCACTTGGAAATAGGGTTCCCCCATTTTTACGAATGGCTTCGCGTCGTACGACCTGGCAATGACACAGCCGTCGTTGTTGCTCAACACTACAATCGGGGTTTTGGCCAAGTCGGGCCGGAACACACGCTCACAGCTCGCATAGAACGAATTGCAGTCGATCAGCGCAAACACCTGGTCACTGCGCATGGTCACGAACGCTGTAACGCACAACGCCCCAGATCAATAGTTCGTCACCCTCCATGATGTATCGAGGCGGATACGCTGGATTCTCCGACTTCAGGATCACCACGCCGTCGCGACGGTGGAGGCGCTTACAAACTGGCTCGCTGTTGACCGCGGCAATAACGATATCGCCGTGCTCGGCCTCCCGCCCACGATCTACGATCACAATGTCACCCGAGTAGATCCCTGCACCTTGCATGCTATCGCCCTCGACTTTCACCAGATACACATGCGGCGCGCGGAGGTCGAACAACTCATCGAGGGAAATATGGCCTTCAAGGTGGTCTGCGGCAGGCGATGGGAAACCGGCTGGGACATGAAACGAATACAGTGGGAATGGCTCGATGCCGCCGGTAGGCGTACCTAAAAAAATGATGGTCATGATGGAAGGTCCGAAGCATGCTGTATATATATACAGTAGATCTGGCATTGGCCGCTCGGTCAATCCTGGGCAATGAAATTCTGACAGGCGAGAGGGGTGATTATGTGCGGGCGATACTCGATCTATGAGTCGATGGATCACTATCTGCGACAGCTATCACTGGACCTAGTGGTCATCAACGGCTACAACCAGGAGCCTATCAATCGCTTCAACGTGGCGCCGTCGACACGCGTCGAGGTCATACGCCGAGTTGACCAAGGGCTGAGCGTGGATCGGGTCAAATGGGGTTGGTCTCCATTTTGGGCACAGGGGAAGCGCCAGGACCCGATAAATGCGCGGGCAGAAACGGTGATGACAGGTAAGTTCTTCAAGGCTCTTTGGCCGAACGGCAGAGCCCTGTCGCCGGCCAATGGATGGTTCGAGTGGATTCCCGATCCAGACGATCCGAAGCGCAAGCAGCCGTACTACATCCAAGCGGTGGACGGTGCGCCTTTGTTTTTCGCGGCATTGGCGGAAGTTCACCCAGGCCTTACTCAAAATGAGCGGGACGGTTTCGTGATCATTACAGCCGCTGCAGACCAGGGCCTGGTGGACATTCACGACAGAAAGCCACTGGTGTTATCCCCTGAGGTTGCCCGGGAATGGATCGACCCTAAAACATCAGCTGAGCGTCTGGCGGCAATTGTGGAAACTGGTTGCCGGCCTGCAGGCGATTTCCGATGGTATCCGGTCGGAAAGCAGGTGGGCAACGTACGGAACCAAGGACCTGAGCTGATTGAGCCGATCAGGAAGCCTCCTCAGCAAGCCGATCTTGACTTATGAGTTGGCCGCCAGCCCCGCCCAAGCGTCAAGACTTAATGTAATTCCTGCAAGATTTCATAAGCGCTTGTGCGCGAGCCATTATGTGGCCATCATTGGAGGTCAGAGCTTTTGTAGTTGCTTAAGCGAGCCGCGCCATCGAACGGTGGGTGTTGGCTTAATGAAAATAAGGATTTACCAACGTGTCGCACGATGTAAGTTACTTGCTAAGGGGAAATGGGGGCGTCAGTGATTCCCTTGATATCGAGTCAACCAAACCTCGCACAGATGAGAAGCTCCGAAGTTCGGTAGACTACCGGGCCGATATCGATGGGCTTCGAGCAGTCGCCGTATTACTGGTCATGATTTATCATGCAGGCCTTAGCTTCCTTCCGGGTGGATTTATTGGGGTCGATATTTTCTTCGTGATCTCGGGATATTTGACTTCGCTCATCATTCTGAAAGCGCTGGATGCTGGGAGGTTTAGTCTAGCCGTATTTTATTCGCGAAGAATTTGGAGGCTACAGCCAGCAGTTTTAGCTTTGCTGCTGTGCACCTTGGTTATAGCGGCAGTTCTTTATCTTCCCGAGGATTTTGTCGCGTTTCTGAAAAGCGAGAAGTATACCAGCTTACTTCTCGCGAATCAGTACTTCGCCAAAGCAACTGATGGGTACGCAAGTGCCGATGCGGCGACACTGCTGCTGATGCATACCTGGTCTTTGTCTGTAGAGTGGCAGTGGTACCTGATTTTGCCGATTGGGATCCTCCTGCTTGATAGGGTAGTCTCGCGCCGAAAGCTAGCGATTGTATGTGTCATTCTCACACTTGTGGCTTTGGGGATTTCATTGTATGTCACAAAAATGTCTGAAGGGGCGGGCTATTACTACTTCAGTGGGCGAATTTTTGAGCTGATGCTGGGCTGCTGTGTTGCCGTATTTAGCATCAACAGGACCTTACAACTACCTCGAGCGTTTTCTACAGTCGTGGCGTTGATTAGTTTTGCGGTGATCGCCTATTGCTCTTTGCAAGACATTCCAGTGGCAACCTACCCGGACTACCATGCTGCGGTGGTTTGTCTGGCTGTGGCAGCTCTGATCTATGTAGGCGCTACGAGCTTAACCTCTGTGCTATTGACCTGGGCGCCGTTGGTTTCTATTGGGCTTATCTCATACTCCTTGTACCTATGGCATTGGCCGGTTATCGCGGTAATTAACTATATTGGAATTGATAAAACACCCACCGTCATTGCAGTTTATTTTTTGCTGACGTTTGGGTTGGCAGTGATTTCTTACCTTGCTGTTGAGCGGCCGTTCCGTCACTCCAAACTCAGTTTCTCCAAAACGGTAATTTTCATGATGGTTTTCCCAGCGGTGCTGCTGTCAGCTCTGTATGGGATGGGGAAAAGTCGTGATGGCTGGCCCGCCAGATTTGATTACGGGAACGCTGGTGTTCTTAGTCGTCTGGAGAACGCTGAGAGCCCAAACCGTGGTAAGTGCTTAGACGGTGTGAGCGACGGCTCCGATGCACGCTGCCTTATGGGGGATCGGAGCTCCGAGAGCAAAGCGCTCATGATAGGGGATTCGTTTTCAAACCAAGAGTGGGGCTTTATTGATACTCTTGCCAAAGACGCAGGGTTCTCCGTAATGGCTCAAGCTTTTCCTGCTTGCCTTGCGCTTCCCGATGTCTATTTGTACGACTGGTGGAAGTACAAAGATATTCTGTACACCAAGTGTCATGACGCAGTAGCACAGTATTATGAGCTGGTAAAAAAGGGTGGTTATAAATACGTAATCATCGGGCAGGTCTGGGAGAGCTACGTTGGTACTGACAAGGTGGTTAGCTCAATTGACGACGAGCGTACTGTGGAGCTTTCGAAAGGGCGCTTGCAGGAAGCTCTATTTAATGCGCTGAAGATTATTGCAGATACGGGTGCCACTCCTGTGATCGTGAAGTCTAACTTTGCGATGCCGCCTGGTATTAATGATTGTTTGTATCAGGCTGTAAAATTCAGAGGGCTGTTTGGCTCGGATGAGAAAGCGAAGGGCTGCGAACGCCGGCCTTGGAATGGCGAAGAAGATCAAAATTTGATCCAGCTGATGGCCGCTGCAAAGGCCGCATTCCCTGAACTTATCATCATCGATCCGAAAGATGCTCAGTGCCACGACGGAAGCTGCTTAACCGCAATAGATGGTGTGCCGGTGTATCGTGACATTGGTCACGTAACTGATTTCGCTTCTTACAGCTTCGGGCAGACGTATCTCCGAGAGAAGGGCAACCCGTTCGGGTCGGCCCAGTAGCGGTGCAGTATTCATGAAAAAGGCCACCGTGGGGTGGCCTTGTTTTATGCTGCGATGAGTTGTCGGGCGAGTGCCATTTCAACCGAGTCTCCATCCTGGTTAAGTGAGTCTAGTCCCGATTCGGGTACATCACCCGAAGTGCTCTGTGCCACTGCGATCTTCTTGGCCATTAGCTGCAGGCAGGTGATCTGCGAGCTGCCGGCATAGCCGAAGAAAACCACGCGGACGGGGTGTTTCTGCCCGATCCTCCATGACCGCCGCGCGGCCTGTTGCAGGGTGTACACGTTGTACCCCGTCTGCAGAAACGCGATGGTTGGGAAGTCCAGCAGGTCCAGCCCGGTCTTGACCAGCTCCGGGTTGGTGAGCAGCACGTCGACCCCGCGGTCGACCTGGTCGAGGATCCAATCCTCGCGCCGAGCTGTTTCAACCGTGGCCCGCAGTACTGCAACGCGGAGGCCTGCCTGCTCGAGGACTTTCTTCAGCCTGGACGTGGTGTCGCGCGTCCCGCTGTAGACGGTGTATGCGAGGACCTTGCGGCCTTTCGCTTTCTCCTCGAGGCACAGCTTCAATAGCGCCTGCTCCTTGGGCATCAGCTCATCGTCGCCGAAGAGCGCCGGTACAAAGGCCAGCGTGTCACGGGTGCGCGGATGTTTGACCATCTCCGATCGGAAGCAGCAGTCCGGCCAGGCCAGTAGCACATTGAGCACCACTCCCAGAAGAGTGGTGTCTCTCCGGGCCAGGGCCTGGCGGAGCTCAGCGGTCAACGTGGCCGCCAAGCGCTGGTAGGCCGAGGCCTGCTCCAGCGCCATGGGCACGTCGATGAACTCCTCCTGGTAGCTGGGCAGCACGTTGCCACCGATATCCTTGAGCTTCAGGAACACGGTGAATGGCAGCACGAACCGGTGGATGCCTTTAGGACCGAAGCCTGGTGCCTTCACGGTGCGTACTGATAGCTTCTTGCCCTTGGCGGTCTTGTGCGAATCTCCATCGCGCTCGGTATAGATGTCCTTGAGCACGCCGTGATCGCGCATGAACGACATGGCTGCAGGAGCCATGCTGCCGCGTGCGTTGGGTCGGTAGCCGTCCTCGATCATGCGCTGGGTGAGGATGCGGAACAGGAGGTAGAACAGGTCGTCGGCGTAGCCACCCATCAAGGTCCCGGTGAGAAGCACGGTTTTACGCGCTTTCGCGGCCAATACCCCCATGGCCTGGCCCTGGGCCGAACCGCTGTTCTTGTACTCATGCCCCTCGTCGACCACCAGCAGGTCGAAGAAGCCATCGGGTAGGTAGCGCTTGATGAACTCTGTCGGCTGGTAGCCGCCTTCGCCGAATCCGAACTCGATGTTGGCCATCGCACGTTCCATGCGTTTGGCCTGGCGATCGCTGAAGACGAAGTTGCCTTTCGCGTCCATCAGGTTGATGAACTCTGAAACGTTGTCGACCAGCATCGAGGCCAGGAAGTCCTCACCGAAGTCATTCAGCAGCCGTTCCGCCCGGACCGGGCCGATCGTCGGTATCCGGCACATTGACTTCAGGATTGTCGAGCGCCGGTCCCCACATTCGGCTTTACCTGGGCGCATAAGCGTCCAGAGAGCAGCGTTGCAGGCAGTGCAGTTGCGACGGCGATCACCGCGCTCGAATTCAGCCACGGTGATCAGGTTGCCTTCCAGGTCCTCGAGGACCTGGCCACAATCTGGACATGCAGCCAGCAGCTGGCCACCTGCAGTACGCCGCTTCCAGCAGGCGAGCCGCCAGTGGAAACCCATCCGCATCCTGACGCGGCCGAGAATGAAGAACTCCGGCCGGCCATCGTAGGTTTGCCCGGACTGGTCACGCAGCTTGAGCAGTTTGACCAGCGTGTCCGGGCCGTTGAGCACCCAGACGCGGGCGTCTGGCGTGGTCTCCAGAATCTCGCGCCGCCACTTGTAGACCAGGTGGGGCGGCGAGATGACGAGGGTTCGACGGTAACCGGCCGCGTGAAGCACGGCAGCGACTGCGATGGCCATCATTGTCTTCCCGGTCCCCATCTCAGCGTTGATGATCCCAGCTTGCTCGTTGCGATCGAGCAGAAGCGCGGCGATGGCTTGGACAACCTCAGCTTGCGCCACGAATGGCGTGCGCTTGAGACTGGCCATCACGGCCTGGCGCTGTTCGTTAATGCTGCCGGTATAAACCGGAGGGTTGGAGCGGTTGAGCGACTCCAGGAGCTCGTCGCCGAACTCGTCGATGAAATCGGTCAGGTTGATGTTCAGTGGGGAGTTGGCCGAGGCGGCTACTTGGGTCAGTGCGTTCATGTGCATCTCCTGCAGGGAAAGCAGGGCATGCACAAACCCCGGCGGGTAAGGGCATACCCTGTGGGCTGGTGTGAGGTTGTCGCCGTTGCGGCGTTGGTCAGTAGTCGCTGGGAAGCAGCAGGGTGGTGGAGCTGCGGTCGGCTTCGGTGATGATCCAGAGCCTGGACTCGTCGCCGGCGTCGATGTCGTAGCCTGAGAACAAACGGTCTCCGTGGGTAAGCGCAAGCTGATTGGAGGCACGATCGTCATCGCATAGCTCGCCCCAGTCGCCTGCTAGATGGCGTTTCAGGGCGGGGGTAGGGTTGAGCTGCCCGGTTTCGACCAGGTGGCTTACAGCGGCGCTCATCCTGATCTGCCCCGGGTTGAACAATGAAGTTGCAACTGGCTCATCAGCTGCAGGCGCTTCGTCGATGTCCGCCGGCGAGGAGCTGATGATCATGACCTGTCCGTGATGCGCTGAGGAAGGCGTCATCTCCCAAGCGCGAATGATCGGGATGAAGCGATCTGTGAGGATCCTGACTTCTGAGACGTTGCCCTTCTCGTCCTCGGTGAATTCGGTCTTGCGCACCTTGTCCTTGTAGGTATCACCCTTCACGACCAAGACCCGCCCCGACTTCGAACGCACAACACCGGAGATTGCGCCTGCCGCCAGAGCCAGTGCGAGGTGCCAGCGGGAAAGCTCGCGGACAGGGGGGCGGGGTTGAAGGCCGGCTTGCCCGAAGTGCAAGTTGAAGTCGGGCCAGAGACCTTGCAACCGCAGAATCTCGGCGGCGAATTGCTCCGGCTCCAAGGTAATGCGGTAGAAGTGCTCCAGCTCGCTAGCAACTGACGGGACGAGGTACGGCTCCCATGGCCAGATGGCGGGGATCTCCTCGGCCTGTTCCTGCCCTGCGCCGATCGCCTGTAGAAGAGCCCTCACCTGGTTGGTGGAAGCCCGGGTCAGGTCCTGCCGGCGTACACGGATGCCGATGATCACCACCTGTTTGAAGGTGGGGTCTGCAGCACCGTACACGCGTAGCTCGGCGAAGTGATTGCTCAGCCATCCAGTCAACTCGTCGTCCAGCACATAGTGAGGGACGATGAGCACCATCACGCCGCCGTACTGCAGAAGCGGGAGGCAGCGCTGATAAAAGGCTTTCTCCAGGCGCCGGCGACCGCTGCCTTGGTACTGGGATGCACCGGAGTGATCCGCGACCAGGTCGCCGTAGGGTGGGTTGAGCCAGAGCAAGCCGAACGACTGGCGGCTGATCAGGGTGTCGAAGAGGTCGCTGTGCAGCACCCGATCGAGCAGGCCACGCGCGTGATCCGCGCGTTCGCGATCGTACTCGACGGCGAACGCTTGGACCTGGTGGCGGCCCAGGAGGTGAGCTGCTTCAGCAAGGGCAACACCCTCGCCGGCGCAAGGGTCACAGATTCTCATCCTGCCCGAAGTGGCGGGAGTGAGCGCCTGCAGCGTGCGTTCAAGAGTGATTTCATCGGTGGGGTAGTAGCCGTTGCGGGCAAAGTTGCGCGCCAGGCGCGGAAACATGAGGGCCATAGGTAGTCCATTGAGTTAGTGGATGAGCTCAGGCAGGCGCCTGAACTTCAGTGGTGAGTACGCCCTGGCGAATCAGCTCTCCGAGAGCTGGCTCGAGTACCTCGAGCTTCATGGCGAGTCGCCAGGCGCAAACATTGCCGATCGCTCCTGGGAGACCGATCAGCATCTGGTGCTGGGTAAGGACTTCCATCACGGGCTCGCGCCAGTGGGGGAGAAGGGGCAGCGGGCAGGTCTCGATCACCAGCGGCCAGAGCCGTTGGTGTGGGGCTTCATTGCGCTCAATGAGGGCGTATGCAAAGTGATTGGCCTGGTCGGGCACCGAGGCGCGTCGATCGAACAGCCAAAGGTGCAACATGCTGCCGAATAGGGTGCCTCGGAATTGCCGTGTGGTGCGCTTTTCCAGCAGGTCGTGGTTAGGAAAGACGGGAATGGTCCGTCCGTCGATGAGAATGTGAAACTGCTCAAGCCCATTGTCTTCCCGGCCAAGTGTGAGCCTGGCCAGAAACTCCTGCAGTGCGGTGTCACGACCCCAGGCCGACATGAACACCAGGTTGCGCTGTTCGTCACACACACAGGCGTCGACGTACAGGTCCGGGCATTCCTCGATCTGGAACAAGGGGGATGGGTGCATGATGGCCTCCATTGTGGAGGCGTCCGTCCCAGAGGGCGGAAACGCCCCCTGGGTGGTCTGGTGGTTAACTGAAGGTCTTGGTGAGCGGATCGAAGGCCACACTGTCTTGTTGGTGCAGCGGGCCGTGCCCCTCGAGGAATATTTGGATTCGGTACTGGTCGCGGAGACGTATAGCAGCCTCAGCCTGGTCGAGTGTAAGGTCCAACTCTTCAATGAACAGATCGACGAGCTCCTCGTCAGTCGACACCTCGTTGTTGGACAACTGGTCCTCGATGTTGGCGAGGGTTTTTTTGCTCAAGTTGCTGAAGATGGCGTTCATAGTGGTGCTCCAGGTAGAAAAATGGAGCCCCCTGAGGAGGCCCCTCAGGGTGTGTGAATCAGGTTGACTACTGCGGTGGCTTGGCAGGGCGCTTTAAGGCGAGGCCCTGGTCCAGGTTTGAGTTTTGAAGTCCATGGTGAAACCGAGCTGGTCCAGTCGGGTGCATTGGGCCCGCAGCCGTTGTCGGTCAACGGTGGTGTCGAGCCTCACGGTTTCGCCCAATGGCCACACCGTGCCAAACAGCTCGGCATCGATGTCGTTCGTGCTTGGTGGTGCCGTTGGACTCATCCCGAAGGGCTCATCCGAGGCGAAGGCATCAGTTTTGGGCTGTCGCGCCGGGGCATTTGGGGTCCGACGTGGCGGTAGCGGTGTGGATGGTGGCCCGTCCTCTTCAAGAGGGTCAGGGACGTTTGTTGGCAGGTGTTCTTCGTCCTCGCGACTGAGACCTGTGACATCCTCCAGGGTCATGTCCTCAAGTTCAGCCCTGATCTCAACAACGAGTCGACCGCCGTGCGAGTAGTACGAGGGTCGAATCTGCTTAATTGCGAAGTCACCTCGGTATTTACCTTCCTGGTACTGATCCAGGAGAGCATCCTTGATGGTGAACTCACCGATCGAGGTACTGAGGCGGCCGACGTTGAAGAGCCCGAGTCGACCGGAGATGGTGCGGATGGCCAGCTGGCCGGTGATGGAGATCATGTACGCTCCCCGGAAAGCATGGGGAACTGCCAGCGGGCGTTCCCCGCGAGGGTGGAAGGTGGTCAGCAATCGAACAGCGGCAGACCGTCGAGAACGTTGCTGTTGGGGTCTAGGACCAGGAACCTCACGTGAGCCTGAGCGGCAAGGGTGAGCACTCGGATGGTCTCCTCGCTGAAGCCCTCGGTGGCTTGCAGAGCTTGAAGTGTCGACAGATCGTACCCCCAGTACTGTCCCAGATATTGGTCGGTCCAGGGTGCACTGAGAATTTTGAAGCCGATGGCGTCACTGTCGGGAAGGGTGAAGCACTCGAACTGAAGCAAAGCTGTATCAGCATTCTCAACGAGTGCCTGCAGCTCCTCCCAGTCTTCCTCTGGCAAGTGCGCAGATGCGATTTCGAACGCTCGGCAGCAGCAGGGATGTGCTACAGGGTAATCGCTGGCAGCGATGTCGAAAGGGTTGGCTGATAGTGTCATGTGACGTGCTCCTGGTTGGGAGGAAGCCACCCCCAGAGGGTGACCCCTCTGGGTGATTAATTGGCTGTGTCAGGCTGGGTCTGCAGCGGACTGCAACTGGATCTGGATATAGGCAGGTCCGTTCTCTGGGGTGACTACTCGCAAAGCGAGGGCAACCCAGTCACGGTGGCGGCCAGTATGGTGCTTTGTGTACACACCGAAAGTGAAATACTTGGCCAGAGGCTGCAGCTTCAGTTCTTGCCACGCCGTTTGTACTACGGTGGCGAGGCGTTGGCTCATCTCGGCTACCCGGTCAGGGTTTTCGAGATAGACCACACGCATCCACGCAGCGTTGTCCAGGACAATGGGAAGTGTGAGGTATGCCTCGGACGAGGCGGAGGGTATGGGCATTAGAGGTCTCCAGAATGAGCGAGGCCTCAGTCCGCAGGGGATGAGATCCCCGCGGGTAGGTAAAGAAAAAGGCACTCCATCACTGAGTGATGTGATCGCGCTGCCGAGTGCTAGGCGATCTTGGGTGGGTTGGCGCAATGCGCTGGAGCCTTAAACCCTGGCTCCGGGAGGCACTGTCAACGACAGTGAACCAATACGGAATTCGTTGCCCAGGCTGTAGGCAGAGGCCTCACGGTTGCCCGGTGAATGCTTTGAAACTCCCTTCCAAGGAATACTCTTTGGGGGAAAGGACTGGTGATGCAGGGTGGGTCAGATCATGTCTTTTAGAAGGCTCAGCGCGAACAGAGTTTTCATGACGGCCTCCTCGCAGAAAGTGAAGGCGCTGAAATCAGCGCCTTGATAGGGGTCATGCAGCCTGGTTGGGCTCCTGAGGAAGATCATTACCGAGGTAAGATTCAAGCTGGTCACCGAACTGATCGGCGGCTGGCTGTCCCTGGTTCAGCGCTTGATCCATACCAGGTTGTACCTGATTGTCAGCGGGCGGGGTGGCGTTTTTCGGTTTCGCTTCGTACACCAGCTTGCCGTCAACTTTGATCCAGCCGATGAAGAGCAGGCGGCCTTTAAGGCTTGCGCCGGCTTGACCTTTCTTCTCGCCTTTTTCGTAGGTAAAGGCATCTGCCCAGATGTCGCCGATTCGGAAGGAGACGAGCACCTTCTTTTTGGCTTCAACGGCCTGCTGGCAGCGTTTTACCAGCGATTCTGCCTCGGCACCGACAACGTTGCAGTCGATGTAGGAGTACTCGGCGCTATCAGTAGCGCCGTGCAACGCTGCAACGGTGACACAGGTGAAGGGTTTGCCCTTGCGAGGGGCAACTTCACGGATACGGTTGAGGTAGCCGATGCCAGTGGTGTGCAGGTCAAAGAATTTAGCTTCGTTGGACTGATTCATGGTGTTTCTCCATTTCAATAGCGAAAGCGGAGAA
Organism: Pseudomonas sp. NPDC086566; assembly: GCF_050280885.1. Taxonomy (NCBI): domain Bacteria; kingdom Pseudomonadati; phylum Pseudomonadota; class Gammaproteobacteria; order Pseudomonadales; family Pseudomonadaceae; genus Pseudomonas; species Pseudomonas sp. NPDC086566. The sequence continues at coordinate 131,901 of NZ_JBNNWD010000007.1, forward strand.
ACACTTTGCCCATGGGGGAAAGTATTCCCCGCGTGGGTTGGGATGTAGCGAGTTGGATGGGCTTCCATCAATCGGGTGATTGATCAATCGCGCTTCCGGAAGCTGGGCGATTTTGGGGAGATCGACACCGCCATGGGTGTAGCAGTCTTTCAGATCATGACTGCGAGGGCTTGGGTTGCTGACGACGTCAGCAGCACACGAAGACAAGGATGGAAACGGAGAAACACATTGTCAAGCCCTGAAATTAAAAAACCCTCCAAGTGGAGGGTTTTGGTTGAGAAATCAATGTTTAATGTGCTCGAAGAAGCTTCTGGCAGCGGCGTTTGACGTTAGGCCAATCAGCCCAAACTGCCATACCGACGCAGATGAGGAGCAGAGCGGTGAACATGATGATGCCAAATGCGGTGTGGCTCATGTCATTCCTCCGGAGTGAGGTAGATGCCTGTTATCCAGATTACAACACCTACCATGAGGGCGAAAGCGGTCAGTAGACGGCTAGTGCTCAGGAAGATACCGACGAGGGCGGCGGCGACTGCAGTCGTCCCTATTTTGCGAAGGTCGTCTGCTACAGCTGCGCGTTTTTTTGAGGCCATGGCGTTCCTTATTCACCAGGCCCTCACCTTGCCAGGTGGGGTGCCTGGCATTGGGTGAGGTTGGAGGGAGTTAGATCGCGATTGGAGCTATGAGGTCGTTCAGCGGGCCCATACGCAGCTCTGGAGCTTTGGGTTTGCTCGGCTTGCGCTGACGGGACCGGCGCTTGGTCGGTGGTGCCGCTTTGGTGTTGGTTTCAAACCAATGGTTCAGATCAACGCCTCGGCGTGCGAGAGTTGGAATGCGGCAAAGCTCATCCCAGTCGCTGCGGGTGGGCGCTATGCTCGCGACTTGAACAACAGGCTGGACCTGAGCTAGGACGACTGGGGCTGGGCGTTTCATGGTGCGCAGGAACTCGCGGGTGAGTGTGCCGAGCGCATAGCCAAAACGGAAGCCGGTCGATGGTGCGGACATTGCGGTCATGGTGTTTCTCCTGCGGGTTAAGAATGCGGAGAAAACACTGACCCTGACGGGGAAATGTATTCCCCGCTGGGTTTGCGGAAGGAGCTTCTATCGATAGAGATCGATCGGTCGTGCTACCAGAAGCTAAACGACCTTGGGCTGGTGGATCACACAGACTTCGTGCTGCAGCATTACGGATCCAAGCTGCATGGGGCATGTTGCTGACAACGTCAGCAGATCACGACTTAATCATCGGAGCCGTAGAGGATTGTGTCAAGCTGGCAACACTCGACGACTCACGCGAGCTGAGGGGTTATTCAAGTAACCGCAGCAGGTCGGCAGGGGTTTTGCAATCAGGAGAAAGCAGCGCTTGGCGCACCTTCTCATATGCATGGGCGGCTTCAGCATAGGGCTCATGGCTATCTTTGAAGGTCCAGCCTGCTTTGTGAAGTGCGGCGCACTTGAGTTTCATTCCGGCTCCCCAGCCCTCCCAGCCCTCCCAACTAGGCTGGGACTTCAGCAGCCCAATGTCACGGACGAGCTTCTCCCAAAAACCTTGGTTGTTTTTCATCTCATTTCTGGCAAGGGATGAGATTTCGCCCTCGATAAGCACGTGGGTCGGGATTTCTCCTTCAATTCGGATAAAGTCGAAAGGGACAACTTTGTCGCGAAGACGCAATTTTTCCAGCGATTCCATAAGGTGATCCTTTTACTCAAAGGCAGTTGCACTGCTCTTTTTGGTTGAGTTGGTGTTGGCGAGATGCTGAGGTGAATTGATCTCGTATATCCAATGTACCTTAGAGTTTTTGTTTGTGGAACAACTTTCTTTATGATGGCTGAACTGTTGGTGTTGACGCGAAGGGGAATAAGGGTATATTCGGGCGGAATTTGGTGGGCGGCTCGGTGAAATTGAACCGTGTTGCTGGGCATTTTTACGCGATGGGAGGGCGGTAAATGAAGGACGTTCTGGACTGGTTTGCAAAGATCAATAGTCGATCATTGTTGATCGTGTTCTTGGCATTAACGCTGCTTACGGTGTTCCCTGAGTATTCGCCGCTGGATGATCCGTTCTCAATTGCCGCTCTTTCTGTCCCAGGTGCGATGCTGATGTCATATCCTCTTGTGGTTGGCTGGCTGATTATCATCGGGCGGTTGAACCTAAGCCTTTCCGAGGGGGATCACGCCAATATGGGGATATTCATAGGTGGCTCTGGCCTTGCCTATTGTCTGTGCATTCTGGGCTGGTATATCTCAAATACACCTGACCCCCTGAATGTGAAAGTCTTGGGTGATGTGGGGTTCGTGCGCTTGTTTACGCTGTATCTCTTGTCTGTTGTGACAATGCAAGTGCCACGTTATCCCGGGGCAGCGGAAAGGCATGTGAGCGCTAATCATTAGGAAAGGGGGACTATGCCGGCTGGAGGGTGACTCCAGCCGTTCAGAGAAAATTTGTCTAAGGAGCCACCTGTGAGGGAACCGTCGATCCCTGGGCATTGATCGCTTCGATTCGCAGCACCTGGCCATTCTCGTGGCTTCGGCCAGTAAACATGAGGCACGCATCCGCGCACAAAAGGAGCCCGGCTTATCGCCGGCGGGCCACCGGCAAGGGGGAGATACACCCATTGGGTAGCCTGATGGACCTGGCTACAAGTCCATCAGGCTACCCAAAGGGAGAGAAAAGAGAGGGGTCACATCACCAATGTGACCCTTGGATCAAAGAAGCACCGAACCTCTTGAAACCTATGTGCCTTTGGACTCGATCATCACGAGTTAGACGGCTGCGCGACTAGAGAGAGCAGGGAGACACAGGGAGAATCTCAACCAGATCCACACGCCCTTCCCGGAGCTATAGCGTGTTTAAGGTTTGGTGTTGGGGCGGACCTCAACACCTGGGCGCTACTGATGACCGTCAGTAGCCAGCGGGGTAGAACCTTAACTGATGTCATTATGGGTGGTAGCTGGGCCGCTATGCAAGGGCCGGGGGGCTCATGGCTAAATGATGACCATCAGAAAACAGCAACAGCGGCTCCATTAGGCACCTGCGCAGGGATAGGGATGGCCATGTTGCCATTCGTGGGCGAGTAGAGAAGACCTGAGCGATTCACGCCAACGGTCCCTGATTCGGTAAGGTCGGCGAGAGCGGCCGGCAGACCTGGTGGGACCGTGCCAGTGACGAAGGTGTAGGACACACCTCCAACTAGGTAGGTTGCGATATTGCTTTGCTTTATATACCAGGTGGGCAGGTTTAATGATGACTCCGGCGGGCTGCCGGAGAAGCTTGGATTAGCCCGTGCAAACTCTGCCGCTGCAGAGCGGTACACCAGAAGGCTTCGACTGATCGCATCAACGGTAGCTGCTTCTGCGCTGTTTTCAATCTGATGTTGGAATTGGGAGCTTATCCCGCCAGCGATTAGAAGTAGGGTTAACGCTATCCAATAAATATACATGGCGTTGTCCAGAGGTTATTGCAGATCTCGCGGCACGGCGTGCATACGAATGGGGCAAGCGATCAGGATTTCAGGGTGCTACCAATCCTAATTGCAAGCTATGACGTAACTGCAAGTTCCTCCGATATTGAACGCGCCTTTGTCATAGAATCCGCAGGTCACTACTCGATTTGCATCAGCGTACGCATAGTTGCCACCAGCATAGTCAGGTCTAGAGGCAGGATGTGGGTTAGCAGCATCTGAGGCTGACCAGGTACAGCTTTCCTGGTTACTTCCACTTGGGAGAGGGATCTGTTGACCGTGGGTAATGAAGCCAGTCAATACCTTGCCTCCGCCGCCTGCTGCTCGCCATACACCAGCAGCGCACGCAGAAGTGGTGCACTGACAGGTTAGAGGGGCGCCAACGTTGTTTTTTGATTGAACGCCAATTTTGGGACAAGCTTGCCCTTCCTGGGCGATGCTCTGAATATCCAAGTATTCACTCACAGTCACCCGGCCATCAGATTGTAAGGTCCCTCCGCGAATTGTTCCGCCTGTGTACAGGCCCTTGTTATTGAGGATACGAACCCAATCTGCGTCCGACTGGTACATCCCTCCGCCCCATTTGTCATTGACCCAGCCCGTGTCATTTTGGCTCCTGAACCATCCATCTCTGCTGACGACGTCAGCAGTCGCATTAATCGCCCGGGCGTTGTTGATGTCATTGGAGCCCATGTCGATGGCAGTGTTCATGCGGTTGTACTCAGGGTGACCAGGTACCGCATTGCGGTAGAGGTAGTCGTTGGCTAGCTGTCCGTCCATCAAGAAAAGCGCGCTGGCCGTATGCCCCTGCCCAGGGTTGATGCCGTAATTGCTGAGGGCGATTTCCCATCCTCCACGCACGCCCTGAATCACACTTGGCTTGAGCGCTGAAACGAAGCCCCCCGGCGCGCCAAGGTGCTCAGCGATCGTGCGGATCCCAAGTTCAGGGATGGCCTGGCCGCCTGTGGTCACCACTATAGCTTCCAGCTGGTTTGCGTTGAGGCGCCTGGCAAGGCCAATGATCGTTTGGCCGAAGCTGTTGGTAGAGCTGAAGCCTGCCGGCAGATAATTCGTGTTCTGCATCATGGCCACGGTGACCTGCACGGGTGCGGTCGGGCCAGCGTTGGCGAGCACCACGGAGTAGTTGTCTTTGAGGTACTTGGCAAAGGCGTCCGCGACTGTCCGCTGGTGTTCAGCGGCGACCCGGTAATCCTGCTGGTTGCCGTAATTGAACATCCAGATCCCAGCAAGAGAAAGCATGATGCTCAACACGATCAGGCCGAACAGCCCATCTATGGTAAGAAAGCCAGCTTGCCCGCGTTTACTGGCCATGCCAGAGACTCCTGTTCGATTGGGTAACGATGTCTTGCTCGATCATCTGAAGATGCCCGCTACGGATTTTCTCGCGGATGGAAGGTGCGTCATCTTGGGTGAGCGATAGCGTTTGGAGGGTGAGCCGCGGCTGTCCGTTATCTGGACGGAAGAGGGTTTGATGGATCACAGCAGTCAGTCCTTGTGACAGTACCTCCAGGGCGTTTGGCATGATGGGCTCGGCGAGTACAGCCAGGCGCTGGATGGCGCCCCAGATGTTCCCGCCGTGGCCGGTAGAGAATATGAGGTGACCATTGATGGATGCCTTGATGACCTCAGCGGCGGTAGGCGTGTCTCGAACTTCACCGACTAGGATGAGGTCGGCGCGAGTTCGAAGAGCGCGAATCAAGGTTTCTGAGTAGCCACCCTGCATACGGGAGACCGGCAACTGGATGCAGCGCCCAGGTCCATGTTCACCTTGTAGGAGGGTTTCTGGCGGATCTTCTACGGTGAGCCCAAGGCCTCCGAGCGATGTGAGGCGAGCCTTGACCGCTGAAGCTGCACTGCTGGTCTTGCCGGTGCCCATTTCACCGGCAAAGTACACCAGGCCCCTGGTTTCTCCCGCGAGCAGGCACTCGTAAATATGATCGGGTAATCCGAGATCCTCGAGGGGGATGATGGTTGCTCTTGACCGGTTCAGTACAAAAAAAGGCTTCGTGAAGACATCCAGGTTGTACGTCACTCGCAAGAGCACGCGATCTTCCAACACGACAGCAAATTCAGGCTCATGAGTCGTCTCGTACAGATGCACACACCGAGCCCTGAGTTCCTGGATCTCAGTCAACCACTCCGTAGGAGCCGCAACCTTGCGAGGCTGGCCAGCCAGCCCCTTCACATCAGCAAAATCATGGCCAAGGTAGAGGTCTACAAACTCAGCATCTGCAATCAAGCTCACGCCAGTCGCCTTTAGTAAGTGGTCCAGGTGATGGAGTTCAGGTCGTTGGAGCAGCTTGTAGTTGCCGAGGCAGGAAGTACCTCGCCGGCTGTTGCCGAGCCACCATTGATCGAGGTCGTGGTCTGCTTATCTTTGGCGATCTTGCTGGCCAGCGTGATGCATGCAGCTTTAGGCACATTGCTCTCGCTGAGGGTGAAGGTCATCCCGTTACTCACAAGGGTGACGGCACCGTTCCACTGGTTCGTCAGGGTGGTACCCGAAACCCCCATCGAACCGGTTCCATCAATCGCGATCAGCGAAGGTACGAGGTTGGTCCCTGAAGTGCCGTATCCAGAGGAGCCCTTAAGTTTCTTGGCGTTAGAGATAATGGTGGTGATGTTGCTTTGCTCAACAGCGGCGTCTGAACTACCGAGCATTTTGTAGCCGATCCAGGCGATGAAACCCAAAGCGATAGTGATGAGCATGATCCACATCACGCCGTCGATGGACAGGAAGCCGCGTTGTTTCTTTGGAGTAGAGCGTTTCATGTGTTGCCTCTGGTCTATGTGCTTAGTGTTGGATTGAATCCATCAGGCCTATGGCCAGCTGGAAGATGCCGACCATCACGAAGATCATGAGCAAGCCCATGATGACTGCGGATAGGGCTGTAAGGGACTTCGAAATCGCTTCCACGCGTTTGAGCATTTGCTCGAGCCAACGATTGGCAAATCGCTCCATTGAGGTGGCAAAGCTTTGGCGGGTGGCTAAAACCTGCAGGAAGTGAATGGCCATCTGGTCTGGGAATTGGTGCCCGGCCAGCTTGAGCGCCGTACCGAAGTCTTTACCGGAGCTGACGCCGTAGTTGATGGCGTCGATTCTTTCTCGCAGCCAGGGAGAGGCGCTGCGGCTGAGGATGCTGAGTGCGCTTAACTGGCCTACGCCGGCGCGGAGCATCACCGACATGTTCAGCAGGAAAATCGACCCATGGAGGACCTTGTAGATCGACCAGGGCGGGATGCTCTCGAATCTCATCCTGGTGCTCTGCAGTATCCGGCTGAGCTGTGTTTTCCATACCGGGCTGTTGGGTCGAACTTGTAAGCCACAAAAGTATGGAAGCGTCACGAAAGAAAGGAAGACCAGGGTCAGCACGACTGCCACGATCAAAAGCCCGTAGTTCGTGACCACTTTGGAAATGACATAGAGGAGACCCGGGATGCCGGTCCACAACTCCGGATCTTGTCTCTGAGCCATCGACGGAACCATCCAAGTGGCGATGACATATAGCAGCGTCCCCATGAGGCTCCAGGTGATTGCAGGAAGTGCTACAACCGAGATGACCAAGCGAGCTATGCGTTGACGGGCTTCGATGAGTCGAACGCAATCACGAAACGCTCCTACGAGGTTCCCTGTCTTTTCCCCGGTCTCGACCAGCGAGGCTTCGTCGTATGGCAAATGTCCCCTGCAGGCATCAGCGAGGGATTTCCCTCCTCGCACGAGCATGGCTACTTGACCGCAAATAACTGACACCGGGTGCATTGTTTTTCCATCGCTGCTAAATGCTTTGGCAACGGTCTCCAGCGCCTCTTCGATCGCAATACCGTCCTCAAGCACCCCCATCAGGCTCTCGTAGAACTGAATACGTTCGTTCTTGCCAAACTGCTTGGCGTAGAAAGTGACTACCCAGCCCTGGGCGGCCTCGCGCAGGCCGGTCCAAAACTCCAGGAGCAACTCACTCATCTGTCTGCTCCATTAATTGCCTGTCGAAGTCGAGCGGCCCCGCAAAGAGCTCGGCATCGCGCGGGTCTACGGTGCCTTCGGAAATCTTCATGATTGCGTGCGTGATTTTGGTGATCCCACCCATCTCCTTGACCCAGTACCTGCGGGCCGCGCTCGCGCCGCGCTTGGTGAACGTTTCCATGAGCTTCACGTTGGTCAGCAAGGTTTCAGCAATGACTGTGCGGTCGACAACGCCGAGGTTTTTGCACTGGCTGCAGCCGTCACCGATGAGATTTACCTGGTCGACGATCTGAAGCTGCTCCAATCGGGCGAAAAGATCGCTGCTGATACCGTGTTCGTGTTTCTTCAATGGAACTCGACAGGCAGGGCAGAGGACTGGCACTAGCGACTGGTTTACGATTCCAGTCGTCAGCAGAGGGTCGGTGACCAGGTAATCAGCGACCCCCATATCAATCAGGCGCTGAATGGAGGCGATCGCATTGTTGGTGTGTAGAGTCGACCAGCTCTGGTGACCAGTCATAGCACCGGTATATGCGGCCTGTGCAGACTCCAGGTCGCGCAGTTCGCCGTACATGAGGACATCGGGGTCAAGCCGTACCGCGTTGGTAATACCGTCGCCCCAAGACTCACCGACGTAGATCGGTGACTGGTTAGCCTTGAGCGGATACTCCGGGGGATGCTCGAGCGTGAGAATGTGTCGGGAGCCGCCGGTCTCGTCATACAGCAGATTGAGATTGACTTGGAGGGTCTTCGATTTACCGGAGCCGGTTGGACCAGTGATCAGGTTTAGTCCGTAGGGGAGGCTTCTCAGTCTCCTGAAGTGCTCGGTCTGCTGAGGCAGGAAACCTAGTTCTTCGAAGCTCTGCTTGGACGTGTCGTCGTACAGCAAACGCATCACCATCAACGGGCCATCGACCAGCGGCCGAGTTGCGACCCGAGCACCATACAGACCCAGCTGGTCGACGAATTTGCGGCTCACACGCGCATCTTGGGCGATGTGGGGCTGATAATAATCGCCTGAGACGTCGCACATGCTGTTGTAGAGCGCGGCACAGAATTCACGACCTACGTCGCTTTTTTCCTGACGGACCTCCTGCAGGACGCCGAAGAGCCGGTATTTGATCCGAGTGACATCGTGCGAAACGACAATGTGGATATCACTCGCGCCGCGACGATGGGCGTCCCCCATGAACTCCACCACCTGGGCTTGGCGCTGTGTCTCGACCAGTGCCTTCATGCCCGTCGACGCTGAAGCCTGGTACAGCGCTTTGATCTCCGTCATCGATGCGGAGATGACCTCGAAGTTGATCCCCTTGTGGTCTAACTGATCCATGAAGGACATGACGTATGGGTCGCGGACATGCTGAGGGGAGATGTACAACTTCCCATCGGCGGTCAACGCAAGGACCTGTCGCAGGTCGTCTTTGATTGAGTGAGGCCCGCCTGGTGCAGTCAGCACCGCCACTGGCAAGGGGGCCAATGCCAAGTCGATAGGCTCGAGATCGACGGGCTCTGCGGATAGCTCGGTCATGGTCATGCTCCTCAGCGTTGGCCTGGCATGAGGCCAGGCAGACTCTGTTGTGGTTGAGATACGACTCGGTTTCCGAATCCCAAGGGGAACCGCTTCCCTTCCTTGCTCAATACCACCCCATCGAGCGTGATCTGTTGGACTCGGAAACCGTCGGGTACCTCGCTTCCCGGCCTGGCGTCGACCTCGCTGCCGTCGCTGTAGATAAGGCTTGCCCGCAATTTCTGTCCTGAGCCGCTGATTTCTTTCACTACGGGAAAGGACGACTGGCGCGGTGAAGGAGAGGCCGGCGTCATGGTGGTCGTGAACCCAGGCGCAGCAAACTGCGCCACTGGCTGAGGGGCGTTAGGGAGTGTGCCGTTTGCTTCGAGTTCGGCCTTGCTGCGCTCGGCCTTAGCCTTGAACAGAATGGTTTCGCTCTGCACCTTGCCGAGCTCGCCGACGTTGATGCCCGAGAGGTCCGGGACGGCAGCAATGGCATTGGTGATCGGCAGACAGCAGGCCAGGAACAAAAAGCTGAGGTTATTTCGCATATAGGACTCCTGTGACCGACCAGATCAGGTGGTCAGCCTTGTATTCGGTCTTGATCTCCTGAAGGCGCAGTCCCTGGGTCGGCGCGCCATTGAAGGAGTCGTAAGGCAGAACGCCGGAGGTGTAGGACAGCTGGTACTGCTTCCACTGAGGAGGTGGGGGCGGCGGTGGTGCGGGCTGGCCCGGCAGAGCTGGCTCCTGGGGAATAACCACAGGTATGGATTGCAACTGTGGCTCCTGAGAGAAACTGTGGAACCAGCTGGTTAAATTCTCGAGCGCGTCCTTGGCCTCGACCAATGCGTCGTCACCCGCAGCGTCAATAGCAATGTCGAACCTGAGGATCCCTGACTTTGCCTGGTCGGTGAATTCCGGCTGTATGGAGAAAAGCTGTCTCACAGCTGTCGTGAAATCGTGAGCAGTGCTGTTACCAGCACGGTCGTAGGACGCCACGATTTGAGAACCGTTGCACTCGGCCTTGTTGATGGGCCAGCCCTGAATATTCAGGGGCAACTGGTACATCACATGGCTGCATGCCGCTACGAAGTCGGTGACTGAGGGTTGTTTCGCCCAGGGGTGTTCCAGCGCCTGGAGAGGTTGCTCTGTCCCTGTCTGCCGCTGTAGTTCGGCCAGCTCCTCGAGGCGCCTCTTTTCCGCTTCGATGGCAGCCTGGCGCGCGATCTCTGCCTGGTGGGATTTCCATTGTGACCAGGCCAGCAGGCCGCCGCCAATCAAGAGGACCACCAGAAGCAATTGGGCCAGTTCAGGCTTGGACATACCAAACACGAGGGGACGTAGCCGATACTCACGCTTGAGCCGCGATGGTTGGAGTAGTTCGTCGATGTCGATGAGCTCGCCACCCATGGCAAACTCGATCGGCAAGAACTCTCGCTCGAACTGGATGCCGCGGCTGCGTTGCTGCAACACCCGTTTACGGACCTCTGATGCCGTGGCAATCAGATCGCAACCCGGGATGATCCGGCCTTCATCGACAGCTACAACTGCATAGCGATCTTGATCGGCATCGACGGCCCAGGCAGCAATCCACGAATCACCAAGCTGGCCAGCCAAGGTTGCCGCCAGCGAGTACATGCCTTTGTGCACGTCAGCCGATCGGGAAACAAAGCCCGCCTGGATCATCCGCGACGTTCTTCGGATAGCCACAATGTCTAGGCCGTGCTCATGGCCATACTGCCGGGCTTCCTTCATGTAACTGGTCATGTTGCCCAGGGGCGTCCAAAGCATGCCAGTGACGAAGACGCGCCCACGGTGCTGGATGGTCTGCACCCGGCTCGACGGTTTGGGAGTGTCGCTGTTCATGAGCGCCGCCACTTACAAGTTGTCCGGGAGGACAATTGGGGTCACCAGGACCACGAGGGCGCTGTGGGACGTCAAGCGAGTTCGCCCTCCGCCCAAGCCGAAGAAGCTGGGGCTGCCAACACCGGATTTACGGGCGTCATCCCCGTTTTCGTCGAAGCCAGTGAGAATCAGCGTCTCACCGCTGCGCAGACGGACCTTAGGCGCGACGTTTTTGGTGTCGTAGTCCGTGGTCTGAACTTTGGAGTCGTTGCTCTCGAAATCCTTGAAAACTGGCTTGCTGCTTATGCTGAGGGTGATCATCAGCAGCATGTTTTCTTTGTCCAGGAGCTTGGGCAGCAGCATCATGTTGAAGCCACTGGTAATCGTTGCCGGTGTCAGCGCGGTGCTGGAGCCGACGGATGCAGTGGTGGTGGTCGAGCTGGAGGCGACATAACTTTGGACGTTGCCAATCTGAATCGGTGCCGGCTGCAGGTTCAGCGTGGTCACAGATGGGGACCGCACTTCGGAGACACGCCCTTGTTCTGACAGGGCTTGCACAACGGCCTTGGAGCCTGCCCATGGAGAGCTCGAAGTATCGAGAATGCTGCCGCTGGCAGAGATCGCCTCTGAACTGATACCGGCGACGGTGTTGCTCAGGCCGAAGCCCCATTTTCCAGAGATGGACTTGTAGACAGCGCTCCAGTTTACCGCCGTCTGGTCGCTGTCGCTGAAGTTCACCTCGTAGACCTTCACGTTGAACAGCACCTGGCGCGTGATGCTGCGGTTGGTATCCCTCAGGTAGGCCGAGATTCGATTCAGCACCTCCGGCCGGTCGCTGACGGTGAGCGTTCCGGTGGAGCGAGAAAGATAAAGCCGCCCTGGAGGCTGCATGCTGAGCATGGCCTTAACGTTGCTCTCGATGTCGCTCATCAGCGAGGTCTTGTACGTGGACTTGGTGCTCTGGTTGCTGCCGGATTCACCCGTGGCTCCCCCCGAAGAGGTCGAAGAGCCCGAGTCTCCATTCCCCGTAGAGGTCAGCAGGCCAGATTTGACAGTGCTCTCGATCTCAAGCTCATCGCCAAACGTCCAGACATCGAAGGTGCGGGTGTCGAAGTAGGTAATGCGCGCGGCCTGAACCTCCGGATCGAAGTGCCAGGAGAGTCCGAGGCGTGATGTGGCTTGGTTCAGCAGCCCGGAGGTTTTGCCGTTGTAGTTCAGCCCGGAGATCAGCCCCCCGCTGTTGAGGCCCAAGTCGAATGAGCTTGCGCTGCCAGGCATCCCGCCCGCTATGCCATTTGGCAGAAGGCCGGCTAGGCTATCTGGATCAGGTACAGCCTGAGCGGCGGCGCGTGTGGTAGTCCCGGCAGACTTCGAGGCGAGGATCCCGGGGTTCAATGCGTCAGGCGCGACAATGACCTGCAGACCGGTTTCCTTGGTGATCAGCTGAGCCACGTCGGTGATGGACACTGGGCCTGCAGGCCGATAATAAATGTCACGATCCAGGCTGAACGGAAGCCCGCGCCTGGTCACCAGCGGCTCCGTAGAGACCCACGGCTTATTGCTGAAAACGACCGTGTCGCGGTTCTGCTGTGGCTGCTGGTTGTGCAGGAACTTGTTGTACTGGCTAGCCGTGCGGCCCTGGAACTCTGCTCTGTCGAACGACTCATTGACGCGTTGAACGGCACAACTGCTCAGCAGCGCCAAGGCAATCGGTGTCAATGCCCAGCGGACCCAAGGATACTGGTTCATTTCTTCTTCCTCTCAGCGACGTACAAGACGCTCTGGGAGCCTTCGCTACCGTCGACGACGAAGGATCGCGGGGCATTGTCGTAGAGCGGAAACAGCTGCTTGATGGCTTCCTGGAACGAGCCTTCGAAATGCAGCGGTGCCTCGATCGGATAGTTGAGGTCTTCCTGGGCCCAGATCACGCGCCACCGGGCTTTCTTGGCCCATTCCTCAACGCTCTCGCGCAGGGTTGATCCAACTTCGGCCGTCCATATCTGGGGCAGCGGCCGAGGTGCGGGTTTGACCTCTATGGCCGGGGCGCCGACTGCGGTACTAGAGGCGGCAACCGCTGGCTTGGAAGCTGCCTGTTTGTTCGGCACTGTCGTTGCTTGGAACGCAGGCGTCGAAGATTTAGCCGCGGCGGTTACGGTCGCAGCCGGGATAGAGCCATCCTTGGCGGGTGCCACTGGGGGGAGCACGGTAGCCACTGGCGCTAGGGATGCGACAGCGGGCGTAGTGGTGGAGATGGGAGGGGTACTAGGCACTGCGGCGACGACTACGCCCGGCGTCGAGCCCGGTGTGGCGGAGCTGGTTTCAGGAGACCGCGCTTTGTCGGCGTAGAGCTGGCCTGTCGGCGTCGACGGGGTTGGCAGTTGGTAACCGGGGCGAAGCACGAAGCACACCTGACGGTTCACTTCATCGATCTTTACCTGCCAGGCTGGGCCGGCGAGGATCTGGAGGGTATTGCGGAGCGTCATCGGGCCAAGTTTGTACTGGGCTGCTGGCAAAGGTCGGGTGTACAGGATGTTGACGTGCTGCGAGCTGGGCGGGCAGAGGGCGTACCCTGACCGGTCGACCACATACAGCATGGCATCCCGAACACTTGGGTTCATGCTGGAGGGGATGGTCACATCGATGATCTGTGCCATCAGGTCGCGCTGGCTCGCATCGGGTTGGGTGCTCACCAAGGTGTAGCGGCCATACCGAACGACCGGTTCTTTCTCCGGACTTGCTCCGTTCGGGTAGATGTCCGGAGACAGCCATTCGGGATTACGGCTGTTATCGAGCGCCGGCTTCGGCGGCTGCTCAGCCTTCTGAATCGCACAACCCGCAACAATTGCGGCGAGCGAGAGAGTGGTCAACTGCCTTATCATGAGGCCCCCCTGTAGTCGTTGAGGGCACGGTGACATTTGGCAATTTCCTGTGCAGCAGGAAATCAATAACTCGCAGGATTGGAATTTCAGCGAGCTGTAACAGTGTTCACAGCTATGCAGATTTAGTGGCGACCCACTAGGTATAGAGGTTGGTGCTAAGACCCCATAGCGGCCCGATACGAAGGGAGGGGCGGCCAAAAGCTGCGATTTACTGAACGCTTATAGAAGTCCGCTGAGCAATTCTTGAGCGATTTTGCCGCCTGCGTGGACTTCATTCGTCTCATATTCGGTCAAGACACTAAAGCATCTGGTAGCGCTAGTATATCGGAAGCCGGGTGGTATGGGTCTATCTCCAAGCATTTCTAATGCCTCAACGGTGCGTGCCTACACTAGTATTGTGGCGCCGAACTCTCAATATAGCGTCTTTCTTACCCCATTCGTAGCGTTCTCGAAAAGCGACTTGGAGACCATTCGCGAAGGCAAATGTTCAAATTCGAGCGTCTGGTCAAAGAGCGCTTATAATCCTTTAGTTGCGCTAAAGCTTTTATCCATAAAAAAAATGCATTGAATTCTCGCGTCGCAGACGGTGAGATAATCTTGCAGGTAACGTTCTGCATACCATCCCCTCTCCCTAATCGATCAATATCGAAAAGAGGACGCAATCCGTGCGCAAGCTAATCAAATCCTTAGGGCTGTTATCCGTTGTCATGCTCGCCGCTCCGTTCCTTGTTCACGCAGCAGAGGCCAATGAAATGGATGAATCAGCCTTCGTGGTGCACAAACTGACTGAATTTCTCTACGCTATTGGAGAACCAACCTACTACCAGAGAAATTACTCATACCTGTTAGTAGGAGAGAAGCAGGCTTTAATGTTTGACGCAGGTGCTAACCAAAAGGAGGATATCACAGCGGTGGCCAGGACCATCACTGATAAACCTCTCTCTGTGCTACCCTCGCACTTGCATTTTGACCATCTAGGCGGACTGCATAATTTTCAAAGCGTGTACTTAGTTGATATACCTTTTACTCAAAAATTCAAGCGTGAAGATGGACTTTATCACGTCCCGGAACCTGTATACCTGGGGAACTTCGACCACATGGTTGTGCCGCCTTTCAAGGTTGCACGGCTGGTGAAACCTGAGGAAGTGATCGATCTTGGTGGTTTAAAAGTTCGTGTGCTTAGCGTGCCTGGGCACACCCAGGACGAAGTGGCCCTGTTCGATGAGGCACATGACATCCTGCTGGCAGGAGATCATCTTTACCCATCCTGGCTTCTCGCCGGAAACCTAAAGGATTACTTGTCGTCTCTGGACCGCACTCTAAAGATCATCAGTCCTAAGACCGCTGTCTACGGTGCCCATGCTGATGAAGACCCAACAAGGGTACCGGCCATGACTTATGACCAAATTGTGGCTATCCGCGACAAGATGCTGCAAATTCAGACCGGACGAGCCAAAGCGGAATCTTTCAGTGATCCAGAACTCATTCGGAGCTCCGAACTCTATAAAGTAGAAAATGACATCAGCATACTAACCAAAATACGCTTCACAGATGGTCGGGGATTCGGCTACTAGTTAGAAAGGCAGACTGTCTCAAGAAGCCAATCGATGAACGCCCGGACTTCCGGGCATTCACGCGCACTTTCCGCACATACGACATAGTAATTGTGCAGTGCCGGTACGGAGCTTGGTAAAGGACATACCAATTTTCCTTCGTCAAGATCTCGTTTTGATACGATTTCGTCACTCAGAGCGACACCGAAACCTTCTCGTGCCGCCTGAAGCACTATACCGAAGTCTTCGAAGTACGCATTCTCGAACCCACCCCGCAAACAACCAGCCTCTGCTAGCCAACGCTGCCACTGGCTTCCGTCGTCCTCGTGCAAAAGCCTATGCTTCAATAGGTCCTCTACTTTATGAATGGCCATCGGTCCACGCAAGAACTGCGGGCTGCATACGGGAAGCAAGCGGATACCATGAAGTTCGCGCCACCAATACCCCGGCCACGCGGGGGTACCGTATACCACAGCAACATCGGCTCTACGCCAATCCACGTGAGCCATTTTTGCTGCCGTTATCACGGAAACCTTTAGTGATTGCGATTTGCACATCAAGCGTAACAGAGGCGAGACCAGCCATTCGGTTCCCACAGCTGGCGGAATAGACAGTGTGATACTGACGAACTCCTGCTTTTGCTCATTGTCTATTACTAGTTCGCCTACAGCATCATTGATTTCGCGAAGAGCGGCAGCGACACGCGTATGGAGCTGGCGGCCGTTTGAAGTAAGAACCAATTGACGCCCCCGCTTGGAGAAAAGCTCCACGCCGAGACTAGATTGCAGAGCTTTGAGCTGCTGGCTAATGGCACCCGTAGTGACATGGAGTTCAACCGCTGCGGCAGCAAGACTGCCTAGCCGGGCGACGCATTCGAAAACTTTAAAGCTATGCAATGGGGGAAGTGCCATCGGGGATCCGGTTTAATTCTTGCTAACAAACGGGAGCAATTGCCTACTAGAATTCTGCCAGTGGTGTCCTGAACAACGACTTTTGGTACAAAAATGCGTCGGTTCCGTAATAGGATGGCTGCTTTCAGCTGATCTAGCAAGCTCGAACGACGTATGGTTCCCTCGCATTGCGTTCGAAACGATGTGAGCAGGTATGGATAATATATCATCGGACCGATAGTCTGACTGAGAAAGGCCGCACCTATCAATGGCGCAGATGATTCATGAAAGAACGTTGTTTAATCTTAATTTGTAGCAACCGCTATCGCTTTACAATGCGTTTTCTTTTTGTTTCATATCAGTTTATGGCCGAAGAAAAGATGGATAAAACGCCATTGCCGAGAACGCAGCGATTCCGACGGGGTTCTAATAACAGAGTTTAGCGCGTGAAAAAATGAATATGCCTCCGAAACAATGAAACAGAGGATCACTCGCAGCGTCGCAAAGTAGTAGGAGAAGGAAGCAAAGAGAGTCAAATGGAACAAGACCGGGTAAGCACTGAGATTGAGCCGGTTACGGCTCGGCTTCTGGCCTATCCCTGCCGGAATCTACCAGCAGGGATCGACCTCTTTGGCTGTAATTCCGAGCCTTCAGGTGCCAGTTTTGATTTTGGTCCAACTCCGCGTGCGCAGTCGCTCAAGACGCAGCGGTAGGGTTTCAAGCGGATACAGGGTGCTCATGACCTCGGTGGTCGGGTAGAGTGCGGGGTTGTTGCGCAAGGACGCGTTGATCATGGGGGTAGCATCCTTGTTGCCGTTAGGGTAGCCCACGTAGTTAGAGTTTTGTGCTGTGACTCGAGGCTGCAATATGTAGTTCATAAAGGCGTAACCCTGCTGCGGGTGAGGGGCATCCTTAAGTAGGACCATATTCTCTATCCACACCGGCGCACCCTCACGCGGTATGCTGTAGGCGATATTAATGCCGCTGTGGGCCCTCTCGGCATTCTGCTGGGCGCTATAGACCGAACCGCCCCAGCCGACTACCGCGCAAATGTTACCGTTGGCAAGGTCTGAGGGGTATTTCGAGGAGTCGAAGTACATGACGTACGGACGGATGCTGCGCAGAAGCGCTTCGGCTTTTTGATAATCGTCCGGGTTCTTGCTGTTCGGTGGTAGGCCCAAATAGTGCAGTGCGATAGGGATAATCTCCACCGGCGCGTCTAGCATGGCCACGCCGCAAGTGCTCAGCTTGCTGATGTTCTCCTTCTTAAAAATCAGGTCCCAGGAATCGACTGGTGCATTAGCCCCCAGCGCCTGGGTGACCTTGTCAACGTTGTAGCCAATGCCCGTGGTACCCCACATGTAGGGCACCGCGTAGCGGTTCCCAGGGTCGTTCACCTGAAGTTTCTTCAGCACTTCCGGGTCCAAGTGTGACCAGTTGGTTAACTGAGTGCGGTCTAGCTCCTCCAGCACTCCGGCCTTTACGAAGTTTGGCAAGAGGTCGTCCGGAACCATGACCACATCGTAGCCGCTGCGGCCGGCCATTAGCTTGCTTTGCATCGCCTCAGCATCATCGAAGACGTCCTGCACAAGAGCGATCCCGGCGGCGGTGCTGAGCTCCTTGGCGGTCTCCGGAGCGAGGAAATCGGACCAGTTATACAGGTGCACGGTTGGCTGCTCGGCCTGAACGATGCCGAATGAGAGTAATGAGGCCAGGCCAATCGAAATGAAGATAGGACGTTTCATGCAGGGCTCCTGGCCGGCCTGACCCGCATGGGTGGCCGGCAGTGTGTTATGGCAGGTAGCGAATGGCGCTTGGGTAATGGGATTATCAAATGGTCGCCCAATTGCGTGTTCGACGCGCGCGCGGGGCAAACGTAAACGCTTTATTCAACTGTTAATCGCAGAGCTCGCGGGTGTGTGCGATTTGCGCGAAGTATCGACAAAGTGCCGGCACTCGCGATTGAAGGCTACCTGCTATGAGCTTACGCAAAATCATCTGGGGCTTTCTGTTCTTGTTTTTGTGTGTTTTGGTGGATCTGACTGAGTTTGAGTTATTGCCTCATCCGACTATCAGCTCACGCAGCCCACTGGCGTGTTCGATCCTTTCACCCGGCAGAGCGATGCGCTGGTTGGCGCGGTAGTCGTGGTAGGCACGAGCCTTGCCTATCAGCGTAAGGTCCAAAGTCACGGTATGGCGCGACTCGCCTCGGCCTGCGTTGAACAACGTTCGACCAAAAGGATCGACCGCCAGGCTGTTGCCCACAAACACGCAACCGTCTGGCCCTTCGCCAACTCGGTTGGCTACCACCGCAAAAATTTGGTTCTCCATCGCACGCGCCATCACCGACACGCGATGTACGTTGTCCTCCGGTTCGCACAAGCCATCGGTTATTAGCACCACCTGTGCATCGAGCGCTGTTAGCGCCCTCGCGGTCTCGGGGAATTCGCTGTCGTAACAAATCAGCAGGCCAATACGCACGCCTCGCCATTGGACGGTCGCGAAGCGATCCCCCGGTACCACGATGCCGTGCTCAGGCACCCACAGGTGTGTCTTGCGGTAGGTGAGCAGGATTCCCTCCGGAGCGATAAACAGCGTGGTGTTGTAGAACGTGCCGTTGGCGTTTTCGTACAACCCTAGTACCACCGCCACATTGTACCGACGCGCGGCCTCAACCACCGTCTGCACGGCTTCGCCATTGATGGCTTCTGACAGCATGCCCACGTCTTCTTGGGTGAGAAATCCGGTCAGATGCGACTCAGGAAACAGCACGATGTCGGTGTCTGAGGCACATTGGGCAATTGCGTCCAGGATGCACCTAAGGTTGTAGGGAGTGTCGCCGTCACGTGTCGTCGTTTGCACCACTTCGATCTTCATGGGTTTCCATCTCGCTTTGTCCGCCGATTTGGGGCGGATGACTTTTACTAAGGGTGATGCAAGTATGAAAACAACGACTATTAAAGCAATTACGCCGATTGGTTAACCTGGGGGTAGGTATGGGCCTGAGTCTGCAAGATCTTTCATGGCATCAGGGCATAGGCCAGTGTATTGAGCACCTTGATCGGCCCAGTTTCTGGCGCACGCTGGCCACGCTGCTGGGCGACTTCATCGAGGTGGACACTTGGGTTGCCTTGCTATTCAGTCATGACAAACCCCTGATCTTCGACCAGAGTCCCTATGACCGGGAGGGGCCCGACCCACTGGTAAGCGAGTACGCTAACGGCCTGTACCTGCTGGACCCGTTCTACATCAATAGCCGGGAGCATCCCTCGACCGCTCTGGTGCGGCTGGCTGACATTGCCCCGGAGCATTTCCAGCAGACCGATTACTACCGCTTGTATTTCACTCAAAACGTAGTCACCGACGAGGTGCAGTTCAATGTGGTGTTAGGTGAGGGACGCATACTATGCCTGTCTCTGGGCGGTTGCCGGCGCTTCAATGCCGAGCAGCTTGCCCTGTTGGAGCTTGTACGCCCCTGGTTGATTGGCCTGATGCGTCAACGCCTGCGGTTCGAGGGCCTGCCGGAGCGGGCGCCCGCGAAACCAGCCGTGAACTGCGTTCAGGGCCGCGACGAGGCGCGCCGGCAACTGGAGTCGGTGCTCACCGCACGAGAGTTGGATGTGGTACGGCTGATTCTTTCAGGGCACTCCAACAAAGAAGCGGCGATCAAACTCGATCTCTCCGTCGAGACGGTGAAAGTCCACCGGCGAAACGTTTACCGCAAGCTGGACGTGAATTCGCAGAGTGAGCTTTTCTCATTGTTGTTCTTGCCTGGTGAGCGCTTCGGCAGCCCGCGCTCCATCTCTTGATAACCCCCACGGGTTAATCATTCGGCGTTATAGGAATCTACGTCGAGATCCGCATACTTGAATGGCTGGCGTCTGAGCGAGCACCCATAGCCTTTCGTGGCGCACGCTGCGAAGCCTGTTCTCAGCCTCCGATAAGAACACAAGAGAGGATGACCGATGGCCCATACCATTCCTGACCAGCCCCCTGGATGTATTGCTGTTAGCTGGGAGGTCGGCGATGCATGAGTCGACTTCCACTCCCTTCAAACTGTCGCTCACTTCGCTGGTGGTTTTTGGCCTAGCGTATATGTGCCCAAGTCTGGTAATAGTGATTTTCGGGGTGATTGCCGAAAGCAGCCAAGGCATTGCACCCACGGCCTTCCTGCTTGCCTCGGGTGCTATGCTGCTGTCGGCTCTGAGCTACGCCAAGCTCTCGAGCATGTTTCCTGCGTCAGGCTCGGCCTACTATTACGCCAAGCGCCTGCTAGGCCCGTGTTGCGGGTTCTTTGTGGGCTGGACGGTGCTTCTGGCGTATTTGTTCATGCCAATGGTGGCCTGGCTGTTGCAGTCGGTTTTCCTCAACGCGCAATTCCCTACGATCCCCACCTGGGGTTGGCTGTTGATAAATATCGCCCTGACCACTGCCGTGAACATTAGAGGCATGGCGTTGACTGACCGCTTGAACAAGTTGCTCACCGCACTAAGCGTGCTGCTCGTGCTGTTGTTCGTGGGCTATTGCCTGAAGTATCTAGCGGGTCAGTCGCAGGTGGGCTTCACCCAAGCGGTGTGGAATGACAATAGCAGCATCGTCGGGCTGACCGCCGCCGCCGCTATCGCAGCATATTCCTTCCTAGGGTTCGACGCGGTGACCACCCTTGCCGAAGAGGCCGAGCGACCGCAGCGCGACATCCCTCGTGCGGTTATCCTGGTGATCAGCCTGGGTGGTCTGTTGTTCACCGCCGTGGCCTACATTCTGCAGTTGAGCCACCCCGGTGGCCAGTTCAATGATCCTGAAACTGCCACGTATTCGATCTCGATTGCTGTGGGCGGACAGTTTTTTGCGGATTTCATCAACCTGGGCGGAATCATCGGCGGTTTTGCATCATGTCTGGCGGTTCAAGTCAGTGCTAGCCGCTTGTTGTTTTTCATGGGGCGTGAAGATGTGTTGCCTCGACGTTACTTTGCGCGCTTGCAAGGCCGGAGCCAGACACCGAGATTCAACTTGCTTTTGATCGCTGGACTTGGGTGTATCGGTCTGGTCGCGGATGTCAGTTCGGGCGCCTCGCTGATCAACTTCGGTGCCTTTTTGGCTTTCGCCGCGGTTAATGTCTGTGTAATCGTCTGTTATTTGCGCGAGCGGCACAAGCAACGCTTGAGTGCGCTAGGGTTCGTAGTGTTCCCGCTGCTAGCTATTGGGGCGAACCTCTATCTACTATGGTTGTTGAGTGCTGAGGTGATTCTAATTGGCGTCGTATGGTTGGTGTGCGGTGGATTTTACCTGATGTGGCTCACAGCAGGGTTTTGCAAGCCTACGCCCGGGTTGATCGAGGTGGAGTCCTGAACGTGTTTTATTACAATGCCCAAGAGTGTCGGCGAGACCTGCGATTTACCCATTCTTAGTGTACCAACCATTCCGGGGAGTTTACTGGGCTATAGTCTCGGCCAGCATGGCCTTAGCCAACGCGTCCTGCTGCTCTTCTGGCTCAATGAGCTCCAAGCTGACCTGACGCTTCGCTAAGAGCATTTGCCACAATTCCTGATCGATACTGTTCTCGACGAGGGGGATCTTAACGATCACGGTTCGAAGTTGGCCATTCCTGTACGCTCGGTCTTCGGCCTGGTCCTGTTGTCCTGGGGTCCAAGGCAAACCCAGGAAGAAAACGTAGTTGGCGGCAGTGAGGTTGTTCCCGGTACCGGCGGCTTGGGTGGTGCAGATGAAGGCCCTGGACTCGGGATCACCCTGGAACTTGTCTATCGCCTTCTGGCGTTTGGGTAGCGAGTCGCTACCGACCAGGGTGACGTTCCCGATACCGGCTGCATCGCACAGTTGCTTGAGGCGCGCTACGGTAGGCTTGAACTCGCAGAAGAGGATCATCTTGTCTTCGGGGTCCAACTCGCTAACAAGGTCCATAGCGACCCTGACCTTCAGCTGTTCGAGGTAATGGCGAAGCGCGCCGAGCCTGGCAAAGATAGGCCTGTCCTCGAGGCGAATGCTGTCGTACTTCTTCCGTTCCCCCACCCCCATCGCCACGGGCAGCAACTGCCGGTGCTTACCCTTGAGTCCGGGGAGAACGTCTTTCCGCCGGCGAAGCATCCAGTCGCCCAGTTCTGCCCGGAGGTTTTGCCGGAACTCTGGGCTGCCGGCGAAGCGCTCGCAGAAATCGCTGAGGGGCAACTGGCCGATCGGGTGCCCCGATAGACGTAGCAGAGTGTGCAGCTCCGTCTCGCGATTAAGTACAGGCGTGCCTGTCAGCAGATAGCGATTCGGCACCTTGGCGGCAATATCGAAACCATGGCGTGTACGCTCGGCCGTGGGCTCCTTCAGCTGGTGTGCCTCGTCGACCACTAGAACGTGGTAATGCTCAGCCAGCAGCACGTAGTCGCCGAGGCGCTCGTAGTTGATCAGCATCCATTGGACCAGCGGGTCGTGCTTCTGCACAGCGACTGCCGCGTCGGGGTAGACCGCCAGGATTTCGCGCTGCCAGTTGATCAGCAATGAGGAAAGGGTCACCACGAGGATAGGGCGACCGGCTGCACTGATATGCGCCGCGATGATGGCCTGGCGCGTCTTGCCGAGGCCCATATCATCAGCCAGCAGTGCGCTGGTGCGCTGGAGCAGGTGAGCGATGCCAGCAGGCTGGTGATCGAGCAGGGAATAGCCGACCAGGGCCTGAGCGATCGTTGCATCTGAAAACTCGGTGCGTTCAATCGGGGAGACGGCAGCTAGGTAGATGTCGTTGGAGCTCTCCTCACCGGTGGCGGCTGTCGAGGGTTCCTGAGCAGCACCGCCCAGGGTGATGCGCGGGATGTCCGCTGACGGCACGACGGAGCCATCGCCCAGCAGCTCCTGCACCACGTCCAGGATCTCGAACTGTTCCTCGACTAGGCCAAGCTCCAAGATCAAGTTGCTGCGCAGGATCTCCGCGGTTGCATTGATGCGCCAGGAGCTTGATCGGCCCAGGAATACGCCCCTCATCCGGCGGGCCACTGCTACGACTCCAGGATGATAATCTCCAGACAGCAGCACACCGCCGTCGGCTAACGGGGCAATCCGCAGCAGCATTCCATAGATGAAAGCGTCTCGGCGTGGGTTGGCCAGTGCGCTCTCGATCTTCTGGCGGAAGGCTTGCCATGATTCCGTGACCTTGCCACCGGCCAGATCGATCAACTGGTGGTAAATAAGGTCCAGCTCGTCGAGTAACTTGGCCTTGGGCACGCGCCAATAACGGCAGAGTGGGTGGTCGCCGCGGCGAATGAAGAATCCGCTACGTGCGAACATGACCTTGTTGGCGCCTTCAATGTAGGGCATGAGGATGCCCATGTCGTAGCCGTCAAACACGGCGTTTTCGAGCAACACTGGCTGGCTGTTGAGGAGGCGTGGTCGTTTCAATTGGCGTCCGCTGACTGCACCCGTAAGAGCGAGCAGATTGGCAGCTGGGGGAGAGCGGCTACAGGAGAAATGGATTATCGCCCCCCGAAGCATTTTGGCTATAAGCCCTTGGGCTTGGACATATCCGGCTTGCCGCTCACCGTGGGGTAGCTCACACGACAGTTGTTCACCTTGTACCCTGTGCATCCCCAGAAGTCGTAACCCCCATCACCGCGCTTCTGACGGCGCGCCAGTGGCATCCCGCATTTGCCGCAGGAATGGCCGCCTTGGGTGCCTGCTGAAGCTTCTGGTGACCGAGCCTTCATCGCCCCTGTGGGCGCCTGGCGGAGGGCTGCGAGCTCAGTCTGGAGATGCTGAAAAAACTTGGCGACCACCGACCCATATTGCTCCTCCCCTCGTGCGATTCGGTCCAGGTCCTTCTCCAGCGTGCTGGTGAACGCCAGTTCGACGAAGCTGAAGCGGCCCTCCAACTGGTCGATGGTGCTCACCCCCAACGGACCTGGGACCAATTTGCGCTTCTCCTCAACGACCAGGCCTTTGCCGGTGATGTTCTTGATGATCGATGCAAACGTGCTGGGGCGTCCGATCCCCAGTCGCTCCAGCTCTTTGATCAGGCTTGCCTTGGTGAAGCGTGCCGGCGCCTTCGTCTTCTGGTTCAGCACCTCACCCTGAAGCACGCTGAGGATCTGTTTGGGCTCGAGCACCGGTACCGGATTCTTGGGGAGGTCGGTGGACTCTTCATCCGTCTCGTCCTTCTGCAAAAGCTTCATCCAGCCGAGATAGGCGACAGTGCTGCCGGTCGCGGCGAAGCGCAGAGGCCTCTGATCCGGCCCCTTGGCCAGCAGTTTGGCCATGCGCACGTCGTAGATGGCGTCTGCGAGCTGGCTGGCCAGCGCCCTGACCCGGATGAGCTTGTACAGCGCTTGCTCATCAGCAGACTCGCCTGCGACTTCATCCTCCCATGCGGTTGGCGCAATTGCGGGGTGACCTTCCTGGGCGCTATCTGCAGCCTTGAACGTCCGGCGCTCGTCAACAACGTCGAGGCCTTCTCGGCGAGCCGCTGCCTGGATATCTGGCATCGCTTCATCGGCCAAGTTGGGGTTATCCGTCCGGTGATATGTGATCACCCCCTGCTCGTACAGGCGCTGCGCGACCTGCATAGTTTTGTCCGGGTCCCATTTCAGCGCTACGCTGGCCGCCTGCTGCAGGGTGGATGAAATGAACGGTGGGGGTGGGGGGCGCCGCTTCTTGCCGTCTTCACATGACTCGACAATAACCGCGCGCGTTGCGGCAACCCTTGCCGCGAGTGTGCCGTCCTGAATATATGGGTTCTGTTTGCTCGCGAAGTCGGGGATCGGTTGCCATACTGCAGTCCAGTCCATACTGGTGGTTTCGTCCTTGAAGGTCAGCTCTACCCCGAAGTGGTGGACTACCTTGAAGTTCCTGATCTCTCGCTCGCGCAACACCACCAGGTAAAGGGCAGGTGACTGAACTCGACCAGCGGAGGTAGGTTGGCCCAGGACTCTGCGAAGCTCCTGCGTGACTAGGTAGCCCACCAGGCGGTCCAGCACTCGCCGGCACTCTTGTGATGCAACGAGTTGCCCATCGATTCTCCGTGCATTGGCCAGGCCCTCCCGTACTCTGGCTTGGGTGATCTCATTGAACGTGACTCGCTTGTACTCGCGGATCCCCAGCACCTGCTGTATGTGCCAGGCGATACTTTCCCCCTCCCGGTCCGGGTCGGTGGCGATGTACACCTCCGTGGCGTCCTTGAGCGCATTTCGAATGGTGCTGACGTTGCGGGCACTCTTGGGCAGGATCTCGTAGACCGGACGAAGGGTCTTCAAGACGCCGGTTGTGATCATCGTGTGGTCCTGACCCGACTGGGGGAGATCTCGGATGTGGCCACCAGATGCCAGCACCACCCAGTGCTCGCCAGGGCGGATCTTCTTCATCATGGGCCCAAGCTTCTTCAGCTTGCCCGGTGCCTCGATGATCATGAGTTTCATAGCGTGCCCCTGCACAGATAAATCAGGGAGCACTCTTGCCGCCGACCCAGGACGGCACAACGCGAAATGGTCAACTGGAAGGAAGGGAATTCGGTAGGGCTCAGGCGCACTGAGGAATGGTCAAAAATTGAGGGTGAGCTGCTGGGCGCGCTTGTACCCTTTCAGCCAGGAGGCAAGCATGGCAGGGTGCTTGTAGGGGCAGGCATATATGGGCAGCCCTTTCTCGGCGGCTTCAACCCCAGCAGCTTCCACCGCAGGATGGGGGT
Organism: Pseudomonas sp. NPDC086566; assembly: GCF_050280885.1. NCBI lineage: Bacteria > Pseudomonadati > Pseudomonadota > Gammaproteobacteria > Pseudomonadales > Pseudomonadaceae > Pseudomonas > Pseudomonas sp. NPDC086566. The sequence goes on from NZ_JBNNWD010000007.1 coordinate 157,694, forward strand.
TATTGAACTGGCGCCTGTCCGCTTTTCGCTCCTGGGCATCTTCGTTCTGCATCGATTGTTCCTCATCAGCGCCACTGCTAACGCCGGGCAAGTCACGCCTCAAACGACCTGGCCACCAGCAATTCCTCGATAAGGGCGTTTTTCGCGACCCTGTGCCTCACTTCGAGACAAGTTAGCAGCCGTATAGCGGAGATGCCTTCAGTAAATGGTAATTTGCCAACGCTGGCATTTCAAATGTGCCCCTGACCTGGGCAAGCGCTGCCTGCAGCGCCCCTTCGGCTACGATTTTGCGTCCTCGCCGTAGGAGCTTCACGAGCTGCGGCCGCAACAGAAGGTCCTTGTCGCCGGTAATGTGAAGCATCAGACGCCAGGTTCAGAGGAAGGTCGCGACGGTCCGTCCTTGTTTCCGGAAACTTCACGAGTGGCGTGCCTGAAAATAGCTCCCACGCCAATGCCCGTGCCAAAGCTAGTGGGGAATCATGCTCGAGCGGTAGGGTGCCGACCATGCCAGCAGCGTCGCGCTGGGGTCCTCCAGTGCGGCACGAACCATCACCTCAGCGTGTTGACCTGTGATGTCGCAAACTTCCTGCCCAAGTCGAAGGAGCTCAGCAATCACTCCTGCATCCCGGGCCTTGGTCGCAAACTCATACTCCTCGGCCCGCCCATACTCAAAGGTGGCATTGAACTGTAGGCGAAGCATTTCGATGGCCTTCACCTCGGCCTCGGGCAGTAGGATGGTTTCGCCGTCACAAAAGACTTGGCGAACGCCTTCGAGAGCTTGTACAGCTTCCATGTAGCGCGAGGAGTTTACCGTCGCTTTGACGGATGGATACCCCGGGTAGTCGTGGTGCATGGAGCGATACCTCGAAGCGGAATGAGGTGGCGATGATCCTTCCTTGCCCCCCAGTGACTTCACGAGAGGCGCCTGAAAAATCGCCTGCCAGGCTGTAGATAGAATGCCGTGGCGATGTCTCATCGAAGGGAGGGGAAACTCGAAGTGACGTCCTTGTCACCATGAGCTTCGCGATGTGGCGCGCCAAATTAAGGGGGGCTACACGGGGATGTCGTCGTCAAAGCCATCGCTGTAGTGGCGCAGGTCGTCGGGGCTCGGCTGAGGAACGTTTTGAGCGTGGCCGCCGCTGGTCTGACTGCGCCCCTGACCTTGCTGGTGAATGGGCGGACGTTGACCATTGCCGTTCGATGCCAGGGTGATCTTTTCGATACGATGTGGGAGGATCGCGATGCGGCTTGCCTCGACCTTCAGCGCCGACACGTCTTCACCCGTTTGTTTGTCTTTCCAAGTGTCCATGATCGCCCGGCCAATGACCAGGACCCGCATACCTTTCTGGAAAAGTTCAGCAAAGCGCTCGGCGTCCTGATGCCACCACTCAACGTTGCTCCAGAACCCTCCACGATCCTTGTAGCCGCCCTGGCCATCAGGGATTGAGTTGTCGAACATGACATTGAGTCGCAGCATGTGCCGCGGATCTTTATTGCCGTTGGCGAACGACCGGTGCTCAGCAGCGTTGCCGACGTTGCCTTCCCAAACTACTGGTGTACCCATGTGTGTATCTCCGTTCAGTGTTGAGGTGGGTTCATGACCTGCTGCAGTCGAGCCTGATACTCGGCCTCGGCCTGCCCCATCTTTTCTGCGCACTCGGCGGCCTGTTTGCCGATGGAGTGGATGAGGCTGATCTGCATGTTCAGAGTGATTCGGTGTTGCTCCAGGGCAAACAGGTCCTGCAGCAAGTGGATTGGTGTTTTGGGGGCGTGGACCATCTGAGCCCATACGCCGACACCCATGCGCCGCTCTTGCACGCTTTGCCAGCGAAGAAAGGTTGTGCCAGCTGCTGTGTTTTGCTCGATTAGCCTGACGGGCAGCAGAGCGAATGGATGTTGGCGAACCTGGGCCAGCACTTCCTGGGTAAGGGTGCGCAGCCCCGCCTCTAGCGAAGCGCAATGCTCCGCCAACTGGACCAGCTCCCCCTTACCTTTAAAGGGCTTTAAAAGGCCTTTTAGTGAGGCACTCTGTTGCAGCCCCTGATAGGCACCCTGTTGCAGCGGTTTGAAGGCACCCTGTTGCAGTGCATCCATTGGTCGGGTGTCCGATCGCATGAGCGTCATGCCTCGCCTTCGAAGTCGTTATCCACATCCTCGACCGGGCCTGCGGAGCCACGGCGGATGGGCGGGGCGAAGTTCGAGCGACGGGTGCCTTCCAGGATGTCCTGGGGGATATCCCCGTAGCGCTTGTACATTTCGCGCGCATTTTCAGCTCGAGCATTGTTGGCGGCGAAGTCGTCACGCGACGCGCCGGAGAAGCGATGGAGCTGGGCCAGCCCAAAAAGACTGCGCAGCAGGTGAGCGCCTTCATCGATCCAGATCTCGCCATCTCGGCGACCGATCATGGCGACATGCTGAGCCAGCAGGATGCGACGGACGACTTCGTCATATTGAGTCAGTAGATGGACGCCCTTGAAGCCCAGCGGATTGGAGATGAAGAGCGGTAGCTTCAGCGGCTGGATGGAGAGGTTTTCACCAATTTCGAGTGCCTTCGGCAATTGGGCCATCACTCCATCCAGGCGGCTGTCGATTGCCTTGAGCGCATCATCTACCTCTTGGATTTTCTCCTCGATCCTGATCATCCACCAGTCGGAGTACGGGTCGTCCTGGGCCGCACCACGGTCGATCTGGTTGATCTTGAGGCAGAAGCCAGCCAGCCCAAGAATGCTGTGTTTGTCATCGGTCTTCTGGCGACCTAGCCAGATTCGGGCGGCATGGTGAGTGTGGAGAGTCAGCTGGACCTGGCTCCTGAGGGAGCCGATGTTGAGCTGATAGTTGTCAGCCATGGACATGGTTTCCTTATATAAGGTGGGTGAGCGATGTCCATGCTGTTGTCGGGCCGTTTGTGGCGCAGTAATAAATGAAGAACCCGGGGTGCTGGATTTGTCATGGTTTAACGGAGCCTTGGTGATGTGTCCTGTACCACTGTGAAGTGTGGCCAGTGGCAACAGGGACAGCCGTCTGCGCCAGTGAAGCCCCCCTGGCAGTTGGTGCTGCTTGGTGTTGCCAGTGGCAACAGGCGGTCTCCAACTCCCCGGTTAAGACCGTGTGTTCGTTGGCGGTGTGCAGTGTTGCCAGTGGCAACATGGGTAAACCGTCGGCGCCAATGAAGGCTACCTGGTGAACGGGGGCAAAGTGTTGCCACTGGCAACACTTTAAATGGCACTCAGTGGTGACCACCTGTTTGCCTTGAGCGTTAGGGCTGCTTGGACGTGTTGCCAGTGGCAACAGTGGAGAAGTTTGTCCCGGCCGATGATGAGAAAATGCACCTGACTTGGCCAAGCGTTTGCGCCATTTGCATCGAATGTGGCCGGTACACGGGTACGTCTTGACCGGCAGGAATCGACCCGAAGCTGCCGTTCGGCAAGGGCTGCAATCGGCCAAAAGCAGCTGATGGTTTCTGGCTGTGCGATTCATTCTCTATAGGCCTAGTCACATGGCTTCAAACTCTCTAGGGAAACAAGGCCTATTCAGCCAGGCGTGCGTTTGGCCACGCCATTTTTCGTGAAACCACGGCTTCGTACAGTACCATTCATGGCAGGGACAACATGGAGGAAGAGGTGTGACCGGATTCGAAGAGGTGCATCCGCCGGAAGGTATGCGGGCGCCGCTGCAGATGCGCCTTGAGCTGAGGCAGATGTTCGAGCGCTGGTTGCCCAGGTTGGGTTATCAACGCCCCGTTGCCAGGCTGGACGACATAGTCGACGAGCTGAGTATTCTCGACTTATGTCAGTACTACCGGTTGGAGTATCGGGGGGGCGCTGAGGATGTTGCCAAGTCCTGGGACGAATCGGAGCGTCGCACTGCAGACAGCGGTCCGACGTTCGACGATCTCAAGAATAACGGTTGGGTGTCTTTCGACGGCGGCCGCTGGATTATGCAGAGCGCGCCTCCCGGCACGAGTTCGTACATCACCTATCCGAGCCCAAGCACGAAGACCTTTCTGGCGGGGCTCGGCGAACTCAAGCTTGTTGCGAGGGCTGATACACCCCCTCCCCATGCTAAAACGCTTGCAGACAGAATATTGGCTGAGCGCTGGCTTGAAGTGCACATACCAACCAAAGATCCGGACTGGCTTGCCGGCCGGCTGTGGGAGCTACTGTGCCCGAAGCCCCAGCAGCATTCCACGGACGGTAGCGTCAGCACAGTTGACGCAGCGCCTCCTGTCGAACGCGAGGCTTGCGATGCGCTGGCTTTGCTAGATGCGGATGCCGAGACTGTCGATAGAGCCTTCTTGGAGTGGTCTGTATGGTGTGACGCCCTTGGCAGTTACGGTAGATGGTACAGTGGCTGGGGACCCACTGAGATGCGGTACTGCCGTGAGGCAGCTCACCGCGTATTGGAACGCCAGACCCTTTGGGGGACATGGGAGAACGATGCCGCACGCTACACAGCGGTGCTCGAAAATACGTTTGCGATTCCGCTGGATCAAATGCGGTATGCCGGAGCTCCGGAGATAGCACCGCCCCAGACTCTAGTGTCTAGAGTTGACTGGATGATGCGCCCCGACGTCGAACATCTGATGATGGAACGACTCGGCTCTAATACGGCCAGCTTTGCGTTTGTTCTGCTCTGCTCCGAGCTTGAGAAAACTGACATCGGACCTAACATCATGGCTGCAGCGACGACGGTCCTATTGTTCGCTGCCGCCCATCCGATGGCATTGCAGCACTTGCTATTCCGAGTCAGGTCCGCACCAGTGCTGTTAGTAGACATGCTGATGCATCAGCGCACGGCCTGCCTAGCAGCCAAACTGGCTATTGAGTGGCGTGCGGAATCCATACGGAATAGCGATCGCAACCTGAGTCGTGAAGCCCAAACTAAGGCATTTGCGGTTCAAGACGCGCTATCTCTTTTGGCTTATCACTTGCTTGAGGGCACGCTTGATCTCGCGGAATACGCATCTTTGGTGACTTGGTGCTATGCCAGCGACACTTACAGCAAAAGAGCAATTGCAGATGCGAGGAGACCCGTTGGGCGGCAGCTTCTCAAGGTGGTTTCAAGGGAAAGCAAAGACCTCCAGTCTGCAGTGCTGCAGCACCTCGTAGATCAGGCCGCCTACAAGGACAACGTGCCCAGAGCATGCTTTGCAGGAGTACTCGATGGACTGAACTACCTTTTGATCGCGCCGATTGCCGACGCTTTCCCAATCGTGGGGCTTTATTCAAAGTTTGTGCGCGACATGCACTTGGAATGGACCGACGCAGCCAGTCTCTCCGCAAATCTGGCCGCTCATCTCGTCACGACTGCATTTGCCTACACCGCGTCTGATAGAGATGCACTGCTAACCCCATTCGATAGCGCACAGCTACTGCGAAACACGCCGGACGATCAAAAGCCATCCTTGCGTTATTCCATTGCCAAAACTCTAAGAGTGCACGTGCGGTTGCTCGCACGCGCCGTTGCCGGTTGGAACGGCGAAACGGTACCGCCGGAGCTCTGCGACGCGCTCCAAGTGCTCATTTCGCGCACTGTTATTGAGCATGACGAGAAAGGGCGCGTCGGAGCCCTCACAGACAGGTATAGCCCCGGCCCTTTACTTCAACGGGAAGAGGCCTCTCCGGCAGAAGATCTCGCTGCCGCATGGCGACGGCTAAACGGCAATCACCAGGAAGCTATGCTGCAGGCGCTTGCTCAGTCAGACGATCCGGTGCTACTTGCCGAACTTTGCCAGCACCTACCTGCGGCGGCAAAGCCCGGCATCCGGGCGAGATTACGGCAGCTGAAGCCAGAGGAGGCATCCGCCATTTGGACTTGGCCCGAGCTGCAGCACCGCATTGAGTCCTTGTTGGTCGCTGGCGAATATGCGCTTGCCCGTGAGCACTTGGATGAGGCAGAGGAGGACTTAGATCGCGCACCACCTCAGTTCCGGCTTGAGCTTTTTGTCCTCGAGCTTCGACTGTTTCTAAAGGAGAAGAACTGGGCTGCACTTGATGGAGCTGTTGTCCCGCCGGCACTGGATCGGCTCACGACACAGCAGGCACAAGACAAACTTGAATTTTACAGGGCAACCTCCCAACTGCTGCGCCCGAGCGGCAATTTGGCAGTTGCTCGAGTCGCTCTACAGCGCCTGGCGGCGCTTCCTGGAGCGGCCCCCGCATATAAGGAGAACGTCTTTGCAGTTGCTATTCAGCAGCTTCTGGGGCCCACCCTGCATCCGTTGAGTGGTGCAGATCGTGTGACGGGCGAAGGCCTGCTAGCGGAAATCAATGCTGAGGTCGCTGTGGGCGAGAGTTCAGTCAGCAGCAGTCTGCTAGCCAACCGCGCGCTGCTCATGTTGGCATTGCAAAAGCCGGAGGATGCTTTAGTGAGCGTGGCGGCTCGTCGTCGGAAGAGCCGAAGCCCAGAACTTGAACTCATAGCCGTACTTTCAAAGTACGAGCTGGGCTTCCGGGACGAGGCAATGGCGATTTTAGACGCAGCCATCTCAGAGTTCGGAAATGATGACCGACTTATCGCGCTCAAGAACGACCTTCAAGCTGGAGACTCCGCGCCCAGTATCGCTTCGGCATCGGTCGTCGTCGATTCGATTTCCTCAATCCGGGCCGCCTTGCAACAGCTGACCGTACTTCAGCCTTCCCAGATTGGAAACATACTCGGTCCCCCTGGCGGCGGGTTTCGAGGCTATCTTATAGGGCAAGTTTCACGTGCCGTTGCCGCGCTTCAACATATGGCGGCGATGCTCCGCGAGCGGAAAGACTCAATGAACTTGGCAAGGTTTGAGGATGACCTCAACACCGCCATGCGAGAGGTGCTAGGGGCTTTGCTCGCAGTGACTAAATGGGATGTGGCTGACCAATCGCTCGGAGGAGCAACCGCAAACGGCAATCCCGGCGAAAGAGATGCAGTGATCCGAGTGTCCGGTCAGGAAATATCGATAATCGAAGCGCTCGTCTGCACGGGACTTGATCGAACCAACATCAAAAAGCACTTCGACAAGCTGGTGTCATACGGAGTCTGTGACCTCTATTTCCACGTTATTTACTCGTACGCGAAGGAGCTAAATCCTCTCTTCAAGTATGTTGGGGAAATGCTCGAGCACGAGGTTCCTTCAGGTCTCATATACCTTGACTGCGCGCCTCTGGGACCTCCGGATTACGAGGCGAGCGGGTATGTCGCAACCTATCGCGTCGACCACAGAGAAGTCGCAGTGGCGTTCTTGATTGTTAACCTGAATCGGCCCTAGTTTCGTAGGCACATCCGAGCGGCTGCTTCTGGTCGTAAGGGCCCGGACTCGACCGGCAGCTCCTGGCCGTTAGCTGTCATCCACGTAGGGCAGCTCTGGGTCGATTTCTGCCCTTCGCCAATGGTTCGGGTTCAGAGCGCTCATCCACGACCGGCACCTATCGACCCCTGTCGTAAGCGAGCGTATGCGGTTCATCCCTGCCTCTGGAAAGCCCCGCATCTCGCTGAGCTTCCTGACTGGGCGCATAGGGCACGTTTCAAAAATTGTCGTGTCTGCGTGAGTCCATCCATCACCGCTTGGAGTCCCTGTCGGATCCCAGCCCATCATAGTGCCTAAAGTTTCCCTAGGGCCTGCGTTAAACGTCGAAAACAGTCTTGGGGGAAGTCAACACTAGGTAAGAAGAATGATTTTTCCGATGTGTTGCCCAGCTTCCATCAATTCGTGTGCTGCACGTGCTTCAGTCAAACTAAACGCTTTGCAAAGCCGGGGCTTAATTTGACCATTAATGATATGCGGCCAAAAGTCGGGATTAAGTGCAATCACCAGATGGGTGGCGGGCCGTTTTCCAGCAGGGCTGGATTGTGGCACCGCTCAGATGGGGGCATCGGTGGAGGTGTTGCCAGTGGCAACACTCCCTACCATTGATGTGACAGCAGCAGGCCTGCCCAGCCAGACATCGCCAGGAACGGCCCCAAAGGAATTTTTGAGGGGCTGGCCAGAGCTTTTTGCAGCTTGAGGTATCCACAGGCAAGGGCTGCAAGTAATAAGGTACAACCGACTGTCCAGGGAAGTGCCTGCCAGCCAGTCCATGCCCCGATTAGGGCCAACATCTTGAAGTCGCCAGCGCCCAGGCTTTCTATGCCGGTAATGAATTTCACTATGTTGAAAACTGACCAAAGGCTCAGATAGCCCATGGCGCAGCCCCAAAGTGCCTCGTGCAGCGTCGTGAAAACTCCAAATGAGTTGAGCACGAGACCGATCCATAGCATGGGTATTATCAGCGCATCCGGCAGCATATGGTGCTTACTGTCGATCAAGCTCAAAGCCAGAAGAGACCAAGTGAACAGCAGGGCAAAGAATGCCTGTATGGTTGGCCCATAATGCACCGTAACCACGAACGATAAGACAGCGCAGCCGATTTGCGCGGCCCAGGTTCCACGCACCGTAGATCCGGCCGTTTGAAGCTTGCAAGGCTCATCGAGATCCAACCCGAGTAATTCCCGAGCATCCCGCTGCCATTGTTGCTCGAGGATTGCAGGCAGCCAACAGGCAACCCAAGTACTCAGGCGACCGGCCAGAATACCCAAAACGATGGAGCCAAGCCCTAGGGTGATCTCAAGCTCCATCCAATCACTCATCGGTGGAATCCTCGCGACGACGTGGGTCAAGCAGGGCTTGGAGCGAAGTAAGGGCGGAGTTCGCTGTCTGCATCGCGGTCGCCGTCGGTGCCGGCTTCTGGGCGGGGGGCTGGGCAGCGCGGGCAACCGTCCGTGCCGGCGGAGGCGTTTGCGGCGGAGTTGCAGCGGGCGCTGAAGGGTTCCACTCGGCGTTGAAGTCGCCCCGGATGGCCTTGCCAGCAAGGGTTGTCAGGTATGCAAGCGGCTTGGCTACGCTCCCAGTGGTGCATCGATGTTTCCACTGGTTGATCACGGCCTCTCGGACATGCTCCGGAACAGGCCCCATGATCTCTCGTGCCTTCACACGGTCTTCTGGCTTGAGAAGATCCAGGGCAAGCAGCCAATTCACGCCTGCACTCTCGCGCAATTGTACAAAGCTTTTAGATACAGACTTGTCTGTATTTGTATACGTACTAGCAGAGTTCGGATTCCGAACTGAGGGTGTACTCAGTGGTTTTAGGCTGAGTTCGGATTCCGAACTGAGGGGGAGATCCCCCTGTTTTCCTGAGTTCGCACTGAGTGCGGATTCCGAACTCAGTCCTTCCGGAGCGAGATCCTGCTGAGTTCGGATTCCGAACTCAGGTGCGGGCAGCGCGTTTTGCTTCGTCTCTACAGCCCAGGTCTGGGCATTCAGCCGATCGCTAATCGTGTCAATGCGCGAGGGAAGGCGTCGGCCTACGTCGGGATCGCTGGTGAATTCGCGCCAGGTGATCGCTGCGATGTCCTTGATCGCTTTGTTCTGATGCTCCATGGATTGCATCAGCAAGGTCATGTAGTCCTTGTCGAACTCCAGGGCCTCTGCCGGTGTTACCGGCTCGTCGTGGAGTAGATAGACATTACCCTGCACTTGTCCGTTAATCTCATTGCGGACGGTCCTACCCAAGCTCAACCATCGAGTTAGACGGAGCACGGTCAGAGCTTTTGCCACGGTCTCTCGAGAGGCATGTTTCCCTGGGTTCATACCCAGGTATGGCCGTAGCTGGTCATAGGTGGGGAAGGCAGTGATGCCATCTTCATTGACAAGTAATCGGAATACTTGCCAGCAATTGCGTTCCAAGGGGGTGAGCCGATTGTCGAGCAGGAGCTTACGCGGGACCGTTTCATGCGGATTACCGCTGAATATGATCCCGGAGTAGGGTGTAGCAGGTGCAGCAGTAGGGGCGGTGTCCTCAGCTCTCTTCTTCTGTACATGGGCCTCGAGTTGCCCCGAGGCCGAATCTAGGAGCGCGGAAATCGGGAACCGTGCGAGCTTCATTTTCTATGTTCGCCTTCTCCAAGGTGGGCAGAGGCGGGGCAGCTCTCTTCGACACGGCGTATGCCACCCTCGTCCAGCAGAGTGAGTTGTCGACGCTCGGATACTCGGGACTTTTCCTTGCTGCTGGGATACAAGCCTTGTTCGATCCACTGAGTGATGCGAGACCAGATCTGCGCAAGCGTTAAGCCATCTGTGCTCAGTTCTTCAGCAACCAGCATGGCAACGTCGAGCATGGCCAGGCTGTCCTCGAGCTCCACTCGGTTTTCATCCATCAACTTGGTCCAGCGGTGCCAAATATGATGATCTTGATCCTCGGAAAGCTCGGGCCAGCGTCCGCGCGGGGCTCTAACCCCGATGACGGTACGCTGAAGGGCGATCTCTTGAGGGGTGAGCCCGAAGAACTTGTTGAGCAAGCTGGTGGTAGCCCCCAATCGGATTGCCCGCTCAATGAGGCGGGTTTCCTCTTCTGAGCGCGCAGCCCCGGTCAGAAGCTTGAGGATCATCGAGCTGTTGATAGACACGTTGACCCAACTGACCGGTGTGTTGCGGAGCAAACTGAGGACTGTTGGATGCTGGATCTGGCCCAGCACCTCAGGTTCAACCCCCATCTCCACGCAGCGCTGGAGTTGGCCATTGCGCATCAGGTCAAGAAGCTGCGACAGAACTGCTTCGTTAAGTGTTGACTTGGACATTGAGACTCCCTCCCATTCATCTCATCGAGTGTTCAGTTGCCCTGGGCTTCCGAGGACCGTTTGAACTCTTCAATTTCCAAGTCGATCAACCGGCGAGCCAGTCGAATGATGCGGAACAGTTTGACCAGCGCGCCGTCGCTCAAACGGCCGACATCTCTTGGAGACTGTTCAGCACTCATGGGCTGGCCCAGCAGCAGTTGGCCTAATCCGGCTGCAAATTCAAATTCAGCTAATGCGTTGGCAGGGTCCGGTTGCTCGTTCAGCATTTTCAGAGCGATAGCCATGGCCCCGCTCAATGCCTGAAGCAGGGTCATGGTATGTTGAGCTGTTGCAGTGACTTCGACATCGGTGTCGGGCTGTTTGTATTTAAAGCCGATCCCGCCATCGATTGCCTGGATATCGCCTGGGCCGTTTACGGACTCGAGAATCTCCACAGCCAGCTGGGCTATCTGGTTACGCAATTCTGCAGCTTGATCGATCTGCCGCTCGATGTACCAAAGGTCTGTGATCGGGTGGAGTCCGCCAGCCTGTACGGGGATGGCGATCAGGCAGTTCGCGTTGAAATCGGGCAAGGTTTCCCCACTGAGGGCGGCAACCTTCGCTTTGGTTTCGATCACCCGCTGGCTGAGGTTCGCGGGGGACGCAATATGCCCTGCAATTCGTGCCTGCTGTTCCTCTGGGGTGAGCGAAGCTCCCTGCGCTGGAGCAACTGGCTGTGGTGATGTCTGCAGAGGCTGCTGCGGGCTCCCAGAACCTTCAGGTGGTTGTTGCGATGGCGGAAGGGTGGAGCCTGGCACAGTGCCTGGCGCAGGCGCAGGTGGGGTAGACGTCGAACTGGCTATCGGCAATTCAACCACCGGTGTCGAGCGACGAAGCTTGTCCTGCTGTTGAGTGATTTCCAGCAGAATGTCCTCATAGCCCAACTGCAGCGATTTTTTCATCGTGCCGATGAGCTCGTCTTGAAAACGCTGGAACAGGAACTCTTCTGCCTCACCTTCGAACTGGGCAAGGACGTCCTGGAACAACATTTCGAAGTCGACGCCTTCATTGCGGTAGTGCTTATCCCAGCATGCCAGCGCCGACTTTCTTAGCGACAGAATTTTCTCAATCTGTGGTTTGCCGAGGCCGTTATAGAGGAGAGCTGGGACGGCAGGCAGCAGGTACTGAACCGTGTCTAGCATCCTGCTGATATGAGACGGGGAGATTGGATATCCGTCCTTTGTCAGACGGCGAGAGAGTTCTCGAATCCCAATCACTTCACCACTCTCGGATTCATAAAGCGCTTTTGCGTTCCCCACACCTACAGCGCGCTCGATGAACTTGAGTTCACCTTTGAGATCCTCAGCGAGGTGCCCGGTGAGCATGATGATCTCACCGCGGGATTGGTCCCAGGGGCGGAACAAGAAGTCGATGATCTGGAATTTTGGATCTCCAGTCTCCTGGTAGAGCTCCTTCAGGATCGTGAGACGTGTATTTCCACCATTCCGGATTCGAAACTTCTCTTCACCTGGGCGACGTGTAATTGGCGGAGGAGTATCGAGACCTCGATTACGAATCGATTCCTTTAACTGGTCATACAAGGGGTTGCGTGTGGTTCGAGGGTTATCCTCCCAAGGGAGGACAACGTCGATATTCAGCCTCATTGGCGTATCAGCGATAGGGTCGCTCATGGCGGCGGTGGAGCCTGTAGGGCTGAAGCCTGGAGCCAGGAGCTTCGATTTGAGGTCAGTAGCGGCCATATCAAGCTCCTACCGCAGCGATGTGGGACTGAGCCAGTGGGCTTTGCTTACGGACCAGGTACAACACCTCTTGGATATCCACCTGTGTAGGGTCGGCGTTCTGCAGCAGGCGATCGATGATTTTGTAAGCGCGAGCCAGCTCTGACTTGAGATTGTCGTCTGCTGAGCCGGCCTGGGCCTGAGCACCAATGCGTTGGTCATTGAGCAACGATTGCTCGAGGCGCTCGATGATCTCGCTGTTCATGGAGCGATGGTTGTCGCGGGCGACTTGAGCGACACGTTCACGCATGCCATCAGGCAGGCGAACCACAAATTTGTCAGCGGTGCGGGAGTTGGTTGCGTTCATGGTGTTCTCCTTACTGGCGGCGTTTGAGTTGGTCTGCGAGCTGAGTAGGCAAGTTCTTAATCGTCAGCGAGCCGGTATCGGCGTCGTAGGTGACGTTGGAACCGAGCAGGTGCGCCTCAAAACTGATCGACAGACCTTCGGCGCGGCCGGTGAAGCGGCGGAACTGGTTGAGCGTGCGCTTATCGGCCGGGATCTCCAGGGATAGGCCGTAGTCGCTATTGCAGATATGGTCGTAAAACGCCTGAGGGCGATCTTCATCGAGAGTCTGAGACAGCTCTTGAAGAGAGAGGGGCTGCCCCAGCTTCGTTTGGGTGGTGGCATAGTCGAGCAGCGCGTGGGTTTTCTCCCGGGCGCTTTCTTCTGGGAGATCTTCTTTCTCGACGTAGTCAGTGAATGCCTTGAGAAGCGTGCGGGTTTCGGCTGGGCCGTCGACGCCTTCTTGGCATCCGATGAAGTCGCGGAAGTAGTCCGAACTCTTCCTGCCGTTTTTGCCTTTGAACAAGGAAATGTATTGCTTCGAGTTTGGGTTGTTGCGCCACTCGCTCAGGTTGATCCGAGCCGCGCAGGAGAAGTTGCTGGTGTCCAGGTAGCGAGAGGCTACAACATTAAGTTCACCGTCCAGTCCGACGGTTTCGACCTGCTGGAGGACAGCGATCATCAGGTACTCAGTCAGGCCTTGTTGGTAGTGGCTGAAGAGCACGTGTCCACCGGTGGATAGGTTGACCTCTTCACTCAGCTGCTGCAGGTGCTCGACGGACACACGGCTGAAGTTGGTGAAGTCTTGCTCCTCCGCCAGGTACTGTTTCAGCCAGCCGCTGAATGGGTACGCCCCCGACTCCCCATGGAAGAAGCCCCACGCTTTGCCTTGCTTGGCGTTGTAGCTGTCGTTCAGGTCGGCCTGGAGGTTCTCGACGGCATCCGTAACAGGGAGCTCTGTGTCACGTGCGTGCAGGACGGCCGGGTTGCCGTCGGGCTGCTTTTCGAGCTGGTGAACGATCGCGTGTCGGACTGGCATTATTGAATCTCCCGAGAGGTCATGTTTTGGGCCTCGGCACGGCGGAGCAGCGCCCGCGTGTTGCGCTCGGTACGGCGGTCGCTGGGCGTGCAGGATGTGAAGATCGGCGTAAAGCCGGACTTGCTGAATTTCAGATGCCCGCTGTTGGAGCGAGAGAGAGTCCAGCCTTCGGAGAGGGCGAATTCGGCAAGCCGGCGAACACTGTCGTGCGCGCCGCGAAGGAGGTTACGCATTGGAGCCGGCCTCCTTCGGGCAAAGGGCATCACCGGCTTGGATGGCCACGATTTCTGGGGTGCAGCCCGGGTAATGGGTGGCCAGGTCAGTGAGGAACTCACGTGCAGTTTCGCGTGTTCCAGGAATGCGGAAGACCACGGTGCAGTGATGAGCATCGTCCACGGAGCTGGTCAGATGGGGTGTTACTGCAACCTTCAGACCGCAGCTCAGAAGGTGCCTTGGTACCCATACAGACCAGAAGTAATTGGTCAGCAGGGCTGGTTGGCCAAGAAGGGTCGCTGCCAGCGTTCCTCCTTCATTTCTTTCGAGCTCGATGTACTGCAGCTGTGCAAGCTCTTGCAGCGCTTCATTCAGCTCAACAGGCACCGTGGTTTCACCGAACTGGGTGAGCCGTGAGACAACTTGGCCGAGCGCATCCAGCCAAACCGCGTTTACGCCCGACTGGTGCGCGAAGGCCAATACCGATTGGTCGGTGTTTCCGATCGCAGGGATTGAAGGGTAGGTCAGCTCAGTCTGCATTTGGGTCCTCCAGAAGAGGAACGAGGTCGTAGCTGCCGCAGAGAGGGCATACCAGAATCTCTGCCTCACCTTCAGGGGTGTGCTCAGCAGGATGCACCTGCCGTACTTGATGCAGCGAGAAGTGCCGGTCACAGCTACGGCAGGCATGCGTGATCGGATGGGGTTGCATGGACTTCATGCGGCAGCTCCTTGCCAATGATCGGCAGTGAGGTTTGCGAATCGGGTTTGGTTGGCGATGAAGGCTGCACGGACATAGCCGACGGGGCCGTTGCGGTGTTTACCTATGATCAGTTCGGCGACGCCTTTGAGTTCGGTGTCCTCGTTGTACACCTCGTCTCGATAGACAAAGACGATGAGGTCCGCGTCCTGCTCGATAGCCCCGCTGTCCCGTAGATCAGCATTCACTGGGCGCTTATTGGGCCGGCGCTCAAGGTCCCGATTGAGCTGCGAGAGAGCCATGAAGGGGCAGTTGAACTCCTTCGCGATACCCTTGAGTGATCGGGAGATTTCGCTGATTTCGTTGACCCTGTTTTCCTGGCCTGGGCTCCGCATGAGCTGCAGGTAATCCGCCATGATCAAGCAAGGCTTCCCGAAGCGCCGGCTAGCACGTCGGACCTTGGCCCGCATAGCGGCAGGGGTCAGGTTCGCGCTGTCATCGATGACCAGTCGGTTGCCATAGGCGTTCATGCGATGGACGGCGGCGGATAGCTTGGGCCAGTCGTCATCCTGCAGCTGACCGGATAGCAGTCTGCTCAGATCGATGTGGCCAAGAATGGCCAGCATCCGATAGATCAGGGCCTCGGTAGGCATCTCCATGCTGAAAACCAGCACGATTTCGTCAGGCGAATTGGTCAGCGCCGCATCGACGATGCTCAAGCAGAACGAGGTTTTTCCCATTGAGGGGCGTGCACCGACGATGATCAAGTCCGCTGGCTGCAGGCCGCGCGTCATCTCATCAAGCTCAGTGATACCGGTTGGCACGCCTGTCACGGTTACATGGCCGTTGAAGTTGGCGTCAATCTTGTCGACGACCGAGAGCAGGGCCTGGTTCATGTCTGCGAATTCGCTTACGACTCGACCTTCGCCGAGCTTAAATAGCCTCTGCTCGAGCGTATCCTGGACCTCTGTCGCGTCGGCAGCTAGTTCAGCCGCATCTCTGGTTCCTTGGAAGCACAGCGACATGATGCGGCGAAGGTGAGCCCGGTTGCGCACGATTTCTGCGTACGATTGGATATTCGCAACAGATGGCGTGTTCTTCGCCAGCTCGGCGAGATACGAAAGGCCTCCAACCTCCTCGGGGACGGCCATCGCCTCGAAAATGGTGACTACGTCGAATGGGCTGTTTTTTTCGGACAATTCTCTGATCGCAGTGAAAATCAGCCGGTGTTCGGAGCGGAAAAAGTCGTCCGCTTGTAGCTGATCTCCGACTAGATCCCACGCTTCGTTATCCAGCATCAGCCCGCCCAGGACACCTTGCTCAGCCTCGATAGAATGAGGGGGGGAGAGAGTCAGATCGGTCATCTGGCACCTCCTTGGGAAATCGCTGTTTGCTGAGTTCGGCCGACTCCACGGTGGAGCTGAGCCTGCTGGCCCTGATGAATGCCTGCTTGCAGCGAGCTACGGTCATTGCCTTTAGCTTCACTCGGTGTGATGTTGAAGCGTCTCAACTGCGGGTGATGCAAGCTCAAGTAAGCAGTGATATCAGCCTGTGTCTCCGGATCCATATCACCGGCAAACTCTCTGACTTTCGAAGCCACTGCGCCGATCCAGCCCTCGGCGAAGAGCTGACCACGACGACGTTTGGTTTTCAGCTGGCAGCGCTTCTGCTGAGCCACATGCTCGCGACGGGCTTTCTGCAGTTGAAGAATCAAACTGCTGTAGGCATAGGCGGATAAATCCGGACCAATACCCTTGCCCAGAAACTTAAAGCAGTACCCTCTCTCGGGGTGGTAGTAGGACAGGTGGCTGCAGTCAAAGGCGGCAGCGCACGTCGCCGCAAGCGAGTGCTGCCAATCCGAAGGCGAGCGCCGTGTCTGTGTGGGAACGCTTGCTTCCTCTACCTGGCAGGCACGTACCTCTTCAGTCTCGATGTTGTATTTAGACATGAGGGTGCGGGCCTGGCGCAATGCGGTCGCGGCCTCGTTCGTGTTTGCTCCTGGGCTGTTGGCTAAGGCCATCAGCTTGGTGACTTTGTCCAGGACCTTCTGCTTGTCCATCGTGCTCATGCCCGGCCCTCCTGCCTATTCGCTGCAGGCACCAGGGCTTCTTGCCAGAGGCGCAGTGTCTCGCGTTCGTCTGCTGTCAGGACTGCCAGGGAAACAGCTTCGGCCACTTTCTCCTGCAGGAGTCGCAGGCGTTCCTCCACCGATGAACCATCGTCATAAGCTAGGTGGCTGGTCAGGTCGCTGATCATGAAGTAGCGGAGTGATCTGATATTCCCGGCTCGGTGCTGCTCCACTGAATGCCCATGCAGCCGAGCAGGTGTCTTCAGCTCGTTTCTGACGTAAACGTTGAATTCAGAAGGGTTGTAGGAGGTGTAGAACTGCCGTGCACGATTCAGGATGAGTGCGGCTTTGATGGTTTCCAGGAGTTCTTCGTGAGTGTCGGTTGGCAAAGGGAATGTACGAGCTACCAGCTGTTTCGATTGAGCATCACGCGCATCTTGGCGGCGTTTCGTTTCTTTTTCGGAACGAACGCGTTTTTCCTTCGCATGGGTCACGTTGTGACCGATCGAATCAATGAGTTGTGCGGTACTACGCAGTAACTCGCGCTGTTCACTGCTCAGAAGGTCACCGAGCGAACCGAGCAAGCCGGCACCCACCTTCCAGCCGTTGGCTAGCTTGTGCAGGTCTCCAGACGCAGATGTCAGCTTTTTCTGAATGCTGCGTAACTCATTGGAGCTGTAGAGTTTCCCAATCCTGAGGACTTCATCGGCCGTAATCCCGGCAGCCTCGGTAATCGTGTGCTTACTCATCGCGGCGTGCCTCCCTGGCGATCTGGGCTACACGCTCTTCAGTCATTGCCTCGAAGCGGTCTTTCCATTCTGGAAACGCCTCGATAGCCAGGTTGCGGATGACGCTCAGCGCCGACGGCGACTTACGGTTCGACGGTTGACGATATTCAAGCCGATGGGCAGGCACGCCTTGGCTCGCGGCTTTCTTGAAGATGACGGCATCTGGAATGATCGATTGCAGGACGGTGTAGTCAGGGTTCCCGTCGAAGATTTCACGGACGGTGCGGTGGATCTCGCGCGCGTCAGCAGTTTCATCCAGGCCGTTGATGATGATGTTGATGTGGGGAATGGTGAGGCCGAGGCGTGCGTAACTGCGCAGGCCATCCATCATATGGATGGTCCCACGGCTGAATTCGCGCGCGGCCAACATGTTCGGGGGGAGGGGAGAGAGGATGATGTCGGATGCAAGAACGACCATCTCCAGCATCGCAGAGCGGGCGCCCTGGGTGTCAAAGAGGATCAGGTCGTAATCGGCATCGAAAGCCGACATAAGGTTGGCTAGTCGCAGTCTGCCATCAGGCGCCTGCAGTATGAGGTTGTTGAGCTGGTTGTTGGCGTCGTTCGAGATGATGACGTCGAGATTCTTGATCGACGTGCGGGAGATGATCTTGGCCGGGTCGGTCTCGTTGTACGACAGCAGCTCGAAAATGCCGCCCGGGGCGGTGTACTCCAGGGGGAAGTAGGAGGATGCGGAGGGCTGGACGGGGTCCAGATCGATGAGGAGGGTGCGCAGCCCAGCGTCTGCAGTGAATGCCCCCAAATTGGTGGACCCAGTGGACTTACCGGTGCCGCCTTTGGTGGAAACCTTACCAGCTCGTTTTGCTTTCTTCGGGTGTGTCATTGCCATGCCTCTAATGTGGATTTCATTAGAGGCTGCGTGCCTAGGCGCTGGAATGGTGCTTAAAACCCCTCCCTAGGTGGAAATTTCTGCCTAGATCCCAATTGTCTTTTAACCAATTGGTCGTAGGTTCGAATCCTACACGACCCACCATATGCAGTAACACAAAGCCCGCAACCAGCAATGGTCGCGGGCTTTGTCGTTCCGGGCCTGCCAGAACGGCGAAGGCCCACATCCTCAAAGGCTGCGGGCCTGGCCAATCAGCACAGCTTCAGTTCGAAGAAGTTGTACTTGCCGCCGTTACTGCCCCAGCTCACATGCAAGATCGAGCCTTGGCCATAGTTAACGACGCTGGCATCGGCGTGGTAGCCAAAAGCTGAAATGCCACCACTGACCTGTTCCAGTTCGTCATCGTCGAGTGTGCGCAGGTTTTCAAGTTCGGTATTCACGGATGAGTCCTCTTCAAGTTGTGTTGTTCCGTCACCGGCAAAGCGTTACCGGACCTGGCAAATGATGTGAAGGGGCTGCCGCTTGAAGCAATAGCACGGGTGACCTAATGTCCTAGTGCCACAATGTGATGCCGTTCTCGCTGCGTCGCGCACTAGTGCATCTGTACTAGTGCCCGTTGTGACTGGCTTGATTAGTCTGGCCTGGCCCGAAGCCGGACTTGCTACGGGCGATTTCGCAACTGCCAGTAGTAGGCCAGGGAATGCTATTTCGTAAGGAAGCACTGCAATCAGGGGCACGCAACGACCTGGGCAGCGTCATCTTGGTATCGCCACCGTCCTTGCGCATCGCCAGCGCCTGTGCGCTGCTGTTCTGCATCGCCGTAAGCCTGTTCATCACCTTTGCCAGCTATACGCGGCGTGAAGCCGTGAGCGGCGTGCTGGTGCCCGAAGCCGGGGTGGTCAAGGTCTTCGCCCCGCAGATTGGGGTGGTGCAGGACCTTCAGATCAGCGATGGCGAGCACGTCAAGGCGGGACAGGTGCTGTTGACCCTGGCCAGTGACACCCGCAACGGTGAGGCCGCTGCCAACCAGGATGCCATCAGCCGCCTGCTTGCCCGGCGCAACAACAGCCTGGCCGACGAAATCGACGAAACCCGCGTGCTTCACCAGCAAGAACGTGAGGGCAAGACCCGTCGCCTCGGCATGCTGGAAGGCGAACAGGAAAAAGTCGCCGCGCAGATTGCCCTGACTCGCCAGCGCCTGGCCCTGGCCCAGGGAATCGCCGAACGCTACGCCGAGCTGCAACGTCAGGACTTCGTTTCCCGTGACCTGCTCCAGGCCCGTCAGGATGCCGTGCTGGAAATGCGCCTTCGCGCCGAAGAACTGAACCGCTCGCTGCTGGCCCTGCGCAACGAAAGCGCCGGGTTGCGCGCCGAACTTGCCGAATTGCCGTACAAGCAGACCAAGCAGATGGCAGAGCTGCAGCGCCGGTTGCTGGAGAGCCAGAGCAGCCTGCTGGAAAGCGAGGTCAAGCGCCAGGTGATGATCACCGCCCCGGTGGCCGGGGAGGTGGCGGCGCTAGGCGTGGTCAACGGGGCGCGCGCCGATACCGGTCGCCCGCTGCTTAGCCTGGTACCGCAGGACAGCAGGCTGTACGCCGAGCTGCATGTGCCCAGTCGCTCGGCCGGCTTCGTACGGCCAGGGAATATCGTGCTGCTGCGCTACCAGGCCTTCCCCTACCAGCATTTTGGCCTGGCCCGCGGCACCGTGGCCTCGGTTTCCCGCAGCGCCATGCCGGCTGACGAGGTCATGAGCGTTGGCGTGCCCTCCGAGGCGTTGCGCGAACAAGGGCCGCTGTATCGGGTCAAGGTCACGCTGGAGCGGCAAAGCCTGTTCGCCCGCGGCAGTGAAGAACCCCTGCGCTCCGGCATGCAGCTGGACGCGGACATCATGCTGGAGGAGCTGCCGCTCTACGAGTGGTTGCTCGAGCCCCTGCGCGGCATAGGAAAACGCTTGTGAGCCTGTACCATTCCCTGAGCTTCGGCATTGGCCGCAAGCTGCCTGTGATGCTGCAGGTCGAGGCTGCCGAATGTGGCCAGGCCTGCCTGGCCATGGTTGCCGCCTATCATGGCCAGGTGCACGACATGCAGGGCCTGCGCCAGAAGCTCGCGCCTTCCATGAAGGGGGCCACGCTCAAGCAACTGATGGCCATGGCCGGTCACCTGGGCCTGGCCACGCGACCGCTGCGTCTGGAGCTGGAGGCCCTGCCGCAATTGCGTCTGCCGTGCATACTGCACTGGGAATTCAATCACTTCGTGGTGCTCAAGGAGGTCGGCCCGCGTGGCGTGGTCATCCATGACCCGGCGCGCGGAGTTTGCAAGCTTGGCCTTGAAGAGGTCTCCAGGGCCTTCACCGGCGTCGCCCTGGAGCTATGGCCTCACAGCGATTTCCAGCCGGGCGAGGTGAAGACGCGGCTGTCCCTGCGGCGCTTGCTGGGCAAGGTCGAGGGATTTGGCGGCGTGTTCACCCAGGTACTGGCGCTGGGCCTGGCGTTGGAGCTGTGCACGGTGCTGGCGCCGTTCTTCATGCAGACGGTGATCGACAAAGTGCTGGTCAGCGCCGATCGCGACCTGCTGGCAGTACTGGCCATCGGCTTCGGCCTGATGTTGCTGGCCCAGCAGGTGCTGTCGCTGGGGCGTTCGTGGGCCCTGATGTACCTGGGTACGCTGCTTGGCAGCCAGTGGCAGATCAATGTCTTCAACCACTTGGTGCGCCTGCCGGTGGCGTTCTTCGAGCGGCGCCATCTGGGCGATATCATTTCTCGCTTCGGTTCGCTCAAGGCGATCCAGCGCACCCTCACCACCTCGTTCATCGAAGCCCTGCTCGATGGCCTGATGACCGTGGTCACGCTGGTCCTGATGTTTCTCTACAGCCCGCCATTGGCGTTCATTGCGGTGTTTGCCATGGTGCTTTACGGGTTGGCGCGCTGGGCCTGGTTCGGGCCGCTGCGGCGGGCCAGTGAAGATGAACTGGTACATGCAGCCAGGCAGCAGAGCCATTTTCTCGAAACCATGCGCGGCGTGCGTACGCTGAAGCTGTTCGCTCATCAGGAGCAGCGCGCGACGACCTGGAGTGGCCTGCTGATCGACGAGATCAATGCCGGGTTGCGCCCGCAGAAGCTGCAACTGCTGTACCGCGCCTTCAACGGTTTGCTGTTCGGCCTGGTGACCCTGCTGGTGATCTGGCTGGGCGCCCGGCAGGTGATGGACGGTGCTTTCAGCGCCGGCATGCTGATCGCCTTCAGTGCCTACAAGGACCAGTTCAACAGCCGCGTGTCCGGGCTGATCGACAAGCTGGTCGACGTGGTAATGCTGCGCCTGCATGGTGAGCGCCTGTCCGACATTGTGCTGGAGGCCGCCGAACCGCAGTCGCCGCCATTGCCGGAGGCAGACGCAGGGCCTGTGCCGCGCCTGGAAGTGCGTCAGCTGAGGTTCCGCTATAACGCCTACGAGCCGTGGGTACTGGACGGCGTTTCGCTGGTCATCGAACCGGGTGAGTCGCTGGCCATCGTCGGCCCTTCAGGTTGCGGCAAAAGTACGTTGCTGAACGTGATGCTGGGCATCCTCGCACCGGTGGAAGGGCAGGTACTGCTCGATGGCGAGCCCGTCGACGCCCGCTCGATAGGCCGGCTGCGCCGGATCAGCGCCACGGTGCTGCAGGACGACGTGCTGTTCGCCGGCTCGATCGCCGACAACATCAGCTTCTTCGCCACTGACGCCGACCCGGCCTGGGTCGAACAGTGTGCACGCCTGGCTGCCGTGCATGACGACATCGCGCGCATGCCGATGGCCTACAACACGCTGGTCGGCGACATGGGCGCAGTGCTCTCCGGCGGGCAGAAGCAGCGTATCCTGCTGGCCCGCGCACTGTACCGGCGCCCGAAGCTGCTGTTCCTCGACGAAGCCACCAGCCACCTGGACATCCAGCGCGAGGCGGCAGTCAACCAGGCGCTGGAAGCGCTGCACATAACCCGCGTGATCGTCGCCCATCGGCCGGATACCATCCGCTCGGCCCAGCGCGTGGTGGCGCTGCTCGACGGGCGGGTGACGAGCGCATGATGAAGCGCCGCGCAATGCTGGCCCTGGTGCTTTGTCTGTGCGGCCTTCAGGGCCAGGCCGCGCAGCCCTTGCAAGCCTGCCCCGGGCCATGGCCTGGCGACCAGCCGCTGTCCTTGTCCCGCGCCGTGGCCATGGCCTTGTGCGCCGACCCCGAGCTGCAGGCCGCCTGGCGAACGGAGTTGAGCAGCCAGGCCAGCATGGAGGCCGAACGCTCGGCCTACTGGCCGACCTTGCAGGGGCAGGCGAACACTGGCCGGGCCAACCGCAAAACGCGTTATGACGGTTTCCCCGAAGCTAACTCCAGCCTCGATGCCCGGACCAGCGGCTACGGGCTGAGCCTCAACTGGGTGCTGTACGACTTCGGCCTGCGCGACGCCAGGGTGGAAAGCGCCCGCCAGTTGCTCAATGCGGCCAGCAGCAGTCGGGTGGAAAAGATCCAGCAGGTGGTACTCGGCACCAGCAAGGCGTTCTACCAGGTGCAGGCCAGCAGCGCCTTGCTCGAGGCCCGGCGCAGTATCGAGGCGCTGGCAGCCGACAGCTTGCGGGTGACCACCGCCAAGCACCAGGCCGGGGCAGGGGAGCGCGCTGATCGCCTGCAGGCGCAGACCACCTTCGAGCAGGCGCAACTGGAGCGGGTGTTGGCCGAAGGTGACCTGGCCATTGCCCACGGTGCGCTGGCCAGCGCCTTGAACCTGTCGCCTTCCGCGCCGCTGCGCCTGGAAGCACTGGACGAGCCCCAAGGCCAGGAAGCGCGCTTCATGCAAAGTGTCGATGCGTTGATGGAGCAGGCCCGGCAGACCCACCCGTCAGTGGACAGCGCTCGCGCCCAATGGGCCTCCAGCCTGGCCAAGGCCGAGGCGGAGCGGGCCCAGGGGCGGCCGACGATCTCGCTGTACAGCGACTACCGGCATGAGGATACTCCGGTCGAACAAGTGGCCTCGCGGCAGCAGATCGAAACCTGGACCGTGGGCGTACAGGTCAGCGTGCCGATCTTCGATGGCTTTCTGGCCCGCCGCCGGGCGCGGGCGGCCGAGGCGGAAGCGGCAGCGCGGGAGCAGGACCTGTATGGTGCCCAGCGGGCCATCGCCCTGAGCGTCTGGCGCAGCCGCCAGTCGCTGGAGGCGCGTACCCAGGCGCTGGTCATCAGCCGTCGGCTGGTCGCCAGCGCCCAACAGTCGCACCGGGTGGCGCTGGGGCGGTACAAGGCCGGAGTCGGCAGCATCATCGAGCTGCTGAATGCCCAGAACGATCTGGCCAGCGCGCAGCAACGGCGGGTCGCGTCGGTGGTCGACTGGTACACCGCGCGCCTGCAACTGGCTGCTGACCTCGGCCAGCTGGACGGCCGCGAGTACTGACGCGGGGGGTTATTCCGCCCAGGCCGGGTCGCCGGTGAACACCACGGTGATCCAGCGATCCGGGCCTTCGCCGCCGACGGCCTCGCCGACTTCGTCACGCAAGGCATCCCACTCGGCGATCGAGCGCGGCGGCATGTCTGCCGGCACGATGAAATAGAGTTCAATTTCGCGTGAGCGCCCGACCTTGGCCACGTAGGCCTTGTAGGACTTCAGCCCGTGCCTGGCGACGAACTGCCGGGCGACGGTGTCGACATGCAGCTTGAGGTCGCCCGGTGTCACCAGGAAAATCTCTGACAGCGCCTGACGCACCACCGACAGCGGCAGCGGAATGATCACCAGGCAGACCAGTGCCAATACCGCCGGGTCGATGTACGGCGATACCCATTCCCATTGTGTGCCCTGCACGGCGTAACCGAAGCAGAAGGCGATCAGCAGGGCGGCGGTAATGCTGGCCGACATCACCCAGCCTTTGACGTCCATGCGCACGAAGTCCGACTTCAGCTTGCCGTTGGCGCGATGCTCCACCACAGCGATGGTCGCGCAGGCGACCACGGTCAGCAGCGCATAGACCATGGCGATGCCGAACTCCAGGTGGCGGCCACCTTGCAGCAGGCTGCTGACAGCGTTGATCAGCGCGTAGATGGCAACGCCGCTGAGCAGGATGCCATTGAGTGCCAGGACCATCGGCTCCAGGTGCCAGAAGCCCATGGTGAAGCGCTCGCGCAGCTTGCGCGAGAGTTGCAGGCTGGTGGCGTGCGAGGTGATCAGTTTGACCACCACCAGCGACAGGCCGCTCATGCTGGCGTCGACCAGCGAATAGACGCCGTCGAAGACGATCGAGAACGAGCCGGAGGCCAGGCCGAAGCCGATACCGATGGTGGCGATGAACAAGGTGACGGCGATCGAGGTGCGTAACAGGCCCTGTTCGCTGGTTAGGTCGAAGAAGGAAGAACGGGTTGCGGTTTGCATGGGGTGTGCTCGGTAAATAGCGATGTTTCTATGTTGGCTGTGCTGGCCTCTTCGCGGGTGAACCCGCTCACACAGGGATATCACGGGTCTTGAGAGCTGCGCTGTACCCGCGAAGAGGCCCTTACAGGCTAGACGCGAAACTGTTCCATCATTGCCTGCTGTTGGTTGGCCAGTCGATTGAGCGCCTGGCTGATGCGTGCCGATTCATCCGCCTGGCCCGACAGCGATTCGGTCACGTCGCGAATCCCGGCCACATTGCGGTTCACTTCCTCGGCCACCGCGCTCTGCTCCTCGGCCGCCGAGGCAATCTGCAGGTTCATGTCGCTGATCACTGCCACGGCCTCGCCGATGCGCTCCAGTGCGGGCAGCGCCTGCTCCATGCGCGTGGCGCTGGCCTGGGCCTGGCGCTGGCCTTCATGCATGGCGCCAACCACGTCCTGGGTGCCTTGCTGCAGCCCTTCGATCACTTGGCGAATCTCTTCCACCGACACCTGGGTGCGCTGGGCCAGGCTGCGCACTTCATCGGCGACCACGGCAAAGCCACGCCCGGCCTCGCCTGCGCGAGCGGCCTCGATGGCGGCGTTGAGGGCCAGCAGATTGGTCTGCTCGGCAATTGCGCGGATCACCTCAAGCACCGAGCCGATCTGCTCGCTGCGCTGCTCCAGCGCTCGGGCTTCGCCCATCGCGGTGTCCATGCCGGTGGCCAGCTGGTCGATGGTCTGGCGGGTGCTGGCGATCAACTGCAAGCCTTCACGGCTGGCCTGATCGGCGCCGCGTGCGGCCTGCGCTGCCTGGGCCGCGTTGTGGGCGACATCCTGGGCGGTGGCGCTCATTTCGTTGGCGGCGGTGGCGACCTGTTCGATCTCCCGCTGCTGTTGCTGCATGCCATTGCTGGTCTGGCTGGCGATGGCGGCGGATTGGTCGGCGGTGCCGCGGGCTTCGAGCAGGGAGCCTTTGACCTGGGCGATCACCGGCTGCAGCTTGTCGAGGAAGCGGTTGAACCAAGCTGTCAGCTGGCCCAGTTCGTCCTGACGGGCGTAGTCCAGGCGACGGGTCAGGTCGCCTTCGCCACTGGCGATGTCTTTCAGCCGGGCGGCCACGGCGAGGATCGGCCGGGTCACGCCCCGCGCCGTCAGCCAGACCAGCAACAGGCCGATGATGGCGGCGGCCAGGCCGATCAGCAGGCTGGTCAGGTTGGCGCTCTGGTTATGGGCGTCCAGGCGCTGGTTGAGGGCCAGGGCCGGCGCTTGCAGCACTCCCTCAGGCAGTTCCAGTTGCACCTGCCACGGGGTGGCGTCAGGGATTGGCGCGAACGGCCGGGTGACGCGCAGCAGGCCCTGATCCACTTCTTTGTCCAGCGGCTGGCCCAGCTTGCCGGCGTCACGGCTATGCCCGGCGAGCAGGCCGGCAGCGCTGACGATGCTGACCTGGCCCTGGCCATCGAACAGCTCCTGGCGGCCATCCAGGCTCAGTTGCTGGAGGTTGTCCAGGCCGATGTCCAGGCCGACCACGCCCACCACCTTGCCATTTTCCAGCAGGGGCAGGGCGATGCTGGTCATCAGCACCTGGTGGCCGTTGACCTCGTCGAGGTAGGGTTCAAGCACGCAGGCCCGGGTGGTTTCCTGCGGGCAGGTCAGCCAGCGGTTCTTGGCCAGGCCATTGCTGCCGGGGCTGTTGTCGCCCAGCATGGACTCGGGCATCGCTTCCAGTTCCAGGGTGCCAGGGCGGGGTTGCGACCAGTACAGCGAGAAACGTCCGCTTTCGTTGCTGCCGCTGGCCTCCTGGCCGATGAACTGATGATCCAGGTGGTCCAGCGCATTGGGCTGGAACACCAGGTACAGGCCGATCACGTCCGGGTTGCCGGCCAGGCTGGCGTGGGCCTGGCGGGTCAGCTCGGTGCGCAGTTCGCTGCCACCCCGAGCCTTGAGCACCTGGACCAGGCGAGCGAAGCCGTTACCGTACTGGTAGGCGTCCATGAAATAGCGCTGGATGCGCAGCGCCTGGGTTTCGGCGTGGGCCTGCAGGCGCAGGCGCGCACTGTGTTCGAGCATTTCGGTGTTGGCCTGGTTGACCAGCGCCGCGCTGCGCCGCGACTGGGTCAGTGAGCTGGCGACCAGCAAGGCGACGATGACCAGCAGGCAGAGGCCGGCAAGCAGGGTGATTTTCCACTGGATGGACAGGCGACGCAGCAGCATGAGGACTTTCCTTATCGGGCAACAACAACGCCCGCGTTCAGGCGCGGGCGTTGTCGGTGGCTTGAGTCAATCAGCGACGTAGTTCGGTGGCGAGACCCGGAAGGCCTTGGTCAGCCAGGCCAGGTGCAGCAGCCCGGCCAGTGCCCAGAGGCCGCCGAAGATCAACGAATGCTCGTTGAGGTCGAGCCAGAGCTTGGCGATGATGCAGAAGCCGATGGTTGGCAGCACCAGGTACTTCATCTTGTTGGCCAGCCCCTGGCGATTGCCCTCGCGCAGGTAGCAGTGGCTGATCACCGACAGGTTGACGAAGCTGAATGCGACCAGGGCGCCGAAGTTGATGATTGAGGTAGCGGTGACCAGGTCGAAGAAGATGGCCGAGAGGGCGATCACGCCGACCACGGCGATGTTCACGATCGGCGTCTTGTAGCGCGAGTGCAGGCGGGCGAACACGCCGCTCGGGATCACATTGTCGCGGCCCATCACGTACAGCAGGCGCGATACGCTGGTCTGCGAAGCCAGGCCCGAGGCGATGGTGTTGATCACCGTGCAGGCGATGAAAACCGACTGGAACAGCTTGCCACCGACATACAAGGCGATTTCCGGCAGTGCTGCTTCCGGGTCGTGGAAGCGTGCGTTGGTCGGGAAGTAGGCCTGCATGAAGTACGACACCGCGATGAACACCACGCCACCGATCAGGGCGGTGAGGAAGATCGCGCGCGGGATGATCTTGCCTGGCTCCTTGGTTTCTTCGGACAGGCAGGTCACTGCGTCGAAGCCCAGGAACGAGAAGCACAGGATGGTTGCGCCGGCAGCCAGGGCGCTGAGTTGCGTCTGCGAGTCGGCGAACGGGATCAGGCTCCAGGTGCTCCCCAGCCCTTCGCCCTGACCCAGGCCGCGAATGCACAGGTATATGAACACCGACATGATCATCAGCTGTACCACCACGAACAACAGGTTGAAGTGCGCGACCAGGTTGATACTGCGCATGTTGATCAGGCTGATCAGGGTGACGAAGCCGGCCACCCACATCCACGCCGGCACTTCAGGGAACATCGCCGAAAGGTAGAGCTTGGCCAGCAGGGCGTTGACCATGGGCAGCAAGAGGTAATCCAGCAGCGAAGACCAGCCGACCAGGAAGCCCACGTGCGGGTTGATGGCGCGTTGGGCGTAGGTATAGGCGGAGCCGGACTGCGGGAAACGGCGAACCAGTGTGCCGTAGCTCACAGCGGTGAACAGAACGCCGGCCAGGGCCAGCAGATAGGCACTGGGAACGTGGCCGTTGGTAACGCCGGACACGATGCCGAATGTGTCGAACACGGTCATCGGCGTAAGGTACGCCAGACCGATGATGACTACGTGCCAGAGGCGCAGGGATTTACGGAATTGGCCGTTGCCGGTGGCGTTGTGGTCATGCTGCATGCTGGTGTGGCTCCATGTTGTTCACCTTTTTGTTTGGAGCAGAGATAGGCGCGGGCTAGGCGCCGACGTCAGGCTTGCAGTGCCGTGGCGAGGAGGTTGAAGCGTGCGGGCAGGGGCATCCGAGCATCATGACGGCGCGACTTTTTCTTCTTCGTGGATCGGGCGCTGAGCGAGGTGGTGAAAATAAAAAACGATTGGTAGGGGGGCGTCAAGTTAAACATGACAAGATGTTGCGAAATTGAAATATTTCTTAGGTAAACACCCTGAATGTTCAATTTTTGCGCGTTTTTTTGCGGTTTCGAGCGAGTTAAATGTTCGTAAAAATTAACGATCGTCGGACGTTTCCCAAATTGATCCTTTCGGCTTTGGGGGCGTCACGGGGCTGGCGTGGCAATGATATCCTTTTGCACCCCTCGCAGCCGATTGGCTGCGAATCTGCCCATATGGACATCGATCGGTTCTATTCATGAAGAAATCAGTAGGCATCCTTTGCGGCCTGGCTTTCGCCATTGCCGTCGTGACCACCGCTGGCGCCTGGTACACCGGCAAGCAACTGCCAGGGGAGCTGGAAAACGCTGTCGGCCGCAGCAACGAACAGCTCAGGAAAGCCCTGGTCAACTATGGCGGCAGCATGACTGTCGAGCTGGTATCCCTCGATCAGCATTTGTTCAGCAGCACGGCGCAGTATCGGCTCAAGGCCAACGACATCAATCTCGGCCATGGCGAAGTGCTCAGCTTCGACCTGGGCGTGACCGACCAGATCGAACACGGCCCGTTCCCTTGGTCGCGGGTCAGGGCGCTGCAACTGATGCCCGTGCTGGCCGCCAGCACCAGCAGCTTGCAAAAGGATGACCTGACTGCGCCCTGGTTCGCTGCGGCAGGCGAGCAATCGCCGATCCGCGCGCATACCAGCCTGGGCTTTTCCGGCAACGTCGACAGCAATATCACGGTGGCACCGCTCAAGCACACCGAGGCCAATGGCAGCAGCCTGGACTTCTCCGGCATGACCCTGGAGGTCAGCGGGGATCAGCAAGGCAAGGCGTCGAAGTTCCACGGCAGCGCCGATCGCTTCGAGATGAAGCTGGTCGGCGACGACCAGCCGCCGACCACCCTCGAGCTTTCGGGCCTGAAGGTTGGCGGCAACCTCGCGGCCAGCAAGCACGACGCCGTGTACGTTGGCGATGTCGACATGCTGTTGGCGCAGGCCAAGGCGACCTTAGGTGACAAGCAGCAGGTACTGGTGCTCAAGGGGCTGCAACAGACTGTTCAGCAGACTCTGGATGGTCCGGACACCGTGGCGGGGCGCGTGGATTATCGGGTGGCTGATATCACCTGGGATGGCCGTGCGGTCGGCAATGTGCAGATGGGCGTGAGCATCAAGTCGCTCAATGCGCCGGCCTTGCAGTCGTTGTCGAAGTGGTACCAGGCCCACCTGCCGGAGTTCGAAGCCGCCCAGGCTGCCGGTCAACCGGTGCCGGAAATCCAGATGGACGAGGCGGAGAAAGCCCGGTTCCACAGCGATCTGCAACAGTTGCTGGCCTCCAGGCCCAAGCTGGCGATCGACAACCTGGCGTTGCGCACTGCCAACGGCGAGAGCCGCTTCGAACTGTCGATGGACTTTTCCAACCCGACCTCGTTCGACCTGCCACCTGACCAGTTGAGCAAGCAGTTGATCACCGAGGTGAAGAGCAAGCTGACGTTGTCCAAGCCGATGATCGGCGACCTGGCGACCTTGCAGGCGCTGCTGGAAGGGCAGACCGATGCCCAGGCGATTGCCATGCAGTCCGGCCAGGCCGGGGAGATGGTCGGCATGATGGCGCTGCAGAGCGGCCTGGCCACTGTGCAGGGCAACGATGTGGTGTCGAGCCTGCACTATGCCGATGGCATGGTCGATTTCAACGGCAAGAAGATGACGGTCGAAGCGTTCGCCATGTTGCTGGCGGCGCATTTTGCCGCCATGCAACCGCAGGGTTGAGGGGTTGACCTGAACCGGCCTCTTCACGGCTAAAGCCGAACACACAGGAACACCTCAGGCCTGAGACCTGCGCAGTACCTGTGGGAGCGGCTTCAGCCGCGAAGAGGCCGGTTCAGGCGCCACAAAAACCACTTTAGAATTCCCCTGATTGTCTGTAGCCTTCGGCGTCCGATAACAATCCGCGCCCGCAGAGGGCCGTGGCGGCGTGCATGCCGTCCGGCACCCTTAGCCGATCTGCCAGGGCCGGGTGATACACTCGATTTGACGCGCACGCGCGCCTGCAGGTCCAGCGATCATGACCCAGATTTCCGAACGCCTGTTGGTTCAGGCCCATCTTGACGCCAAGCAGCCCAACCCGCTGACCGCCGGGCAGGAGGCCGAATACCGTGCGGCCATCGCTGCCGAGCTGAAAGCGCAGAATGCCGTGCTGGTAGCCCACTATTACTGCGACCCGGTCATCCAGGCCCTGGCTGAAGAGACGGGCGGTTGCGTGTCCGACTCGCTGGAAATGGCCCGCTTCGGCAAGAACCACCCTGCCGAGACGGTGATCGTCGCGGGTGTGCGCTTCATGGGCGAAACCGCCAAGATCCTTACCCCGGAAAAACGCGTGTTGATGCCGACCCTGGAGGCCACCTGTTCGCTTGACCTGGGCTGCCCGGTCGAAGAGTTCTCGGCCTTCTGCGACCAGCACCCCGAGCGTACCGTGGTGGTTTATGCGAACACCTCTGCTGCGGTGAAGGCACGGGCTGACTGGGTGGTGACCTCCAGCTGCGCGCTGGAGATCGTCGAAAGCCTGATGGATAACGGTGAGACCATTATCTGGGGCCCGGACCAGCACCTGGGCCGTTACATCCAGAAGCAGACCGGTGCCGACATGCTGCTGTGGGACGGTGCCTGCATCGTTCACGAAGAGTTCAAGTCGCGCCAGCTGGCCGACATGAAGGCGCTGTACCCGGATGCCGCCATCCTGGTCCACCCGGAGTCGCCGGAAGCCGTCATCGAGCTGGCCGACGCGGTAGGCTCTACCAGTCAGCTGATCAAGGCAGCACAGACCCTGCCGAACAAGACCTTCATCGTCGCCACTGACCGCGGCATCTTCTACAAGATGCAGCAGCTATGCCCTGACAAGGTGTTCGTCGAAGCGCCGACGGCCGGCAACGGCGCGGCCTGCCGCAGCTGTGCGCATTGCCCGTGGATGGCGATGAATACCCTGGAGCGGGTGCTGGACTGCCTGCGTCACGGGAGCAACGAGATCTTCGTTGACCCGGCGCTGGTGCCGAAGGCCATCAAGCCGCTGAACCGCATGCTCGACTTTACCCAGGCGGCTCGCCTGAAGCTCTCCGGTAACGCCTGACGCTAGACCGCGTCGCCTTCTTCGCGGGTTAACCCGCTCCTACAGGGGAATGCGATCCCTTGTGGGGGCGGGTTTACCCGCAAAGAGGCCATCAGCGCCCCATCATCTCCTGAACCATGCGTTTCTGTTCCATGATCTCGCGCTGGCGCTGGTCGATCTGCGATGCCAGCGGGAAGTTGCTGCCCGCCCGGCGCTTGGCGTAGTCCAGCTGCTGTACCGCCTGGTCGAAATCCCCCACCAGCGTGAAGTATTCGGCACGTGCGCGGTGCAAGCCGATGGTGTTGCCCGACAATCCGCGCACTTCCGCCATGTCGTACCAGACGTCAGGGTCATCCGGCCGGCTCTTGAGCAGGTCTTCCAGCACCTTCTCGGCCTCGGCCGGCTTGTTCTGCTTCACCAGCAGGTCGGCACGTACCTGTTTAAGCGGGTAGTTGCCCGGGTACAGCCCCTGCATGCGCTCGGCACGTTGCTGGGCGTCGGCCAGGCGATTGTTGGTGATATCCAGGTCGATCTGCGCCAGGTTGTAGGTAATGTCGTTAGGCGCTTTGGCCAGCAATGGCTTGAGGTTTTCTCGCGCTTCGTTGAGCTGGCCGCCCTTGATCTGCGCCAGGGCCAGGCCATAGCGGGCGGCATCGAGTTTTGGATCTTCATCGAGCTGGGCGCGGAAGCGCTTGGCTGCCAGACCTGGAGTACCCTCATAAGTGAGTGCCACGCGGGCGCGGATCAGCTGGTAGCGTTGGCTGTCCTCGACGCCGCCTTTGGGCGCCTGTTCGGCGCGGTTGCGGGTGTCGGCGATACGCGATTCGGTTACCGGGTGAGTCAACAGGAATTCTGGTGGCTTGGCATCGTAGCGGTACTGGCGCGCCAGGCGTTCGAACATGGTCGGCATGTTGCGCGGATCGTAGCCGGCCCTTTCCAGGTTCTGGATGCCCACGCGGTCGGCTTCCTGCTCGTTCTGCCGCGAGAAGCGCCGTTGTTCCTGAAGAGCCGCCGCCTGGGTGCCAGCGATCATGCCGATGCCGGCATCGCCGGCGCCGCCTGCTGCCAGCACGATACCGGCGAGCAAGGCAGCCATCATCGGCAATTGCATGCGCTGCTGGGCCTCGACGCCGCGGGCGAAGTGGCGTTGCGACAAGTGCGCGAGTTCGTGCGCCAGTACCGAGGCATATTCGCCTTCGGTCTGGGCATTGAGGAACAAACCGCCGTTGACGCCGACGATGCCGCCGGGCGCGGCAAAGGCGTTGAGCTCGCGGCTGTCGATGAGGATGAATTCCAGGCGCCGGTCCTGCAGCTGGCTGGTTTCAGCCAGGCGGTAGACGGTGGTTTCGACGTAGTCCTTGAGCTGTGGGTCGTTGAGCTGGTTGACCTGGCCGCGCAGCAGGCTCAGCCAGGCGCGGCCAAGGTCGTGCTCCTGCTTGGGTGAAACGATGGCGGAACTGGCGTCGCCCAGTGACGGCAGGTCGTCGGCGTGGCCGGGAAGGGCCATGAGGCAGGCCAGCGCCAGCAGGGTAGGGCGCAGTAGATTCATGCAGAAGCTCGCGTCGATGAAAAGCCTTACTGTAGCCGGGTCGCGCTGAGCCGACCAGTGGCGGTATGCTACCGAGCTTTACCCAAGACTTTCTGCCCCGCCCTGGAGACGCGCCCGATGAGTGACCCCCTGACCTGCGACGCCGAACTCGACGCCAGCGGGCTGAACTGCCCGTTGCCGCTTCTCAAGGCGAAGATGGAACTCAATCGCCTGGCCAGCGGTGCGATCCTCAAAGTGGTCGCCACCGATGCAGGTTCGCAGCGCGACTTCCGCACTTTCGCCCAGCTTTCCGGTCATACCCTGCTGCACGAAACGGCCGAGGCCGGTACCTATACCTATTGGCTGCGCAAGGCCTGAGCCACCCCAAGGATCGTCAATGTTCAAAGTGCTTCGCGACTGGATAGAGCGCTACTTCTCCGATGAGGAAGCGGTGGTGCTGGCGGTCCTGCTGTTCCTGGCCTTCACCGCAGTGCTCACCCTCGGCGGCATGCTGGCGCCCGTGCTGGCCGGTATGGTCCTGGCGTTCCTGATGCAGGGCCTGGTCAATGCCCTGGAGCGCATGCGGGTGCCGACCCGGTTCGCGGTGATGCTGGTGTTCGCCCTGTTCATGGGGGCGCTGGCGGTGTTCATGCTGGTGCTGGTGCCGCTGCTCTGGCATCAGCTGATTACGCTGTTCAACGAATTGCCGGGGATGCTCGGCAAATGGCAGTCGCTGCTGCTATTGCTGCCGGAACGTTATCCGCACCTGGTGTCGGACGAGCAGGTGTTGCATGCGATCGAGTCGGTGCGCGGCGAAATCGGCAAGTTCGGCCAATGGGCGCTGACCTTCTCGCTGTCGAGCCTGCCGCTGCTGGTCAACGCGATGATCTACCTGGTGCTGGTGCCGATCCTGGTGTTCTTCTTCCTCAAGGACCGCGAGCTGATCGGGCGCTGGGTCAGTGGCTACCTGCCGCGTCAGCGCACCCTGCTGAACCGCGTGGGTAGCGAGATGAACCGGCAGATCGCCAATTACATTCGCGGCAAGGGCATCGAAATCCTGATCTGCGGGATTGCCACCTACATTGCCTTCATCAGCCTGGGGCTCAATTACGCCGCGTTGCTGGCGCTGCTGGTGGGGCTGTCGGTGGTGGTGCCCTACGTGGGCGCGGTGGTCGTGACCGTGCCAGTGACGTTGATCGCGCTGTTCCAGTGGGGCTGGGGCGACCAGTTCATCTTCCTGATGACGGTGTATGCGATCATCCAGGCACTGGATGGCAACGTGCTGGTGCCGCTGCTGTTCTCCGAGGCGGTGAGCCTGCACCCGGTGGCGATCATCTGCGCGGTGCTGCTGTTTGGCGGGCTGTGGGGCTTCTGGGGAATCTTCTTTGCGATCCCGCTGGCGACCTTGATCAAGGCCGTGCTGGATGCCTGGCCGCGGCAGGAGCCGAGCGTCTCGCCGATGCTGTGAATGTAATTGGGGCTGCAAAGCAGCCCCAATCAAAATCAGCCTTTACTCAAGGCCTGGGCCGCTGCCAACACGGCATCCACATGCCCGGGCACCTTCACCCCACGCCATTCCTGGCGCAGCACACCGTCCTTGTCGATCAGGAAGGTGCTGCGGTCGACGCCCAGGTATTCCTTGCCATAAAGCTTTTTCAGCTTGATCACGTCGAACAGTTGGCACAGGGCCTCGTCCTTGTCGCTGATCAGCTCGAACGGGAAGCCTTGCTTGGCCTTGAAGTTTTCATGCGACTTGATGCCATCGCGTGAAACGCCGAACACCACGGTGTTGGCGGCGGCAAAGGCATCATGCTGGTCGCGGAAACCCTGGCCTTCGGTGGTGCAGCCCGGGGTGCTGTCCTTTGGATAGAAGTACACCACAACCTGCCGGCCCTTGAGCTCGGCAAGGCTGACGGTCTGGCCGCTGGTGGCCTGGGCCTGGAAGTCGGCTACGGGTTGGTCGAGGGCTACTGCCATGGTCGGTTTCCTTACATGGGGTTCTGTGGACGCCATGGCTCGATCAGCGCATCGAGGTTCAGGGCATCGGCGAAGTCCAGGAACTGGTCGCGCAGCCAGCTGATCTGCGTGCCAGCCGGCAGGATCACGGTGAACTGGGCGTTGAGCATGCTGCTGCCAGTCTGCGGCGCCAGGTAGGTGTCGCAGGTCATGGCTTCGAGCTCGACGCGGTGGTCGAGGAAGAACTGGCACAGCTCGTTGATGATGTCCGGGCGATAGGCGGCGCTGACGTAGGCCACATAGGGCAGGGCCTGCGGGCGCACTTCCTGGTCGGCGCTGCGCACCACGTCGAGGGTCAGGCCGTGTTTCTTGCCCAGGCCCGGGAGCATGGCTTCGAGGCGTGCCAGGGCATCCCAGCTGCCGCCTACCTGCAGCACCAGGGCGCTGGTCTCGCCGTGGCGGCTCAGGCGCGATGTGACCACCGCGCAGCGGTTTTCGAAGGCGGCGCGGCTGAGGACGTTGGCCAGCTCCATGGGGTTGGGGCCCAAGGCGCTGATGACAAGGAATTGTTCGCGGACGGTGGGGGTGGACATGCAGCATTCCTAAAGCGATGAGCGGTCGGTGCAGGACGGGCGAAAGCCTCCTGTCGGCAGGGCCCGGGGCTCGCATGCGAGGACGTGGACGCTGGCCGGGGAGCAGGGTCGGCGGCCCGGCGGGCCGCGCTGCACCGATCAAAGGATCAAGGGTAGCGAAATAAGGCGCCGAGGGGAATGCTCCGCCCGCCTGCTTCGCTTGTGCAAGGCCGATGCCCCCAGTACCATTACCGCTCTCTTTTTCCGGCAGGAGCAGTTACATGATTGCGGGCAGTATGGTGGCGTTGGTCACACCCATGGATGCACAAGGGCGTCTGGACTGGGTCAGCCTCGACAAACTTGTAGACTTCCACCTGGAAAACGGCACCCACGCGATCGTCGCAGTCGGCACCACCGGTGAGTCGGCCACGCTCGATGTCGAAGAGCACATCCTGGTCATCAAGCACGTGGTCGAGCGCGTCAAGCGCAGCAACAAGCCGATCCCGGTGATCGCCGGCACCGGTGCGAACTCCACCACCGAAGCCGTGCACCTGACCCAGAACGCCAAGAATGCCGGCGCCGACGCCTGCCTGCTGGTCGTGCCGTACTACAACAAGCCGACCCAGGAAGGCCTGTACCAGCACTTCAAGCACATTGCCGAAGCCGTCGACATTCCGCAGATCCTCTACAACGTGCCCGGTCGCACCTCCTGCGACATGCAGGCCGAGACCGTGATCCGCCTGTCGAAGATCAAGAACATCATCGGCATCAAGGAAGCCACGGGCGACCTGGCCCGTGCCAAGGCCATCCTCGAAGGTGTCGACAAGGATTTCATCGTCCTGTCCGGCGATGACCCGACTGCCGTCGAGCTGATCCTGATGGGCGGCAAAGGCAACATTTCCGTCACCGCCAACGTCGCCCCACGCGCCATGGCCGACCTGTGCGAGGCCGCCCTTGAGGGCAATGCCGAGAAGGCCCGCGCTATCAACGAAAAACTCATGCCGCTGCACAAAGACCTGTTCTGCGAAGCCAACCCGATCCCTGTCAAGTGGGCGCTGGTGGAAATGGGCCTGATGCACAAGGGCATTCGCCTGCCGCTGACCTGGCTGAGCGAAGGCTGCCACGAAAAAGTCCGTACTGCCTTGCGCCAGTCCGGCGTACTGGTTTAAGAGGAAGTACACCGCATGAAGCGACTGGCTGGTCTTTCCGCGCTCGCCCTGATTATTTCCAGCACCAGTGGGTGTGGCTGGCTGTGGGGCGAGGATGGCTATTTCCGCGACCGCGGCAGCGATTACCTGCAGGCGCACCCGACCGCGCCGATGCAGTTGCCGCCAGACGCCGGCAACGTCAAGCGCCTCGATCCGTTGCTGCCGATCCCGCGCAACGTCGCTGACGATCACGCCACTGGCGAGTTCGAAGTGCCCCGCCCGCAACCGCTCACCGCTGGCGCCGAAGCCAGCGACTACACCCTGCAACGCAGTGGCAGCAGCCGCTGGGTGCTGGCCCAGCATTCGCCGGCCGAAGTATGGCCGGTGGCGCACCAGTTCTTCGAGGACAATGGCTTCCGCATTGCTGAAGAGCGCCCGCAGACCGGTGAATTCAGCACCACCTGGCAGCGTTTCGACGAACTCTCAGCCTCGCTCGGTCAGCGTCTGTCGAGCACTGCCAGCAGTGGCGACAGCGAAGTGCGTGTGCGTGTGCGTATCGAACCCGGCGTGCAGCGCAACACCTCCGAGGTGTACATCGTCAGCGTCGAGCGCCCGGCCGGCAGCACCGCCGACACTGCGTTCCCGTCCACTTCGGCCAATACCGGCGCCGACGCGCTATTGGTCGACGAAATGCTTGCCAGCATGAGCCGCAGCGCCGAGAAGGGCGGTTCGGTATCGCTGCTGGCTGCGCGTGACTTCGACGCACCTAGCCGTGTCACCCTGAGCGAAGACGGCAGCGGCAACCCGGTGCTGTTCCTGGGCTCGGACCTGGACCGTGCCTGGTCTGGCGTGGGCCGGGCCCTGGAGCAGGGTGGCCAGTGGCGTGTCGAGGACATCAACCGCAGCCTGGGCCTGTACTACATCAACCTGTCGGAAAAGCCTGACGACAAGCAGAACGAGCCTGGCTTCTTCAGCCGTATGTTCGGCAGTGCTCCGACCAAGGAAGAGCGTGAAGCCCGCGCCGAGCGTTATCAGGTACGCCTGAGCAAGGTGGGCGAGAGCGTGCAGGTCACCGTCGAGAAGAACATCAACACCGTGGCCCCGGCCGATGTCGCCCGCCGCGTGCTGAGCGCCATTCAGGATCACCTGGGCTAAGTGCGCTTCGCGGTACTCGGAAGCGGCAGCCAGGGAAATGGCACGCTGATCGCCAGTGGTGACACCTTCATCCTGGTCGATTGCGGCTTTTCTCTGCGTGAAACCGAGCGGCGCCTGGCGCTGCTCGGGGTGTCGGCGGCGCAACTGAGCGCTGTGCTGGTCACCCATGAACATGCCGACCACGTGCATGGGGTGGGGTTGCTGTCGCGGCGCTACAATGTACCGGTCTACCTCAGCCAAGGCACATTGCGCGGCATGCGCAAGCCGGTGGAGGTAGCCGGTTTTCTCGCTTGTGGCGAGCGGCTGCAGATTGGTGACCTGGAAGTGAGCCCGGCGCGGGTCGAGCACGACGCCTACGAGCCGCTGCAGTACGTGTTCAGCGACGGTCGCCGGCGTTTCGGCATGCTCACCGACCTGGGGTCGTACGATGCGCTGCTGCTCGAACGCTACCAGGGCCTGGACGCGCTGCTGATCGAAGCCAATCACTGCCGCGAGCTGCTCGCGCGCGGTCACTACCCGGCCTTCCTGAAGCAGCGGGTGGGTGGCATGCAAGGACATTTGAACAATCACCAGGCTGCGCGCCTGGTGCAAGAGTTGGGCTGGAACAACCTGCAGCACCTGGTGCTGGCCCATCTCAGCAGCAAGAACAACCTGCCACACTTGGCCCGTCAGTGCTTCGTCGACACCCTTGGGTGCGACCCGGACTGGCTCCAGGTGGCGAATCAGGAACACGGGCTCGACTGGCGCGAAATCGCCTAGCCCAACACCTCAGCAAGCGGAGCCCAATCATGGAAAAACGCGACGAACTCTACCGCGGCAAGGCCAAATCGGTTTACAAGACCGACGACGCCGACCGCTTGATCCTGTTGTTCCGTAACGACACTTCGGCGTTCGACGGCAAGCGCATCGAGCAGCTCGACCGCAAAGGCATGGTGAACAACAAGTTCAACGCCTTCATCATGCAGAAGCTCGAAGAAGCCGGCGTGCCGACCCAGTTCGACAAGCTGCTGGGCGACAACGAGTGCCTAGTGAAGAAGCTGGACATGATCCCGGTCGAGTGCGTGGTGCGCAACTACGCTGCCGGCAGCCTGGTCAAGCGCCTGGGCGTGGAGGAGGGCATCAAGCTGGAGCCGTCCACCTTCGAACTGTTCCTGAAGAACGACGAGAAGGGTGACCCGTTCATCAACGAATCGCACGTTGTCGCTTTCGGCTGGGGCACCGCCGAGCAACTGGTCGAGATGAAGAAGCTGTCGCTGAAGGTCAACGAAGTGCTGAGCAAGCTGTTCGATGACGCCGGCCTGCTGCTGGTCGACTTCAAGCTGGAATTCGGCATATTCCACGGCCAGATCGTTCTCGGCGACGAGTTCAGCCCGGACGGCTGCCGCCTGTGGGACAAGGAAACCCGCAAGAAGATGGACAAGGACCGCTTCCGTCAGGGGCTGGGCGACGTGATCGAGGCCTACGAAGAAGTTGCCAAGCGCCTGGGCGTGCCGCTGTAAGCCGCACGTTCACGCAAGCGCCTGATACCACGCGATTTTTTTGGAAAAAAGATTTGCGTTTCAAGAAAACGCTGGTATGATGCGCGGCATTGGAGAGATGCCGGAGTGGTCGAACGGGACGGATTCGAAATCCGTTGTACTGGCAACAGTACCTAGGGTTCAAATCCCTATCTCTCCGCCATACAAGATGAAGCCCCGCAGATTAACGTCTGCGGGGCTTTTTCGTTTCTGGCGTTCTTGTTTTCGTTCAATTCACCAAGGCGTTGGCTCCAGTGCGCCAACCCCCGTTGGGGTAGTACTGCCCTCACCATTACGCAGGAACGGCAAGTGCCAGAAGTCGTTGGGCACGATCTCGTCCCCAGGCTTGACGTTCTCCGGGAAGATGAACTCGAACACCGGTGCCACGTACTGCCCGGCAGTCAGGCCGTTGGCGACGGTCAGCCGGCTGGCGTTCTGCAGGCAGCTATCGACACCCGGTTGTGCAAGGGTGTTGGTGGGGACACACAGTGAACGAGCGAGCACCCGCAAGGTACGGGTTGGCTGGCTGAGCAGGCCTGTCGGTGCCTTGGACGCACGCAACCGAGCGCGTTGTGGCTGTGGGCCTACGTTTTGCGTGGTGATCCCGCCCGAGGCGCCGGCGCAGGTCGGCGCCAGAACGGCGGCAGGGTCGCATTCCCCGGTCATTTCAAACGGCGTGATCCAGCGGTTGCGCTGTACGCCAGTGGCTGGGTCGACATCGATCAGATAGATGTCCACCGGGGTCTTGACGTCGGTGGTCTCGGCTTCCAGGAAGATGCGGTCCTGGGTTTCCTGGGCTGCACCGTTGACTGCTACCGCAGCCGGGTCAGCCGTGCCGACGCCGAATTCGCCAATGGCCAGGTAGCTGGGCTGAGAGCCCGGCTGGGTATAGATACCGAGGTTGGCCTCGATGGTATGAGCGGAAATGAAGTCCGGCACACCCGCGGTGGTCGATTTGAACAGCGTGCCGGAGTAGGTAATGAAGTCGCCGACTTCAAAGGGTACTTGTTGCGTCGGGTCCGGGTCGGTTGCGGTCCGTGTCGGGTCACTGAATCGCTTCATGACGAACTGGCTGCAATACAGCTGGCCTGCCTTCGGTGGTGTCAATTCACCTGACGCAGGCAGCGCTACGCCGGCCTGGGCAAAGTTACGGCAGTTGTTGGTTGTGGTTGGAGTGACCACTTTCGGGCGGTTTTTCTGTGGGCACAGCGGGTCATCACCGGTACGCGGCACGCACATCGGGTAACCCGTGGCCGAGTGAATGGTCGGGTTGGCATCATCCACCGAGAAGCGCGCATCGGGGCTTTGGGCCCGACCGAAGCGCCCATTAGGGTCATTGATCTGCAAGATGGTCGGTTGCGGCGAGTTGGTACTCGTCACTTCTATGTTGCCGGTAGTCTGGTCAATCTTGCTGATATAACCACTGCCGACCTGGGCCGATTGCTGGGAGACAAAGATCAGCCCGGCAATTTGTTTGCCGGCGACGGTGTTGCCGACAACATGCACTTCAAACGATGGGTAAGTGGCCGGTAGTTGTTTAAGGCCCAGTGGGCCGCCGTGTACGAAGTCCGCCCAGGTGAGTGTATTGGCGGGCATCTGGATGACCGAGTTGCAGGGCACGGTAATAGTTGTGCCGTTGACCACAACCGTACCGCCCAACCGGTCCGGGCTGCTGGTATTCGGGCAGTTGCTGTTGCTGCTGTCGACGGTCATGTCCTGAATGAAACCGGTGATATCGAAGCCATGAATGGCCAGCGGGTCAGCAAAGATCGGGTCAGGAAGGGTGGGCGTTGTGAAAGGTGATGTCGTGCCCTTGACCGGTTTGTCGGTCCCGCCC
This sequence comes from Pseudomonas sp. NPDC086566, assembly GCF_050280885.1. NCBI lineage: Bacteria > Pseudomonadati > Pseudomonadota > Gammaproteobacteria > Pseudomonadales > Pseudomonadaceae > Pseudomonas > Pseudomonas sp. NPDC086566. Next base: position 199,012 of record NZ_JBNNWD010000007.1, read on the forward strand.
TTGGCCAAGGCATCGCCGGGTGAGGCAACGGTCAATGCCAGTGCGGCGACTAGCGCACCTGCAAGCAGTGCCGGTTGAGCGAACCGCGTATTGAGCCGCGCGTGAGCGAGGGCTGCGGCCGAAGTCTTGAGTCCTGCAGATATGCTCATGATGGTCTCCGAAATGCTGCCAGCCTCTTTGCAAGCATTCGACCTACCGACTTTCAGGCTCGTATTGCACGGCTTGTGCAACCACTACGGAGCGATACGGATATCGAATAGACAGCTCGACTTGAAATACCGGGTACGGCACTTCCGACGATCTCGAGGGGCGATGTTCTGGCCGGTTCCGGACATGCACGCAAGAGGTCGTTCCTTGAGCCGTAGTGACCAAAGCACGTGTTGTGCCATAGCTGAGTTGGCGTAGAGAGCCCTGAAAAACTGTTTCTAATTGTAAAAAAAATATTGAGATCCTAATTGCTGGTGAAAAGGGCAACCCAGTTTTGGGGTGCTTGACGCCAGAATTGGGGAAGCTGTGGCCCGCTTGAGTGATTCTTTTCTTTTCAGGCATACAGTGCGTGTGGGACATTGCTCTGTGAGGCACTTAACGGGCACGAATTGCCTTTTGCAACTTGGATCCAATGTCTGAGTTCTGTATCATCCCGCCGCCATCAGAATGATGGCCGAAGATGAAGTATTTAAAGGACTTAGTATGAAAAAGCTGTTCAAGGCCACTGTCGCCGTTGCTGTCGTATCCGGCGTTGCCCTGCTGTCGGGCTGCACTGGCCAAGTCTACAACGCGCAGAAAAACTGCTCGTACGACTACCTGTTCCACCCTTCGGTTTCCATCTCCAAGGTCATCGGTGGCTGCGGCCCTATCGATAAACTGCCTCAGCCGCAGTAAGCCTGATGGTCCCCAGATCTCGCCGCTAGTGGCCTGATCCGAAGCCCCCGGTCATGCAGATGGCCGGGGGTTTTTGTTGCCCGAACGCTTTTGCTGTGGGCGAATTTCACTGAGACAACCCGTCGCGTTGACCCCCCAGCGGCAATTTGTTTGTGCTGGCATTTCGGTTACAATCGGCGAAACGATTCAGCCTGGTCGGTCAATTCGACAAAAGCCTGAGTCGTTTTCTGGTTCTCTGGCTGCTGAACAATCATTAACAACAAGCCTGCGCTGAAGAACAAGGAACACTCTGGGCCAGCCACAGGTCCACCCTCCGTTCTACTGACTGGAATTGATCAATGTTCAAGAAAGCTGGCAAGACCTTGCTGGGTCTGGCTGTCGCTGCGAGCTTCATGCAAGCGCACGCCGCAGAAACCAAGAAAGTCGATGTGCTGCTGGTCGGCGGCGGCATCATGAGCTCCACCCTGGCCGTGTGGCTGCACGAGCTGGAGCCAAGCTGGTCGATGGAAATGGTCGAGCGCCTGGACGGCGTCGCCGAAGAAAGCTCCAACGGCTGGAACAACGCCGGTACCGGCCACTCCGCGCTGGCCGAGCTGAACTACACCCCGGAAGACAAAGACGGCAACGTCAACATCTCCAAGGCCATCGAAATCAACGAAGCCTTCCAGATCTCCCGCCAGTTCTGGTCGTGGCAGGTTCGCCAGGGCGTGCTGAAGAACCCGCACTCGTTCATCAACACCACCCCGCACATGAGCTTCGTCTGGGGTGATGACAACATCAAGTTCCTCAAGAAACGTTACGACGCGCTGCAGGCCAGCCCGCTGTTCCGCCCGATGCAATACTCCGAGGACCACGCGCAGATCGCCAAGTGGGTCCCGCTGATGATGGAAGGCCGTGACCCGAACCAGAAGCTGGCGGTCACCTGGACGCCAATCGGCACCGACGTCAACTTCGGCGAAATCACCCGCCAGTTCGTTGGCCACCTGCAGACCCAGAAAGGCTTCGACCTGAAACTGTCCAGCGAAGTGCAGGACATCACCCGCAACGAAGACGGCTCCTGGCACGTCGAGTACAAGAACCTCAAGGACGGTACCGAATCGGCTACCGACGCCAAGTTCCTGTTCATCGGCGCCGGCGGCGGCGCACTGAAGCTGCTGCAGAAGTCGGGTATTCCAGAAGCCAAGGAGTACGCAGGCTTCCCGGTGGGCGGTTCGTTCCTGGTGACCGAGAACCCGACCGTGGCCATGCAGCACATGGCCAAGGCCTACGGCATTGCCTCGACCGGCGCGCCACCCATGTCGGTACCGCACCTGGATACCCGCGTGCTGGACGGCAAGCGCGTGATCCTGTTTGGCCCATTCGCCACCTTCTCGACCAAGTTCCTGAAGAACGGCTCGTACCTGGACCTGCTGAGCAGCACCACCACCCACAACGTGTGGCCGATGACCAAGGTCGGTATCGACCAGTACCCGTTGGTCGAGTACCTCGCTGGCCAGCTGATGCTGTCGGATGACGACCGCTTCGAAGCGCTGCGCACCTACTTCCCGAACGCCAAGAAGGAAGACTGGAAACTGTGGCAGGCCGGTCAGCGCGTGCAGATCATCAAGCGTGACGAAGAGAAGGGCGGTGTACTGAAGCTGGGTACCGAAGTGGTGGCTTCCCAGGACCGCACCATTGCCGGCCTGCTGGGCGCCTCGCCAGGTGCGTCGACTGCTGCGCCAATCATGCTGAACGTGCTGGAAACCGTGTTCAAGGAAAAGGTCGCCACCCCCGAGTGGCAGGCCAAGATCAAGCAGATCGTTCCGAGCTACGGTACCAAGCTGAACGATTCGGCAGCGGCTACCCAGAAAGAGTGGAACTACACCGCTGAAGTGCTGCAACTGGAGAAGCCACCGGTGATCGACGAGAGCGTCGGCACCAGCGTTGCGCCGAGCCAACCGGTTGAAAGCAAGCCGGCAAACGACATGGCGCTCTGACCGGGCGGCAATGTGGGTTCGCGAAAGCCACGGGTGACCCCCGTGGCTTTTTTCATGGGCGTGTCGGCAGGTCGCTGTCGGCGACGAGGTCCTGCAGCACCTCGGTCAGGTTGAGGTCGACGGCCAACGCCAGGAAACTCACATCACCTTCGTCACTGACGGGAAAGACCTTCGCCTCGGTGGCCGCCCTGAGTACCACCTGATCGCCGCGCATGACGTGCATGTGCGAGCCATCGGCCAGCTCCAGCTTCAAGCCCCCCGAGGTGGCGAAAAGCAGCAGGTCGGTGCACGGGCTCAAGTGCGCGGCCGCATGCAGATGGCGATACTCCGCAATCCAGCCATCGCGCAGGAACGTCTTGCCCAAGGCGTAGGCCAACGAGCATTCCAGCGACAGGTCAGCCATTTCCTCGATCACCCGGTCACGTGGAACCTTGGGCATCAGGCGGGAAAATTCACTCAAGTTGGTCAGGGTGACTTTCCGGCGTGCAAGGCTCATAACAGCTTCCTTTTCAGATCCGCACCTCACGCCAGGAGCGTGATCGCCACATGCCCGGCGACCCCGGCGCACACGCTGTAGATCAGGCTGCGCGACCAGTAGGCGACGATCACCACCGGGATCGCTGCCAGCAGGTCGGTATTCAGGCCCAGCAGTGAGCCATCCTTGGCCACCAGCAGGGCGGGTACGGTGATGCTGGCGATGATTGCCACTGGCAAGTATTCAATGACGTCATTGAACAGCTTGGGGGATTTCTCCATCTTCAGCAGAAAGGGCGTCGCACGGGTGAGATAGGTGATGGCAGCCATCAGCATCACCGCTGCGATCAGGTAGTTCTCTTCAGGCATAACCCTGCTCCACAGCCTACGGCGGTTGCGATGAATACGTTCAACGGCGACGGTGCGTACATGTTCAACAGGCAGGTGGTGACGATCACCACCAGGGCGATGAGCGCTTTGGTGAAGTTGCTGCACAGCGATATCAGCACGAAGATCATCATTGCCGTCAGGGCATAGTCCAGCTTGAACTGGGAGAACCGGTTCAATGCATCCGAGGCCACCGCGCCAAACACCGCGCCGGCGATCCAGCTGGCATGGCAGTAGGTATTGAACTGCAGCAGATAGCCCGGCGAGGTCGGCCTGCCGTTCTCCAGGCGCTGGCTATGAAAGGCAAAGGACTCATCGGTCAGGCCAAAAGCGTACAGCAGCTTCTGTGGCTTGCTGATCGGCAGTTGTGCGCTGCGTTTGGACATGTACATTGCCATCAGCATGTGCCGCGAATTGATCAGCAAGGTCGACAGTGCAATGGTGATCAGCGGCGCGCTGGTGGTCATCAGGGCCAGTGCGGCGAACTGCGCCGCCCCGGCATAGACGAACAGGCACATGGCAGCCGGCAGCCACAAGGGCAGGCCGGCATTGATGCACATGACACCAAACACGAAGCTGACGACGAAATAGCCGGTAACGATCGGCAGGGCGTCGACCAGGCTTTCCTTGCGCGTGGCGGATAGCAGCACCGACGAGGTCACAGGTCGACCTCGCAGGTGATTTCACCACGTGTCTGCAGGAAGCCTTGTTTCTGCCAGAAGCTCAGTGCCTGGGTGTTGTCATTCTCAACGAACAGGAACACCCGGCGAATGCCGTGCTGGCGGAAATCACTCAGAATCGAGTTGGCCAATGAAGTGCCGATCCTGCTCTGGCGATAGTCCGGCTCCACGGCCATGTGATTGATGGTGCCTCGTGTTCCCATCAGCCCCCCCGCGACCGCCCCGACGATGGCCCCGGTCTGGTTCTCTGCCACATAGCAATAGGTGTGCTCGGTGCCGAGCAAACCTTTGAGCAGCCCTTCGTCCTGCCAGTCGCAGAATGAGGTCTCTTCGAAGCGGCGGAAGAAGTCGACGATCTTGCGCGCATGGAAGGGCGTGGCTTTCTTGATGCTCAGGCCATTGATGTGCTCTGCCGGGAACAGCTTTGGCACCGTGCCGATGCAACTAGTCGATAATGTCATGCTCGCTACCCGGTCGAGAGAAGGAAATGGCAATGATTTGCCGGTAGCCCATTTCGGAAGTGCTCGGGTTGATGGCCGGCGTTACATAGTGCTGAAGTTCGCGATCAAGGAAGTAGGTGGTATCGAGAATATTCAGGTAGGTGCCGGAATCGATAACATTGGACTGTTTATCGTAAATCTTGCTGGTAGCACCCTCGACATTATGACGGCCCCAGAAATGCACGCCGCTGAACGGGTAACCGTCACAGTGAATACCTTCAGGGGTGATTTCGATCTGCGCCCCGGGTTTGATCTCGATACGGATCTGGTGCACCTGGCACTGCCAGTTGACGGTATGCAGTTCTTCCGGCAATACGGCCTTGTACACGTCAAAATCCAGCCGAATCAGTGCCCGCAGGATCGGTGAGTTGAATACATCGGCGCCGATGTCATCGAAATGACGCGCCATGCCGCCGACGTAGGCGTTGTGGGCCTCGGATTGTTCGTAGGCGCGGTGGCTGAGTTGGTTCAGTTCGCCGGTGACCGGGTTGAAGTCGAAATCACTGTAACGGCGGTAGCGCGTGCCCTTGTCGGCTTGACCGTAATAACGGTCGACCCCCATGGTTTCCCAACTTTTGGAAAACTCGACAAACTCCTTGAAGCCGCCGGTCAAGGCATAATCGCTGCCCATGACATTGACCGTCTTGTTTTGTCGCAGGGCAGTTTCGATGTTTTTGTTCAGTGTCAGCATGGCCATCTCTTCTTATTCAAAAGCTGGCAAAAATCTAACAGTTGGTTTGCGCGGTGAAACTTCACATTTTTTTCAGGCGCCTCAACCGTTGCTTGCTACCCGGGCCGCGTGCACCATAAGCGGGCAGACAGTGCAAGGCCTTGTGCGTTATCCTCTTGGCCTTTGTTGCCGGACTGCGTCAACAAATCGGGGAGGGAGATTGAATGGACATCAAGGTGCTCAAGAACATCGTGAACGTGGCCCGAACGGGGTCGATCACCGATGCGGCCGAACAGGTTCACGTTACGGTCCAGGCCTTGGCCGCTCAGTTGAAAAAGCTCGAGGATCATTGCGGCTTCAAGTTGTTCGACCGCACCAACAAAGGGGTATCGCTGACCCAGGAGGGCGTGGGCATCCTGCCGCACGTGCTGGAAATCGTCCGCTCTTCCGAGCGCATGCAACTGAAGATCAATCAGTTGCGCCAGAGCCGCAACCAGCGGCTGCCGCTACGCGTTGCCTTGAACAGCACGTTGTCCATGGAGATCAACCAACAGATCATGGGCGGGGTGGTCAGCAAGCTTGCGGGCTACAACCCGATCTTCAGCTGCTCGGAATCGCCCGACAACCTGACCAAGCTGGCCAAGGACGAAGCCGACATGGTGGTGGTGCTGGGCGACAGTGTGCCTGAGAACTACCATTCGCTGCCGCTCAAGGGGTTGCGCATCGAAGTCGTCGCCTCGTCATCCAGTAATGACCGTGCACCTGCCTGCGCGGTGATCAAGCCGTTGCCCGAGTGCCCTTATTCCTCGATCTTTTCGCGTTTCGCCGAGCGCCGGCCCGGCATGCTGGAAGCCGCCACCGTGTTCCATTCCGGCAGCGAGATCGTCAGTGTTTCCATGATCAAGAGCTTTGGCGGCGTGGGCGTGCTGTCGCGTGCCGTTGCCGAAGCCAATGATCTGTTCATCTGGCCCGGCTTCTCTGATTTTCTCGATGTGTACCTGGTGATGAAAGAGCCGTGGATCATCGAAGAAGAGTTTCCGCTGTTCTGTGCAGCACCCACTCCCATACGCAGCTTTGACGCCATCAGCGCCTGACCTTGCAGGCGTGCCGGGGCGGCACGTTAGCGATCAGGTCTGCCGCAGGATGCAGTCCAGCAACCCGGGAAAGCGCTCGGCCAGCATCTGGCTGCGCAACGAATTCATGTGGGTGGTCCCGACGTTGCGGGTATGCACCAACCCCGCATCACGCAACACGCGAAAATGGTGCGACATGCTCGACTTCGGCCGCCCGCCATCAAGCTCGCCACAGCTGGCCTCGGCCACGCCAGCCAGGTGGCGGACGATGCCCAGGCGCACCGGGTCGCTCAGCGCATAGAGCACACGCTCGAGAGTCAGGTCTTCAGAATTGGGGTGTTGGTAGGCTCGCATGGCCGACATGATAACGGGGGTTTCATTAATTGCCATAGTTCGATTATGATCGAACTATCGTATTCAGACGACCCGGAGTTTGCCCATGTCTGCCCTGTTCCAACCCTACACCCTGAAAGATGTCACGCTGCGCAACCGCATCGCCATCCCGCCGATGTGCCAGTACATGGCCGAGGACGGCATGATCAACGACTGGCACCACGTGCACCTGGCCGGCCTGGCCCGTGGCGGTGCCGGCCTGCTGGTGGTGGAGGCCACCGCCGTGGCACCGGAAGGGCGTATCACCCCCGGTTGCGCCGGGATCTGGAGCGACGCCCATGCCCAGGCCTTCGTGCCAGTGGTGCAGGCGATCAAGGCGGCAGGTTCGGTACCCGGTATCCAGATTGCCCACGCCGGGCGCAAGGCCAGCGCTAACCGCCCGTGGGAAGGCGATGACCACATTGCTGCCGACGATGCCCGTGGCTGGGACACTATCGCGCCGTCGGCCATCGCCTTTGGCGCGCACCTGCCGAAAGTCCCGCGCGAAATGACCCTGGACGACATCGCCCGGGTCAAACAGGATTTCGTCGACGCCGCGCGCCGTGCCCGCGACGCCGGCTTCGAGTGGATCGAGCTGCACTTCGCCCACGGCTATCTGGGGCAGAGCTTTTTCTCCGAGCATTCCAACCAGCGCACCGATGCCTACGGTGGCAGCTTCGAAAACCGCAGTCGCTTTCTGCTGGAAACCCTGGCCGCGGTGCGTGAGGTATGGCCGGAGAACCTGCCACTGACCGCTCGCTTTGGTGTGCTGGAGTATGACGGCCGCGATGAGCAGACCCTGGAAGAGTCGATCGAACTGGCGCGCCGGTTCAAGGCTGGCGGGCTGGACCTGCTGAGCGTCAGCGTCGGCTTCACCATCCCAGACACCAACATTCCATGGGGCCCGGCATTCATGGGGCCGATCGCCGAACGTGTGCGTCGTGAAGCTGGGCTGCCAGTGACCTCGGCGTGGGGCTTTGGCACGCCGCAACTGGCTGAAGAGGCTGTGCAGGCCAAGCAGTTGGACCTGGTGTCGGTGGGGCGTGCGCACCTGGCCGATCCGCACTGGGCATACTTCGCGGCCAAGGAGTTGGGTGTGGACAAGGCCTCCTGGACCTTGCCGGCACCGTATGCCCACTGGCTCGAGCGTTATCGCTGAGTATTGCAGGGGGCTGCTTTGCAGCCCTTCGCGGGCGCGCCCGCTCCCACAACTGTGGGAGCGGGTTTACCCGCGAAGAGGCCGCTCCAGGCTAGAACCGATCCAACCGGTAAGCCGCTGTCTCAGGCCCTGCCGCCTGCCCCGCCAACCGCCCCACCCATTCCGCCGTCACCGCCGCCTGGGTCAACCCCAGATGCTGATGCCCGAAGGCAAGCAGCACCTGCCCGTCGCACACGCGGTCGATCACCGGCAACGAGTCCGGCAACGATGGCCTGAAGCCCATCCACGGCGTCGCCCCTTCAGTGCTCAGGTCCTGTTGAAACAACCCCTTGCTCAACCGGTGCAACTGCCACGCCCGCTGCATGCTGGGCGGCGCATCGAGCCCGGCGAACTCCACCGTGCCAGCCAGGCGCAGCCCCTCAGCCATGGGCGTCATGATGAACTTGCGCTCCAGCGAAGTGACTGCGAACGGCAGGCGTTGCTGTTCCTGCGGCAGCATAAGGTGATAGCCGCGCTCGGTGTCCAGCGGAACGCGCTTGCCGGTCAGCGCCAGCGTCAATGGCGCTGAATGGGCGCCGCAGCTGAGCAGGACCTGGCGCGCCTTGAACGTCCCCCGGTCACTGGCCAGGCTGACCCCGTCGCTGTGCAGCTGCCCCCCCGTAACCCGCGCCTGGACGAAGCGCACGCCGTGGGCCTTGGCGGCCTCGAACAGTGCGCAGACCACCCGGTACGGGTCGATGAAGTGCCCGGTACGCGGGAAGAACAGCCCGCCGAGGAGCGATGGGTTCAATTGCGGCGCGGCCTCGCGCAGGTGATCGGCCGACCACAGATCCACCTGCACGTCCTGCTGCTGCATACGCGCGCGCAAGGCCTCCAGCGCGACACGCGACTCGGGCCGCTCGTACACCAGCAGCGAGCCGTCCTCCTTGAACAACTCGCTACGCCCGATCGAGCCCAGCAAACGCTGCCAGGCCCCCAGGCTACCTTCGTTCAGCGCCCGGATGCAGGCCACGCTGCGCTGGAACGGCGCCGGGCGCAGGTTCAGCAGCAGGCGGGTGAACCATGGCATGGCCTTGGGCAGGTACTTCCAGTCCAGGCGCAGCGGGCCCATCGGGTCGAGCAGCATACGTGGCAGGCGCTTGAGGATCGACAGGTCGGCGATCGGGAACACCTGCTCGGTGGCCAGGTGCCCGGCGTTGCCATAGGAGGCACCGTGGCCGGGCGCCTGGTGATCGAGTAGCAGCACCCGACGGCCCTGGCGGGCCAGTTGCAGGGCGCAGGCGACGCCGACGATGCCGGCACCCACCACGGCGATATCGTTTTCGGGGGTGTCGACCATGCTCAACCTTCCCGTTTGCCGTCGAGCAAGCGCCGCAATTGCAGCGGGTTGCCGTGCTTGAGCGCCTGCGGCAGCAGGGCATCGGGGAAGTCCTGGTAGCACACCGGGCGCAAGAAGCGCAGGATCGCCGCCGTACCCACCGAGGTGGTGCGGGCATCGGAGGTGGCCGGGAACGGCCCGCCGTGGACCATCGCGTCGCACACCTCTACACCGGTCGGCCAGCCGTTGACCAGGATGCGCCCGGCCTTGCGCTCCAGGGTCGGTAGCAGGGCGCGGGCACTGTCGATGTCGGCATCGTCCAGGTGCAGCGTGGCGGTCAGCTGGCCTTCAAGCTGTTCGGCCACCTGGCGCACCTGCGCGTCGCTGGTGCAGGCCACTACCAGCGATGCGGCGCCGAACACTTCGGCCTGCAATGCCGGGTCGTCGAGAAACGCTTCGGCCGGGGTCACGAACAAATGCGCCTGGCACTGGTTCGGCCCTTGTTGCTTCAGGCCGCTGGCGGCAAGCGTAGCGTTGACGTTGCTGGCCAGGGCGTCGACGCCAGTGGCGAACGCGCTGGAAATGCCTGGGGTGAGCATGGTCTGCGCGGCGGCCTGGCGAACATGCGCGCTGGCCGCCTCGATGAAGCGCTGCAGGGCCGGCCCCTGGCGGGCGATCACCAGCCCGGGGTTGGTGCAGAACTGCCCGGCACCTTGGGTCAGCGAGGCAACGAAGCCTTGCGCCAGCGCTTCGCCACGGGCCTGCAACGCCGCATCGAACAGAAATACCGGGTTGATCGAACTCATCTCGGCGTACACCGGAATCGGCTCCGGGCGCGCCTGGGCTGCCTTGCACAGAGCTATGCCACCGCTGCGCGACCCGGTGAAGCCGACCGCCTTGATGTGCGGGTCGCTGACCAGGGCGATGCCGACTTCATGACCGGCGCCATACAGCAACGAGAACACTCCCTCAGGCAGGCCGCAGTGCTGGACCGCACGGGCCACGGCCTGGCCGACCAGTTCGCTGGTGCCGGGGTGTGCGGCGTGGGCCTTGACCACCACCGGGCAGCCAGCGGCCAGGGCCGATGCGGTGTCGCCGCCGGCTACCGAGAAGGCCAAGGGGAAGTTGCTGGCGCCAAACACCGCCACCGGGCCCAGCGCCACCTGGCGTTGGCGCAGGTCGGCGCGGGGCAGCGGCTGGCGTTCGGGCAGGGCGTTGTCGACCCGTATATCGAGCCATTCGCCGCTGCGGACCACCCGGGCGAAGGTGCGCAGTTGCGTGCAAGTGCGGCCACGCTCGCCCTGGATGCGCGCCTTGGGCAGGCCGCTTTCGGCCACGGCGCGGTCAATCAACCCATCACCCAGCGCTTCGATTTCGCTGGCGATGGTTTCGAGGAAATGGGCGCGTTGCTCCAGCGCGGTTTCGCGGTAGGCGTCGAACGCCGCCCAGGCCAGTGCGCAGGCCTGGGCCACGTGTTCGCTGGTGCCGCCGGCGTAGGCGGGTTCGAGGACCTGGTTGGTCGCCGGGTCGATGGCGCGGATCGCGTTGCCGCTGCCGGGCACGGCGCGTTGGCCGATCAGCAGGTTGCCTGTCAGGGTCATGGGGCGTCCTTTGGGAATCAAAGTCAGAGTCGTATCGCGTACTTTGTGGGAGCGGGCTTGCCCGCGAACACCGGCGAAGCCGGTGCCATGCACCGCGGTGCCTGCTTCGCGGGGCAAGCCCGCTCCCACAGGGAATGTGTAACCCCTTAGGCCAGGTTCTGCTCGGCCGACCAGCTGGCGTACCAGTTGCGGAACAGCGCGTACTGCTGCTCGGCATAGTTGCGCTGGGCATCGGTGAGCACGTCGGTTTCGTTGAAGTGCAAGCTGTACTCGGTGTCGCCGTTGAGCACCATCAGGTGCTTGTAGTACAGCACCAGGTCGCAGCCTTCATCGAACGACGACAGCACCGCCAGCGCCGCTTCCAGTTCACGCGCCAGGCGGCGGGCCTTGGCGTCGCCTTTGGCGGCCTGCTTGCTCAGGCTCACCAGCTGCAGCACTTCACGCGGCAGGGCGTTGCCGATGCCGGTGATGGCACCGGTGGCGGCGCAGTTGACGAAGCCATGCACCACCTGGGTATCGACACCGACCATCAGGGTCACATCGTCATCCTTCGAGGTGATGTGCTCGGCGGCGTAGCGCAGGTCGGCGCCGCCGCCGAACTCCTTGAAACCAATCAGGTTGGGGAATTCCCGGCGCAGTTCGAAGAACAGGTCGGCGCGGGTGGCGAAGCCATAGTAGGGGCTGTTGTAGATCACTGCCGGCAGCTTCGGCGCCGCAGCGAGAATGGCCGAGAAGTGGTGTTTCTGGGCGATCAGCGAAGCACCGCGGCTGAGTACGCGAGGGATCACCATCAGGCCGGCGGCACCGACCTTGGCCGCGTGCGCCGCGTGGGCCACGGCTTCGCGCGTGTTGACCGCACCGGTGCCGACAATGGTCGGAATGCCGGCGGCCACCAGGCGGGCTACGCCTTCCTGGCGCTCGGCTTCGGTCAGCAACGGCCAGTCCCCCATCGAGCCGCAGTACACCACCGCGCTCATGCCAGCCTCGATCAGTTCGCGGCCCTTGCGCACCAGGGCGTCGAAGTCCGGCTTGCGCTCGGCGGTGCACGGGGTCATCAGGGCAGGCATGGTGCCGGTGAAGATGTTGTCAGTCATTGTTGTACTCCTGGCGATATTCAGTTGTTTGAAAAGCCGGGTCAGATGCCCCAGGCGAATGGATCCTGTTCGTCGATCAGCAGGGTGCTGTCGGCGGTCATGTAGGCGCGGCCGGTGATGAACGGGCGAATGCGTTCGCCGTCGCGCTCATAGCGGCCGTGGAACTGGCTGCCGGTGATGCTGGCCTGGACCCAGGTCTGGCCTGCTTCGAGCTTGCCGTCGGCGGCCAGGCACGCCAGCTTGGCGCTTGTGCCGGTGCCGCAAGGGGAGCGGTCGTAGGCCTTGCCGGGGCACATGACGAAGTTGCGGCTGTCGGCATTGGCGTCGTCGGCGAACAGCTCGGCATGGTCGATCAGCGCGCCGTTTTCGCCGGTGATGCCCTGGGCCTCGAGGGCCTTGAGCATGGCCCAGGTGTACTCGGTGAGGGCCTCGCGGTTGTCCAGTTCGATGCGCTGGCCGTGCTCGGACACCAGGAAGAACCAGTTGCCGCCCCAGGCGACGTCGCCGCGCACCACGCCATGCCCGGGTACATCCACTGCCACCTGCTGGCGGTAGCGATAGGACGGCACGTTGCCGACGGTGACAGCGCCATCGGCGTGCAGGGTGGCGCTGACCTGGCCGACCGGGGTGTCGATCTTGTGCACGCCGGGCTCGATCAGGCCCAGGTGCTGCAGCGAGGCGACCAGGCCGATGGTGCCGTGGCCACACATGTTCAGGTAGCCGGCGTTGTTGAAGAAGATCACCCCGCAGGTGGCGTCGGCCGACACCGCTGGGCAATACAGCGCGCCGACCAGCACATCGTTGCCGCGTGGCTCCAGCAGGCAGGCACGGCGCCATTGATCATGCAGCTCGCGCAGTTCGTCGCGCTGCTCGGCCATGCTGCGCCCCTGCAGTTGGGGGAAGCCTTTCATCACCAGGCGGGTCGGTTCGCCGCCGGTATGCGAGTCGATGACGTGAATCTGTTTCATGGGCTTGTCCATTGCTAGGAGGATCAGGAGGCGACGGCGGGGTGGGCGCTGTAGGTTTCAGCCGAGGCTTCGCTTTCGTCTTCGCCTTCCAGGCGTACCAGGTGAGCCGGTACGCCAGTGGCCGCGCCCCAGTAGTAGATGCCCAGGGCGCAGGCGGCCACGGCCAGGGTGTCGAATGGGTGGCCGAGCACGCCCAGGCCGCCAAAGCTGCCCAGCCAGGACAGCAGGATGGTCACGGCGTAGAAGCCGATCAGCCAGGCCGACGAACGCACTTGCTGGGCCAGCGACAGGTGCTGGGTCGGCACGAAGCGGCTGCACAGCAGGTACAGCACGAACATCGCGATCTGCAGGGCCAGCAACCAGGACACGGTGCTCCAGCCCGACCAGTAGACGATCAGCGCGGCGATGATGAACGACATCGGGCCGAGCACGCCCATGCCCTTGACCCGGAACGGGCGCGGCATGTCCGGCGCATTGCGGCGCAGGGCGGCGACGGTGACCGGCGCCACGGCGTAGCTCAGCACCAGCGCGGCGGACACCACGTTGATCAGTGCTTCCCAGGACGGGAACGGCAGGGTCCAGAACACCGACAGGCCGAAGGTCAGCCACAGCGCCGGGCGCGGGATACCGGACTGGGCATCGATGCGGGTGAAGTACTTGAAGAAGGTGCCGGTCTGCGCCCAGCCATAGACCACGCGCGGGGTGGCGTTCATGTAGATGTTGCCGCAGCCGCTGGGCGAGATCACCGCGTCGGCCACCACCAGGTAGGCCAGCCAGCCCACACCCAGGGCCAGGGCGATGTCACGGTAGGGCAAGGCCAGTTCCTTGGTCACGCCGGCCCAGCCGTTGGCCAGCATCTCGGTCGGCACGCTGCCGAGGAAGGCCAGTTGCAACAGGGCGTAAATCGCGGTGGACAGCAGCACCGAGAGGATCAGCGCGATCGGGATGGTGCGTTGTGGGTTCTTCACTTCGCTGGCCACCGAGATGATCGGCGTCAGCCCCAGGTAGGCGAAGATGATGCCACCCGCCGACACCGCCATTTCAACGCCAGACAGGCCGAACGGCGCGAAGCCCTGGACCTCGAAGTTTTCCGGTCTGAAGAAGGTGAACAGCACGCCGATCACCAGCAGCGGCACGATGAACTTGAACACGCTGACCAGGTTGTTGGCCTTGGCGAAGGTCTTCACGCTGCGGTAGTTGAGGAAGAAAAACAGCCCCAGCAAGGCGAACTGCACCAGCCAGCCAAGCACCGTGGGGTCGCTGGAGCCGGCCTTGGTCAGCCCGGGGAACCAGGCAGCGGCGTACTGGCGCGAGGCGACCACTTCGATGGCGATCAGGCTGGAGAACGCGATCAAGGTGATGAAGCCCATCAGGTAGCCGAGCAGCGGGCCGTGCGAGTACACCGGGTAGCGCACCACGCCACCGGCCCGCGGCAGGGCGGCGCCAAGTTCGCAGTAGACGATGCCCAGCAGCAGCACGGCGAAACCGCCGAGGAACCAGGAGAGGATACCGGCCGGGCCGGCGATGGCCGAAACATGGCTGGCGGCGAACAGCCAGCCGGAGCCGAAGATGGCGCCGAGGCCGATGAAGGTGAGGTCGAGCAATGACAGCTGTTTCTTGAATTTGCCTGACATGGGTGCGCCTTTTTGTAGGTTTTGGATAGGCAGGTCTGATGTCACGTGATGCGGCTTTCTACGGCCGCGCTGTTGTAGGTCTTGGGCGGCTTGCGTGGGGCATAGAGTGGACCCGATCGGGGCGGGGGTTCTTGATGGTTTTCTGCAGGAGGGATGACGAAATCGGCACAGTTGCAGAAAATACTGGTGGCTTTGCAGACTGGATAGGTAGGCTGCAGGGCTTGCTGTATAAGGGTTTTAGAGGTTCATGGGCATTGTTGGCCCATTCGCGGGGCAAGCCCGCTCCCACAGATACGCCATAACCTTTCATCTTGTGCGGTACTTGTGGGAGCGGGCTGGCCCCGCGAAAGGGCCGGTAGCCTCAACCAAGAGCATGCAGATGACACAAGACTCCCTGACAACCCTGTACCAGTCCTTCGACCAGCACCGCCCGGCCACCCTGGAAGCGCTGCTGGCCGGTGTCTCTTTACTGCTACCAATCCTCGACGCCATCCCCAACGCCGCGATCTTCATCAAGGACCCGGCCGCGCGATATGTGCTGGCCAATACCACGCTGGTCCAGCGCTGCGGCCTCAAGCGCCTGCAGCCGCTGCTGGGCAAGACCAGTGCCGAAGTGTTCCCGGCGCAACTGGGCCCCGGCTACACCGAGCAGGACCGCCGGGTGCTCAAGGATGGGCTGGTGCTGGAAGACCAGCTCGAACTGCACCTGTACGGCAGCCGAGAACCGGGCTGGTGCCTGACCCACAAGCGCCCGCTGCGCAACCCGGCCGGGGAAATCATCGGTTTGGTGGGCATCTCCGTCGACTTGCAGTCAGCCGCCGATACCCACCCCGCCTACCAGCGCCTGGCTGCCGTGGACGAGCACATCCGCCAGCATTTCCACCAGCCGATCAGCATGAGCGAGTTGACCCGCATCGCCGGGATTTCCGTGGCGCAGCTGGAGCGCTACTGCAAGCGGGTGTTCCACCTTACGCCGCGGCAGATGATCCACAAGGCACGCCTGGAGCAAGCCCACCGGCTGCTGCATTCCGATTTGCCGATCACCGAAGTAGCGCTGCGCTGCGGCTACACCGACCACAGCGCCTTCAGCCGTCAGTTCAAGCAACTGACGGGCTTCACGCCGCGGCAGTATCGCCAGGCAACCGCGGATCAGCTGGGTTGAAACAGCAGCTTCGCTTCGGCGAAGCACTGCTCGGCAATCGCCGAACGCGGTTCGCTGCGGCGCAGCAGCAGGCCGACCGGGCTGTGGATGCTGGCGTCGGCGATGGGGATGATGCGCATGTGTTCGCTGAGGTCTTCCAGGCCGCAGCCCAGCGGCATGATCGCGCAGCACACGCCGGTGTTGATGGCCTGCACCAGCTGGAAGGTCGAGTCGCTTTCCAGCACGGCATTGGGTTCGAGGCCGCGGCTGCGCAGGCTCAGGTCCAGTGACTGGCGGTAGTGCATGCCCTTGCTCAGCAGGCCCAGGGGCGTGTCGCCGAGTTCGTCCCAGCGCAGGCCGTCGGCGTCGAACTGGAAGTGCCGGGTGTCGAACAGCAGGCCCATGGTGGTGGTCCCCAGTTCGATCACTTCGAAGAAATTGGCGTTGACCTGGTCGAGGTAGCAGATCCCCAGGTCGAGCTGGTTGCGACTCAGGCCGTCCATGATCTGCTCGGTGCTGTGCGAGCTGAGCTGGAATTGCAGCTCGGGGTACTTCTCGCGCAGCGGCAGCAGCAGGTGCATGGGGTTGAAGCTGGCCAGCGGCACGGTGCCCAGGCGCAGGCTGCCGACCACCTGGCCGCGGCAACTGGCGGCCTCGGCTTGCAGGCCGTCATGGGCGGCGAGCAGGGTGCGGGCCCAGGCCAGGATGCGCTCGCCAGCCTCGGTGAAGCCTTCGAAGCGCTGGCCGCGCTTGACCAGCACCAGGTCCAGTTCGTCCTCCAGGTTGCGCAGGCGCATCGACAGGGTCGGCTGGGTGATATGGCACAGCGCCGCGGCCTGGCCGAAGTGGCGGGTCTGGTCGAGGGCGATGAGGAACTTGAGCTGCTTGATGTCCATGGGAGTGCCTGGCGTCTGGTTGTGCAGACCTTAACCCACGTCTGCGATAGATGTCATTGATCGGTCGTTTCGCCATTTCGATTGGACGCTGTTCTGGCTTGCCTCTAGCGTGACGACACTGCCATTCGAGGAGCTTCAACGTGCGCGTCCAACCCGATGCGGTTTTCGTACCGCTGAATATCGCCGTGCTGACCGTCAGCGACACCCGTACCTATGACAACGACACCTCTGGCCAGCTGCTGGCGAGCCGCTCGGTCGAAGTCGGCCATCGCCTGGTGGCACGGGCGCTGCTCAAGGATGACCTGTACAAGATCCGCGCCCAGGTGGCGAACTGGATCGCCGACGACGACGTGCAGGTGGTGCTGATCACCGGCGGCACTGGCTTTACCGGACGTGACAGCACACCGGAGGCGGTACAGTGCCTGCTGGAGCGGACCGTCGATGGCTTTGGCGAACTGTTCCGCGCCTTGTCCATTCTCGATATCGGCAGCTCGACCGTACAGAGCAGGGCACTGGCGGGGATTTCCAACGGCACCCTGGTATGCTGCCTGCCCGGCTCGACCGGCGCTTGCCGCACGGCCTGGGAAGGCATCCTGGTGGAGCAGCTGGATGCGCGGCACCGGCCCTGTAATTTTGTGAAGCATCTGAAGCCTGTCGAAGCCTGCGAAAGCCGCGGTTAGCTCAGTACATAATCCACCGGCAGCAATACCGGTGGCAGCGGCTCGACGCCCAAAGCCCCCAACACATCCCGCTCCACGGTCCTGACCATGGCATCCATCGGCAGGTCGTTCTCATCCCGCCCGAACGGGTCCTCCAGCTCGTTGCCGATCGCATCCAGGCCGAAGAAGGTGTAGCCGACGATGGTGGTGAACAGCGGTGCCAGCCAGCCCAGCGGCTCGGCCAGGGCGAACGGCAGCAACAGGCAGAAGATGTAGATGGTGCGGTGCAGCAGCAAGGTATAGGGGAATGGCAAAGGCGAGCCCTTGATCCGTTCACAGGTGGCCTGCACCTCGGTCAGCCCGGCCAGGCGTTGCTCCAGCAGGGTGTAGCGCCATTCGCTGATCTGCCCTTGCGCTGCCAGCCGTGAACAGTGCAGGCCGATATCGCGCAGGATGCCATCGCACACGTTGTGCCCGGCCACCGGGGTAGCCTGGTTGAGCCATGGCCGGCTGGCGTTCACTTCGTTTTCGTTGCGCAACCGCGCATTCAGACCATGGGCAAAGCCGCACAGGCTGCGCAACAGCTCGGCGCGCAGTGGCGCATCGGCGATCGCCACGCTCTCGCGCACGAACGAACGGGTTTCGATGATCAACCTGCCCCAGGCCTTGCGCCCCTCCCACCAACGGTCGTAGCAGGCGTTGTTGCGAAAACTCATGAAGATCGACAGCGACAGGCCCAGCAGGGTGAACGGCGTGGCGCTGACCGGGTAGAAAAACGCCGGGAAGTGCCGTTCGACCAGCACGATCAGCGCAGCCAGCAAGGTGACCATCAGGCAGCGCGGGGCGATGCGCTTGACGATCGAGCCTTTGAGGGTGAACAGCACGCGCAGCACATCGGGGCGGGGGTGGACGATCATGGCAATCCAGAGGCGGCCGATCAGCCGCCGGTCATGTTCATGAAGCGCAGGATCTGCACCTCGCCACCGACTTCGAAATGATGGCGGTAGGGCTTGAGGTGCAGCGAGTCGCGGATGGCCTTCTCCAGCCGCGCCGCGTCGCCGGGGTGAGCGCGCAGCACCTGCTTGAGGTCCATCGAGTGTTCGTTGCCCAGGCACAGCAGCAGGCGGCCTTCGACGGTCAGGCGCACACGGTTGCAGGTGGCGCAGAAGTTGTGGCTGTGCGGTGAAATGAAGCCGACCCGGGTATGGGCGGCTTCGGCGAGGCGCCAGTAGCGCGCCGGGCCCTGGGAGGACTCGGTGGATTCGATCAGGCTGAAGTGCTCGGCCAGGCGATCGCGCACTTCATCGCTGGAGCAGAACGACTCGCCGCGTTCGTGTTCGTTTATCACCCCCAGTGGCATCTCTTCGATGAAGGTGATGTCCAGCTCGCGGTCGATGGCGAAGCGCACCAGGTCGACCAGTTCGTGGTCGTTGCGGCCCTTGAGCACCACGCAGTTGAGCTTGGTGCGCTGGAAGCCGGCCTGGCGTGCGGCATCGATGCCGGCGATCACCTGGTGAAGATCGCCGGTGCGGGTCAGCTGCTTGAAGCGCGCGGCGTCGAGGCTGTCGAGGCTGATGTTCAGGCGGGTGAGCCCGGCGTCGAACAGCGGCTGGGCCAGGCGCCCGAGCTGCGAGCCGTTGCTGGTCATGCACAGTTCACGCAGGCCGGGCAGGGCGGCGATGCGCCCGCACAGGTCGACGATGCCTTGGCGCACCAGCGGTTCGCCACCGGTCAGGCGAATCTTTCGGGTGCCGAGGGCGACGAAGCGCTCGGCCACCTGGAACAGTTCTTCAAGGCTGAGGATCTGCTGGCGTGGCAGGAACTGCATGTCTTCGGCCATGCAGTACACGCAACGGAAGTCGCAGCGGTCTGTGACCGACATCCGCAGGTAGTCGATTTTCCGGTTGAAGCCGTCGATCAGGGGCCGGCTGTTCTGTTCCACGTTGGCGCTCGAAAGGAAATGGGGCTACACGACTCAAGCTATAGCCTGTGGCCAGCCCCGTCAAATCGCTTTCCCCGACTGTTTGATCAATGCCCTCTATCACCGCTGCAGGCCATGTGCGACAAGGGCTACAGGGCTTGATCGAGAGCGCTTATCGTGCTGTAAGGTATTTCGATTGGACGGCTCTGGGCCGGGCTCCATAGGCTGGAAAAAACATCGGGCAGATCGACCCGGTGAACATTTCCATGCCGCGTGAGGATTGACCGCATGAGCCAGGACCAACACATCAGGGACTACAAAGGCCCCGCCGCCGGCTGGGGCGCGCTGAAGAGCGTGACCAAGAGCTGGCTGGGCAGCGACAACGCCTTCAAGAACCTGCGGGCCATGCTCAAGACCAACCAGAATGGTGGCTTCGACTGCCCGGGCTGCGCCTGGGGCGAGTCGCCGGAAAGCGACATGGTCAAGTTCTGCGAAAACGGCGCCAAGGCAGTGAACTGGGAAGCCACCGGCCGCTCGGTGGACCCTGCGTTCTTTGCCCGCTACAGCGTCAGTGCGTTGCTCGAACAGACCGACTACTGGCTTGAATATCAGGGCCGCCTGACCCATCCGATGCGCTACGACGCGACGACCGACCACTACGTGGAAACCACCTGGCAAGAAGCCTTCGAGCTGATCGCCCGGCACCTGCGCGCGCTCGACTCGCCCGATCAGGCAGAGTTCTATACCTCGGGCCGGGCGAGTAACGAGGCCGCATTCCTTTACCAGCTGTTCGTCCGCGCCTACGGTACCAACAACTTCCCCGACTGCTCGAACATGTGCCACGAAGCCAGCGGCGCTGGCATGGCGGAAACCCTCGGGGTGGGCAAGGGCACCGTGGTGTTTCACGACCTGGAGCTGGCCGACGCGATCTTCGTCATCGGCCAGAACCCCGGCACCAACCACCCGCGCATGCTCGAACCGCTGCGCGAAGCCGTCAAGCGAGGTGCCCAGGTGGTGTGCTTCAACCCGCTCAAGGAGCGCGGCCTGGAGCGCTTCCAGCACCCGCAGCACCCGTTCGAAATGCTCAGCAACGGCTCCGAGCCGACCACCAGTGCCTACTTCCGCCCGGCCCTGGGCGGCGACATGGCAGCCATGCGCGGTATCGCCAAGTTCCTTTTGCAATGGGAGCGCGAAGCCCAGGCCAAGGGCGAGCCCGCGGTGTTCGACCATGCCTTCATCGCCGAGCACACCAGTGGCCTCGACGACTATCTGGCGGCGGTGGATGCCACCTCCTGGGAGCACATCGTCAAGCAATCGGGGCTGACCCTGGCCGAGATCGAACTCGCTGCGCGCATATACCGCAAGGCCGAGCGAGTGATCATGTGCTGGGCCATGGGTGTTACCCAGCATCGTCATTCGGTGCCGACCGTGCAAGAAATCGTCAACCTGCAACTGCTGCGCGGCAACGTCGGCAAGCCCGGTGCCGGCTTGTCGCCGGTGCGCGGCCACAGCAACGTGCAGGGCGACCGCACCATGGGCATCGACGAAAAGCCCAAGGCGGCGCTGCTCGATGCCATCGAAAAACGCTTCAAGTTCCGTGTGCCCCGGGCCCACGGGCACAACGCGGTGTTGGCGATCAAGGCCATGGAAGAGGGGATGGCCAAGGTGTTCATCGCCCTGGGCGGCAACTTTGCCCAAGCCACGCCGGATACTCCGCGCACCCACGCGGCGCTGCGCAACTGCGCGCTGACCGTGCAGATCTCCACCAAGCTCAACCGCTCGCACCTGGTGACCGGGCGCGATGCGCTGATTCTGCCGTGCCTGGGCCGGACCGAGATCGACATGCAGGCCGAGGGACCCCAAGGCGTGACCGTGGAGGATACGTTCAGCATGGTGCACCTCTCCAACGGCCAGTTGCGCGCGCGCTCGCCGCACTTGCGTTCGGAGCCGTGGATCATCGCTGGCATGGCCAAGGCCACCTTGGGTAACCAGCCGATCGACTGGGAATACGCGGTCGCCGATTACAACCGCATTCGCAGCATGATCGCCGACGTGATTCCGGGCTTCGCCAATTTCAACCAGCGGCTGCAGCACCCGGGTGGTTTCCACCTGGGCAACAACGCGGCCGATCGCAACTTCCGCACGGCCACCGGCAAGGCACGCTTCATGCCCCACGCGCTGCCCGAGGAACTGGTCAATGCCAAGGTGCTGGCGCGGGGGGACACGCCGGACCTGATCCTGCAGACCCTGCGCTCGCATGACCAGTACAACACCACGTTGTATGGGCTGGATGACCGTTATCGCGGGGTATTCGGCCTGCGTGAAGTGGTGTTCGTCAGCGAAGCGGACATCCGCCGACTGGGCTTCGAACCGGGCGAGCACGTGGACCTGGTGTCGCTGTGGGAGGATGGCGTCGAGCGGCGAGTGTCGGGCTTCCGCCTGGTGCCTTATGACATTCCGGATGGGCAGGCGGCGGCCTACTATCCCGAGACCAATCCGCTGGTGCCGCTGGAGAGTTATGGCGACGGGACTTATACGCCGACTTCCAAGTTTGTCGCGATCAAGCTGGAAAAAGCCAAGGCGGGGAACCGGATAGAGGCGGTGCTCGCTTCGGATTGATGGGCTGCCTGGGCCGGCCTCTTCGCGGCTGAAGCCGCTCCTACAGGGATCTCGATACCCTGTGGGAGCGGCTTCAGCCGCGAAGCATCCAGCGCCGATTCAGGAGCGGTGCACCGGCAAGGCCGTGGTGTACTTCATCTGCTCCATGGCAAAACTGGAGGTGATGTTCGACAACCCGTCGGTGCTGGTAATCAGCTTCTTGTAGAAGCGGTCATACGCCGCGATGTCGCCGACCACCACCCGCAGCATGTAGTCCCAGTCCCCGGACATCCGGTAGAACTCCATCACTTCCTCGAACCCCTTCACCGTCGCTGCGAACTGCTCCAGCCAGGCGCTGTCGTGGCGCTGGGTCTTGAGCTGGACGAACACGGTCAGCCCCAGCCCAAGGCGCACGGGGTCCAGCAGGGCGACACGGCCGAGGATGTAGCCGTCTTCCTCAAGGCGTTTGACCCGCTTCCAGCACGGTGTGGTCGACAGGTTGACCGCCTCAGCCAAGTCCTTGAGCGAGATCGAGGCGTCGCGCTGCAACAGGGTGAGAATGTGCTGGTCGAAGGTGTCCATGGCAGGGAAAAATTCACCGAGAAAATTTTTCCCCAGATTACCCCAGGCCTGGGAAAATTTCCTGCACCGAGCGGGCATTGCCGCCGCGCCAGGTAATTGCCATAGTTGCAGGCTTGAATCCTGCCAATGGGCCTGACCATGTCTGACAAGCCGCGTAATTTCGCCACCCGTACCATCCACGCCGGCGAGCAGTCCAGCGTTGCCGCAAACGCCATCTTCCCGCCCATCTATACCGCCAGCTCCTACATCAAGCGCAGCCTGGACGATAATCCCGAATACGCCTACAGCCGCGTCGGCAACCCGACCCGGCATGCCTATGAGAGCTGTGTTGCCGCGCTGGAGGAAGGCGTTGGTGCGGTGGCCTGTGCATCGGGTGTGAATGCCACCGCCACCGTGCTCGAGCTGCTGCCCAAGGACGCCCACGTGGTGGTGATGAATGGTGTTTATGGCGGCACCTTCCGCATCCTTGAAGATTACCGTGGGCGCACCTCGGGCCTGACCACCACGTATGTCGACCTCAATGACGTCGAAGCGGTGGCTGCAGCGATCAAGCCGGAAACCCGGCTGATCTGGATCGAGTCCCCGACCAACCCCTTGCTGCACCTGGTGGACATCAAGGCGGTGTGCGACCTGGCCCGTGCCCGTGGCGTCCTCACCTGCATCGACAACACCTTCTGCTCACCGTGGAACCAGCGCCCGATCACCCTCGGCGTAGACCTGGTAATGCACTCGGCAAGCAAGTACATCGGCGGCCATTCCGATCTCACCGGGGGCGTGGTGGTCGCTGCCAATGACGAGCTGCTGGCCCGGCTGCGCAAGATCAGCATGGCGGTCGGGGCGATCCAGGGGCCGTTCGACTGCTACCTGGCCCTGCGCGGGCTGAAGACCCTGGATGTGCGCATGGAGCGCCAGTGCGCCAACGCACTGCAGGTGGCGCGCTTCCTCGAAGCCCATCCGCAGGTCGAGCAGGTGTTCTACCCGGGGCTTGAAAGCCACCCGCAACACGCATTGTGCCAGCGGCAGATGCGCACTGGCGGGGCGGTGGTGGCGATGAAGGTCAAAGGCGCAGACCGGGCCGCGCTCAACCGGTTGGTCGAGGCCTTGCAGATCTTTGTGCTGGCCGACTCGCTGGGCGGGGTGGAGAGCATGATCAACCACTCCTGGAGCATGTCGCACAATTCCTTGAGCCCGGCGCAGAAGGGCGAGATGGGCATCAGCGAGAACCTGCTGCGGTTGTCGGTGGGGATCGAGGATTACCGAGACCTGATCGACGACCTGGATGGCGCGTTGAAGGCTTCGGCTGCCGTGTAAGGGCTGCTGGCCCTATCGCGAGCTGCGCTCGCTCCTACGGGGCATGTGTAAAACCTGTAGGAGCGAGCGCAGCTCGCGATGAGGCCAGTGAGTTCAATGAAGGGCTATCAGGACTTGGGCGGATGAATGATCCGTTCGATCTTGTCTTTGAGCAGCAGCCTTTCCTTGCGCAGGCGGTTGACCGCTTCGTCGTTGGTGCCATTGGCCTCGGCGGCCAGCACTTCTTTGTCCTTGGTGTTGTATTCCTTGTGCAGCTTGTGAAGGTCCTGGTCCTTGTCTATGGCCGCCTGGAATGCGTCAGCGGTAATGTGCAGGTCAGCGAGCAGATCATGCGGAACTGGCATTTCTTCACCTCTGTCAGGGTTGTCGGTAAGGTCCTGACCTTTGAGGATAGCCGCCTTTGCGCAGGTGGGGGACTGGGGTAGGCTGTCGCATCCTTCCTTGTGCCTGGAATCTGCGCCATGCCTCACCTGAACCTGGAATACAGCGACAACCTGAGCGAATTCAATGTCGATGTGCTGTTGCTGCGCCTGAACCACGCCCTGGTGGGCAGCGGCCAGTTTGCCGACGAGGGCGACATCAAGAGCCGGGCCGAGGCCTTCAGGCAGTACCGGGTGGGTACCGCGCCGGGTGAGCGGGCCTTCGCCCATGTGCGCCTGGCCATCCTCAGCGGGCGCTCGCCCGAGGTGAAGCAGCAACTGTCGAACGGCTTGCTCGAGGTGTTGCGCGAAGCGATCCCGGCCAAGGCCGGTGTGGACATCCAGTTGTGCGTCGAAGTGCTCGACATTGACCGCGATCCTTATGCCAAGGCGCGTCTGCACGGCTGAACCGATGCTGAATGAAGTTAATTTAATGTAAGGAAATGCATCGGCTTACGAATTTGTTACCGTCTTTTTCACGAAAAATTGATGGTGCGCTTTCTAGAGTTCGCCCGACTTTCCCACAGTGCCGTCCGGCCTGGGGGTGATAATTACTCTCGATTGCGAATGCCGATGCTCAACTTCAAATCCCTGCGGACTGAATGGGTCACGCTGTTGGCCAGCGTTTACCTGCTGGTGGGTCTCAACATGTTCCTCTGGGAGCACCTGCAAGAGGTGGTGCCTGCCGGGATGACGGGGCTTTGGCTGAGCCTGGCGTTCGCCGTGCTGATGTTGTTCGCGTTCAACCTGGTTTTGACGCTGTTCGCCTTCCGTTATGTATTGAAGCCGTTACTGATCGTGTTGTTCATCAGTGGTGCAAGTGCTGCCTACTTCATGAACCAATACGGCGTGCTTATTGATGCTGGTATGTTCCGCAACATGGCCGAAACCAACGTCACGGAAGTGCGCGACCTGATGTCGTTCAAGTTCGCTGCCTATATTCTGCTGCTTGGCATATTGCCGTCGGTCGTGCTGTGGAAAGCGAAGATCGCCTACCGCCCGTGGCACCGCGAATTGCTCGGCAAACTGGTGGTCAGCGGCGCCTGCGTGGTGGCGCTGGGCTCGGTGGCACTGGTCAATTATCAAGGGCTGTCGTCGCTGTTGCGCAACCACCATGAGCTGCGCCTGATGCTCACCCCGAGCAATGTCGTCGGCGCGACCATCGGTTATGTCAACGAGCGCGTCGGTACTGCAGCGCGCCCATTTCAGCATTATGGCGAAGATGCCAAGCGCGACCCGGCCTGGCAGAAGCACGAGCGTAAATCGCTGACCGTGCTGGTCGTCGGCGAAAGTGCCCGTGCCGACCACTTCGGCGTGCTCGGCTATCCGCGCGATACCACCCCGAACCTGGCCCGGGAACAGGGGCTGCTGAGCTTCTCCGATGTGCATTCCTGCGGAACTGAAACCGCCGTCTCGGTGCCGTGCATGTTCTCCGGCATGAAGCGCAAGGAATACGACGCCCGGGTGGCGAAGAACCGCGAAGGGCTGCTGGACATCCTCCAGCGTGCCGGCCTGGCCGTGCAGTGGCGCGACAACCAGTCGGGCTGCAAGGGCACCTGCGACCGCGTGCAGTTCATCGACGTCAGCAACCTCAAGGACCCGCAGCTGTGCGCCAGCGGCGAATGCCATGATGAAATCCTCCTGCAAGGCCTGGGCGAACTGATCGACAACCTCGACAAGGACACCGTGCTGGTGCTGCACCAGATGGGCAGCCACGGCCCCGAATACTTCAAGCGCTACCCTGAAGGCGGAGAGCGCTTCACCCCGGTGTGCCAGAGCAACGCGCTGAACCAGTGCAGCGAGCAGGAAATCATCAACGGCTATGACAACACCCTGGCCTACACTGACAAAGTGCTGTCTTCGCTGATCGATACCCTGCGCAGCAAGCAGGACAAGGTCGACACGGCGATGATCTACCTGTCCGACCATGGCGAGTCGCTGGGCGAATACAACCTGTTCCTGCACGGCACCCCCTATGCCATTGCCCCGGAACAACAGAAGCATGTGCCGCTGCTGACCTGGTTCTCCGACAGCTACAAGGAAGACTTCGGTATCGACACCGATTGCCTGGCCAAGCTCAGCGATGCGCCGCTGTCGCAGGACAACCTGTTCCACTCGATGCTGGGCCTGCTGCAGGTGCACACCGAGGTCTACCAGCAGTCGCTGGACCTGTTTGCCAGCTGTCGGCCGTGGCTGGCAGCCCAGCGTTGAGGCCGTTCATCTAAACCAGGGATGGCGCAGGTTTCACCAGCAGGGCCCGCGCCGTATATACTGCGCGCCAATGTTTGTGGGAGAGCCTTGTGGCCATCGAAATACACTGGATCCGTGACGACCAGACCCTGGCCGAACACTGCCGCAAGTGGCGCGAATTGCCCTTCGTGGCGCTCGACACCGAGTTCATGCGGGTCGACACCTTCTACCCGAAAGCCGGCCTGGTCCAGGTTGGCGACGGGCAGCGGGCTTTCCTCATCGACCCGCTGCTGATCGGCGACTGGCAGCCGCTGGGCGAACTGCTCGACGACAGCAACGTGGTCAAGGTGCTGCACGCCTGCAGCGAAGACCTCGAAGTGCTGCTGCGCCTGACTGGCAAGCTGCCGCAACCGTTGTTCGACACCCAGCTTGCCGCCGGTTACCTGAACCTGGGCTTCTCCATGGGCTATTCGCGCCTGGTGCAGGAGGTGCTGGGCATCGAGCTGCCCAAGGGCGAAACCCGCTCAGACTGGTTGCAGCGCCCGCTGTCGGAAACCCAGGTCAGTTACGCCGCCGAAGATGCCGTGCACCTGGCCGAGCTGTTCGCCGCCCTGCAGCCACGCCTGTCCGGCGACAAGTACGCCTGGGTGCTGGAAGACGGCGCCGAGCTGGTGGCTGCGCTGCGCCGTGAAGTCGAACCCGAGAGCTTGTATCGCGACGTCAAGCTCGCCTGGAAGCTGAGCCGCCAGCAACTGGCAGTGCTGCGCGAACTGTGCGCCTGGCGCGAGCGTGAAGCGCGCAGCCGTGACGTACCGCGCAACCGTATCCTCAAGGAGCACTCGCTGTGGCCCATGGCCAAGAGCCAGCCGGATAACCTTTCGGCCCTGGCCAAGATTGAAGAAATGCACCCGCGCACCATCCGCCAGGACGGCGCCTTCCTGCTCGAGCTGATCAAGCGCGCCGGCAACCTGCCGTCCGAGCAATGGCCACAGCCGCTCCCCGAGCCGCTGCCGATCGAAGCCGCCGGTATCCTCAAGCGCCTGCGTGCCATCGGCCAGGCCGAAGGTGAGCGCCTGGGCATCGCCCCCGAGCTGATGCTGCG
Source organism: Pseudomonas sp. NPDC086566 (assembly GCF_050280885.1). Classification (NCBI taxonomy): domain Bacteria; kingdom Pseudomonadati; phylum Pseudomonadota; class Gammaproteobacteria; order Pseudomonadales; family Pseudomonadaceae; genus Pseudomonas; species Pseudomonas sp. NPDC086566. The sequence continues at coordinate 226,619 of NZ_JBNNWD010000007.1, forward strand.
CAAGAAAGCCCTGGAAGCCCTGCTCAAGAGCGGCTACCCGAACGGCCCTTATCAACTGCCCGATTCGCTGCGCGGCTGGCGCCGTGAGCGGATGGGCCAGGCCCTGCTGGACGACCTGGCAGGTGCCGGAGACAAGCAATGAAACGTATCTGCTCGATCTACAAGAGCCCCCGCAAGAACGAAATGTACCTGTACGTGCTCAAGGCCGATGGCCTGGAGCGCGTGCCCGAAGCCCTGCTACCGTTCTTCGGTACGCCCAAGCATGCTTTCGACCTGGTCCTCAGCCCCGAGCGCAAGCTGGCCCGCGAAGACATCGCCAAGGTCCTGGAGAACCTCGACAACCAGGGCTACCACCTGCAGATGCCACCGCCGGACGATGAATACATCGAGCACCTGCCCGAAGAACTGCTGCGCCGCAACGACCCGGTTTGATCATGCGTGTATTGATCGCTGAGCATGATCATGCTCGATATGCCCAATTGTTGCGCGAAGCGATGCCGGAACTGGACGTGCTGACCAGCGACGACTCTGCCGAACTGGCCCGCCAGGCACCGCAGTGCCCGGTGTGGCTGGGCCAGCCGGATCTGCTGGCGAGCCTGCTGCGCCAGGGCCACAAGCCGCAGTGGATGCAGTCCACCTGGGCCGGCATCACGCCGTTGCTGGCCGAAGGGTTGCCGCGTGACTACCGCCTGACCCGCGCCGTAGGCATTTTCGGCCAGGTGATGGCCGAGTACATGCTGACCTACATGCTCGGCCACGAGCGCGAAGTGTTGTCGCGCCTGGTCAGCCAGGTCGAGCGGCGCTGGGATAGCCGTCCGGGGCGCAGCCTGGAGGGGCGCAAGGTATTGATCGTCGGGGTCGGCGATATCGGCCAGCGAGTGGCCGAATTCCTCGTGCCGTTTGGCGTGACCCTGTACGGTATCGCCAGCAGCGCCCGCGAGCAGGCGCCGTTCGTCGAAGTGGCGGGGCTGGCGGATTTGCCGCGCATGGTCGGGCAAGTGGATTACGTGCTCAACCTGCTGCCGGACACGCCGGCCACCCATGACCTCTACGACGCGGCGCTGTTCCAGTGCTTCCAGCCCACGGCGCTGTTCATAAACGCCGGACGTGGCGCGGCGGTGGTCGATGCCGACCTGGTCGAGGCACTGAAACAGGGGCATCTGGCCGGGGCGGTGATCGACGTGTGCCGGCAGGAGCCGCTGCCGCAACGGCACCCGTTCTGGACCGCCTGGGGCTTGTTGCTGACCGGGCACAGCTCGGCGCCCACCTCGCCGGCGGCGATGGTGCGGTTGTTTGCCGGGAATGTGCGGGCGTATGCAGAAGGGCAGGGGTTGCGCGGCGAAGTCGACTTCGCCCGGGGTTACTGACTTCTTTAGCTTGTCCCTGCCTCTTCGCGGGTAAACCCGCGAAGAGGCCAGTACAGGCTATACAAGCCTTACAGGCTGAAATCACCTTCAGCCGCCAGTTCGCTCAACGGCCGGCGCGGGCTCGGCACTTCACGCGCCTGCAGCGCCTCGTCCAGGCTGGCCTTGTCGCCCAGCTTGCCGATCGCCACCATGGCATGCAGTTCGTAACCTTCCGGAATCTTCAGCTCCTGGCGCGCCAGGGCCTGGTCGAAGCCGGCCATGCCGTGGGTGTGCCAGCCGCTGATGCTGGCCTGCAACGCTAGGTGGCCCCAGGCCGAACCGGTATCGAAGGTGTGCCACAGCGCCGGCTTTTCTTCGCTGGCGCCTGGCGCCGCGAAGGTGGTCTTGGAAATGATCAGCACCAGCGCCGAAGCCTGCTGCGCCCAGCTGCGGTTGAAGGGTACCAGCAGGCTCAGGTAACGCTCCCAGTTCGGCGTGTCACGGCGCGCATAGAGGAAGCGCCAAGGCTGCGAGTTGTAGGCCGACGGCGCCCAGCGTGCCGCTTCGAGGAAACTCAGCAGGGTCTCTTCGCTGATCGGTTCGGCGGTAAAGGCTCGCGGCGACCAGCGGTTGATGAACTGCTCGTTGATGGCGTAATCGGCAATGCGGGGGGTGGCGCTCATGTCGGCTCCTGCAAGTGGATGGCAAAGCATGCACGCTACTGCGTCCGCCTGGCACTGACAAGCGGTCTGGCGTTGCCGAAGGCCAGGCTCTAGACTGGCGCCGCCGCGCCCCGCGGCCCGGACAAGACTGCAGGAAACCCGTGTGATGATCGCTGACAGCGCGCCGTTCTGGCGGCGCAAGACCCTCGAACAACTCAGCCCGCAAGAGTGGGAGTCGCTGTGTGACGGCTGCGGCCTGTGCTGCCTGCAAAAGCTCGAGGATGAAGACGACAACAGCGTCTACTACACACGCATCGCCTGCAAGCTGCTCGACCTCGATACCTGCCAGTGCAGCGACTACCCCAATCGCTTCGCCCATGTGCCCGATTGCATCCAGCTCACCCCAGGCAAGGCCGACCAGTTCAAATGGCTGCCGAGCACCTGTGGTTACCGCCTGGTCAGCGAGGGCAAGGACTTGCCCGGGTGGCATCACCTGGTGTGCGGTGACCGTAAACAAGTGCATGAACAGCGCATATCGCAATCGGGGCGTATGCTCAGTGAACATGATGTCGACGAAGACGACTGGGAAGACCATCTGATTTTCCGCGCCAGCTGAACGCCCCACCCCCGTCGCCTCTTAGGAACAAGGAGTTTCGGTATGCGTTGCCTGTTGTTGTTGCTCTTCGGGCTTGTGGCCTGCTCGCCGGCCTGGGCAAAAAAGGTCGACCTCGATTACCAGGTGCGCCTGCTGCCTGCCAATGGCCAGGCCGAAGTGCGCCTGACCCTGGCTGAAGGCAGTGCCGTGCGCAGCCTGGACTTCGACCTGGGCAAGGCCGGTGCCTACAGTGGTTTCCAGGCCGATGGCCAGTGGCAGCAGCAGGGCGAGCGTGGCGTTTGGCACCCGGCGAGTGGCAAGACCAGCCTCAGTTACCGGGTCAAGCTGGACCAGAAGCTGCGCAGCGGCGCCTATTCCTCCCGCATCACCCCGCATTGGGCGCTGTTCCTCGGCGATCAGTTGGTGCCGCCTGCGCACCTTGACCAGCAGGACGGTACCGAGCTGGTGGCACGTCTGACGGTCGACTTGCCTGAAGGCTGGAACAGCATCGAGACCCCCTGGCCACGCATTGGCAAGGACAAGTTCCGGATCGACAACGTATCCCGCCTGTTCGACCGCCCGACCGGCTGGATGCTCGCGGGCGGCCTAGGCAGCCGCCGTGCCCGCCTCGGCGAAACCGACGTTACCGTGGCTGCGCCGGTAGGGCAGGGCATGCGGCGCATGGACAGCCTGACCCTGCTGACCTTCGTCTGGCCGCAATTGCAGGCCGTGTTCCCGCGCAACCCGGCCAAGCTGCTGCTGGTCGGCGCCCGTGACGGCATGTGGCGTGGAGCGACGGCGGCAGAGGGTTCGATCTACTTGCACAGCAGCCGGCCGATGGTCAGCGAGAATGGCAGCAGCCCGTTGTTGCGCGAGCTGGTGCAGCTGTTTGCGCAGATTCGTGTACGTGACAACAGCGACTGGCTGGGCCAAGGCCTGACCGAGTACTACGCCACCGAGCTGCTGCGCCGTGCCGGCGGCATCAGCGACGACCGTTACGAGGTATGGCAGGCACGCTTGCAGAAGCAGGGCGGCCAGGTCACACAATTGCGTACCGAGCACGCCAGCCCGGCGCAGGTGGCCCGCGGTGTGATGCTGTTGCAAGCGCTGGACAAGGAGATCCGTATCCACACCCAGGCCAAGCGTTCGCTGGACGACGTCACCCGTGCATTGATGCGGCTGCCCAGCGTGAGCACCGAAGAATTCGTACAGATCAGCGAGAATGTGCTCGGGCGCCGGTCCGAGGTGCTGCAAAGCAAGGCACTGCGCTAGCCTGACCTGGCTTCTTCGCGGGCGCGTCGAGGCGTCGTACCGCCGCGAAGGGGCCAGGGCAGGCTTCACACGACTCAGCTGCCAGTCAAAGGGTCCTTGCCGGTCACTGTCACCCCCTGGGTAGCCGCCTCGGCACTGGTCTTGAGTTCCTTCAGCTCCGCGGCACTGCGCTCGATATCCGAACGCAGGCGGTGATATTCCTGGCGATGCCGTTGCCACCAGGCCTTGGTCGCGCAATGGCCGCTGATTCCCCGGGCTACCGCCAGGCCGCCCGCCACCATCTGCAGCAACCCGATCAGGCCCCCGTGGCGCATGCCCTTGCTGAACATCAAGGCGCCGCCTGCCAGTGATCCGGCGCGTTCCAGCCCCTGGACATTGTGTTCCCGTGGAGCCCGGTTGGAATGAATATCGAGCATGGCAAACCCTCCGTGTGAAGTGTTAACAGCTGACCAGCAGCCGTGAACGACCGTTCACTTGGTTTGCCCGGCGGGCTCGCGCAGTCGGCTATTTGAACTTGGGCCCGGAGCGGGTATTCAGCCCTTTGGCCATGCGGTCATACAGCACCACATTCACCGTCGCGGCGAGGTTCATGCAGCCTTCGGTGGGGATGTAGATGGTCTCTTCGCACCAGCCCCGTACGTCTTCGCTCAACGACCCGTCCTCAGGCCCGAAGATGTAGATCGCCCGGTCAGGGTGGGTGTATTCAGGCAGCGACCGGGCGCCGTCTACCAGCTCCACCGCCACGGGCGTGCAACCCAGGGGAATGATGCGTTGCAGGTCGTCGATGCCGATCAGCGGGATGTCGTAGTGCACCCGCTTGGTGTCGGTGACGAAGTCACGCGCGCGCTCGTAGCGCTTGCCGGTGTAGAACACCGAGTTGACGCCGTAGCAACCCGCTGCGCGCATCACCGAACCGACGTTCTCCGCAGACTTTGGGTTGAACAGGCCGATGCAGCTGTACCGTTTGTTTGCCACGTGCCGGGGCCCTTCGGGAAAAAAGAGCGTGATTATACGGGCTTGCCGGCAGCAGCGGGGTTTGGCGTGACGGTCAGTCTTTTTTCAGCATGCCTGCCAGCCCGGCGAACGGGTTGTGGGTGGCCTTGGCGATGCTTGGGGTGCTGGTCGAGCCTTCGCTGAAGTACTGCTGGTCGGTGTAGCGCGAGTGCTCGTTGTCGTGGCAGTACAGGCACAGCAGCTCCCAGTTGGAGCCGTCCTGCGGGTTGTTGTCGTGATTGTGGTCACGGTGATGCACGGTCAGCTCGCTCAGGCGCTTGCCGGAAAACTCGCGGGCGCAACGGCCGCACACGTGTGGGTACATTTTCAGGGCTTTGTCGCGGTAGCCCATCTCCTTGTCGCGCTTGGCGTCGGCAAGAATGCGATCGAGGCGGGCGGTGGCGGCGGAGGTGGAAGCCGAACTCATGGTGTTTCCTTTGTTCTGATCAGGCAGATGACGGTTATGCCATTGAGTCTAGCGCGCTTGCGGGGCAGGCGGACAGGCGAAAACTCGAATATCGGCGTAGCCTGTATAGAGGTTCCCGACAGGAGGTTGCTGATGTTTCGTGCGATCCTCGCCGCGCTGCTGATTGCCGCCATGCCCGTGGCCGAAGCGGCTGGCACGCCCCCACGGCTGAATACCCCTGTACCCGGAGCGCCGGGCACGCCAACGCCCACGCCTTACCCGCAAATCACCCCGAGTATCCCGCCCAAGGCCTACGACAGCACGCCGGGCGCGCCGCTGCTGCCGCCGATGCCGGTGCCGGGGCCGCCCAAGGATCAGGACTTGCCGGGGTTGCGCCAACCACCGGCGAAACCGCCTGCGCAGGATGATTGACTGAAAGTTGTGTGTTGGCTGCACGATCCTGGGGCTGCTTTGCAGGGGCGCAACGCGCCCCCGGCATTCTCAAGCGATACCCAGTTCGCCAAGCACGAACGCATATTCCAGCGCCACATCGCGCAGCCCCTGGTACCGCCCGCTCATCCCGCCATGCCCGGCGCCCATTTCGGTCTTGAGCAGCAGCAGGTTGTCGTCGGTCTTGCGCGTGCGCAGGCGTGCCACCCACTTGGCCGCCTCCCAGTACTGCACGCGGCTGTCGTTGTAGCCGGCCACCACCAGCATGGCCGGGTAGGCCTGGGCGCGGACATTCTCATAAGGTGCATAGGCCTTGATGCGCGCGTACACCTCGGGCTCTTCCGGGTTGCCCCATTCGTCGTACTCGGTGACGGTCAGCGGCAGTTCGGGGTCGAGCATGGTGTTGAGCACGTCGACGAACGGTACCTCGGCGATGGCGCAGCGGAACAGCTCCGGGCGCAGGTTGAGCACGGCGCCGATCAGCAGGCCGCCGGCGCTGCCGCCGCTGATGGCCAGGCGTTGCGGGGCGGTCACGCCCTCGGCGATCAGGTGTTCGGCACAGGCGATGAAGTCGCTGAAGGTGTTGTGCTTGTGCGCCTGCTTGCCGGCGCGGTACCAGGCTTCTCCCAGCTCGCCGCCGCCGCGCACGTGGGCGATGGCGAAGGCCACGCCGCGTTGCAGCAAGCTCAGGCGGGCGTGGGAGAACCACGGGTCGAGGCTTTCGCCATAGGCGCCATAGCCATACAGGTAGAGCGGCACGGTCTTGCCCAGGTCTTCGCGGCGGCGCACCAGGCTGATCGGTACCTGGGTGCCGTCCGGCGCGGTGGCCCACAGGCGCTGGCTGACGTAATCGTCGGCGTCGAACTGGCCCAGCACCGGGGTCTGCTTGAGCACTTCCTGGGCACCCGTGGCCAGTTCCAGCTGGCGCACCTGGGCCGGACGGTTGAGCGCTTCGTAGCGCAGGCGTACGCGGCGGCTGGCGAATTCCAGGCTGTCCTGCACATACAGGCTGTAGGCTGCATCGGGCAATTCCACCCGGTAAGGGGCCAGCCCCTGTGGGCGCACTTCGATGATTGGCAGGCCGCCTTCGCGCAGGCTCAGGGTCAGTGCCTCGGCATTCAGGCTCAGGCCTTCGAGCATGATGTCGTCGCGGTGCGCCACCAGCACCTGCCACTGGTCGCGGCTGGGCACCGGGGTGGCCGGCGCATGGCAGAGGGCGAAGTTGATGCCGTCCTGGTTGGTCCGGATAAACCAGCGCCACTGGCCATCGAGCTGGCCGTGGTCGGGGAAGTACTCGTGGCCTTCGACCCGGGGCGCCAGGCAGGTAAACGCCGCCTGGGGCGTTTCGGCGTCGAGCACCCAGGCCTCGCTGGTGGTCTTGCTGTTGAGCAGCAGCACCAGCTGGCGCTCGGAGCTGGTGCGGTAGCAGTGGAGGAAGAAGCGACCGTCGGTTTCTTCGAATATGGTGCTCGCACCCGCTTCGCCGAGGGTGTGGCGGCGCAGGCGCCAGGGCCGATGGGTATCGTCCAGCTCGGCGAAGAACAACGTCTGGCTGTCGTTGGCCCAGGTCATGCTGCCGTCGCAATCGTCGAAGGGCAGGGCGGTCAGGTGGCCGCTGCTCAGGTCCTTGACGTACAGGGTGTAGATTTCATCGCCGCTGGTGTCAAGGCTGTAGGCCAGCCGGCGGTGGTCCGGGCTGACGCTGAACGCGCCCAGCGACAGGAAGCCGCCGTTGGCCAGGGCATTGGGGTCAAGCAGCAGTTGCTCCTGGCTTTCATCGACCGTGTTGGAGTCGTCGGCCGGGCGCGGGCAGCGGTAGTGGCGCGGGTATTCGTCGCCTGCGGTGGTGCGGGTGTAGTACAGGTAGGGTCCCCAGGGCGAGGGCAGCGACAGGTCGGTTTCGAGAATGCGGCCCTTGATCTCTTCGAACAACTGCTCGCGCAGCGCTGCCTGGTCGGCCAGGCAGGCTTCCTGATAGGCGTTTTCCGCCTGCAGGTAATCGAGCACTTCCTGAGTGTCGCGCTGTTGCAGCCAGGCGTAGGGATCAGTGGCCTGGTCCTGGCGGGCAATGGGGGGCTGAGGTTTGCTTGGCATCGGGGATCTCTTGGCCGGGACAGGGAGACGCTGTCTGCGCCCTGAAAAGTGTTTATCATAGGCATCTCTTTGCCTGGCTTGCACGAACACCATGATCGAGAACGACTACACCTTCGCCTGGGGCCTCTATGCTGTCGCCGCCCTGGGTTGCCTGCTGGTGGGCTTCAAACTCACCGGCTGGATGTGGCGCTGGCTGCGTGAACCGCTGCGGGTGATCCTGGCGGTGCTGCTGCTGACCCCGACCATCGTCGACCCGGTCAAGGACAGCTTCGCCCCGGCAATTGCCATTACCACCCTGGACCTTGCGTTCAAGGTCGGCAACAACGCCTGGCGGGCGATTTCCGATTTCGCCATGTACGGCATGATCGCTTTTGCCTTGTACATTGTCTTCGTGCTGATCCGCTGGCCGCTGGAAAAACGCGCCCGCGAGCGCCGTGCGCAGACCGAAGCCGCCGCCCAGCGCCGCGCGGCCGAGGACAACGCGGTCATCGCGGCGGCGCCCATGGCCGCCGAGCGCAGTGATCGCTACCGCGATGCCCCGCCTCCCGCCGCACCGGTCGGCGGCCGCGGCCGGGTCGAGCCACGCCTGTAAGCGGAGCCATCATCATGTGCGAACTTTTGGGCATGAGTGCCAACGTCCCCACCGACATCGTCTTCAGCTTCACCGGGCTCATGCAGCGCGGCGGGCGTACCGGCCCGCACCGCGATGGCTGGGGCATCGGCTTCTACGAAGGGCGCGGCCTGCGTCTGTTCCAGGACCCGGCCGCGAGCAGTGAATCGGAGGTGGCCAACCTGGTGCAGCGCTACCCGATCAAGAGCGAAGTGGTGATCGGCCATATCCGCCAGGCCAATGTCGGCCGGGTGTGCCTGTCCAACACGCACCCGTTCGTGCGTGAAATGTGGGGCCGCAACTGGTGCTTCGCGCACAACGGCCAGCTTGGCGACTTCAAGGGCGAAGCGACCTTCTATCGCCCGGTGGGCGACACGGACAGCGAGGCGGCTTTCTGCGACTTGCTCAACCGCATTCGCGCGGCGTTCCCCGAGCCGGTCGAAGTGGAACAGCTGCTGCCGGTGCTGGTCGAAGCCTGTGCCGAGTACCGTGGCAAGGGCGTGTTCAACTGCCTGCTCAGCGACGGCGACTGGTTGTTCTGTTTCTGTTCGACCAAGCTGGTGCACATTACCCGGCGTGCGCCTTTTGGCGCCGCTCGTTTGAAGGATGTCGACCTGATCGTCGATTTTCACACCGAAACCACACCCAATGACGTGGTTACGGTTATTGCCACCGAGGCCTTGACCGAGAACGAGACCTGGCGGCGCTACGAGCCCGGCCAATGGGGCCTGTGGCGGCACGGCGAATGCGTTTCGCAAGGCCAGAGCTAAGGACGCTGCATGTTCAGAAGTTACCTGCGGTTGCTGCTGTTCACGTTCGGCCTGCTGGCCGGTATCCAGGTGCCTGGGCTGGTCAAGGACTACAGCCAGCGGGCCGAGGCACACCTGTTCGAATCGCGCCAGGCACTGGATGGCTTCAAGCAGACTGCCGAGCGTTTCTTCAATGGTGACCTGCAGGCGCTGATACGGCATTACCGGACCAGTGACGACCCGGTGTTCCTCAGTGATGCCAACAGCATCGAAAGCCTGCTGATTCGCAACCAGCTACTGGAAGACGAGTGGCAGGCGCTGCAAGGCTCTTGGGTGAGCCGTACCTGGCATGTGCTGGTGCAGCCGGATGCGCAATTACGCGAAGAAACGCTCAAGGGCTACAGCTACCAGATTCTGCTGGTGCCCGAGGCGATCGGCTGGGGCGTCGGGGCCGGGTTTGTGCTGGCCTTCGTGGTCGAGAGCCTGTTGCTGGGGATTGGCTGGGTGATCCTGGGCGGCCGACGCGGGGCGGTGAAAGAGAGCTGGCGCTGATTGTTCGTCTTGAGCCTTGCAGCGCCTGGGAGATCGAGCGCCGCGCGGGCGGCGCTCGATCTCCCAGGCGCAGACAATCTAACGGCGAACACCTACGAAAGCAGCACAATCCGCTGCCCACCCACATCCCGCGCATAGCGCTCCAGCACCTGCCGGCACACGCCGACCACCTCATCGACCAATGCCACCCCGGTCTGCCAGGCCACCACCAGCTCAAGGCTCGGCGGTGGCTGCAAACCCTCCAGCAGCACCAGCTCACCCCGGCTCAATTCGGCATCCACCAGCGCCGGTGGCAAGGCGCCAATGCCGAACCCGTCACGCAGCAACCGGGTAATCGCCGCTACCGAGTTCACGCAGTTCAACCGCGGCGTCTCGGCTCCGGCATTGTGCAGCAGGCTGAGCACCTCCTGGTGCGGCCGTGAGTTCCTGGAGAAGGTCACAATCCGCTCGCGCCCCAGCTCGGCCAGCGAGGCGAAGTCGCGGTGGTACACGGAGCCGGCCGCCACCACCCAACCCATCGGGTAGCGCGCCAGGTCCTGGCTACGGATCGACTGCTCGCGCAGCAGGTCGGTCTGCACGATCACGTCGAGAAAGCCCTTCTGCAGTTGCTCGCGCAGGTTCAGCGCGGTGTCGGCGACCAGCTCGATCTCCACCTGCGGGTAGCGCTCGGTCAGCTCTGCCACCAGCGCGCTCATCCAGGTGTGGATCACCGTGTCCATCACCCCGATGCGAATGTGCCCGACCTTGGCCCGATCGCTGTCGAGCGACTGCTTCATCGCCTTGGCCGTGTCGAGCATGCGCTCGGCGTACTCCAGTACTTTGCTGCCTTCCGGCGTCAGGCTGACACCGCGGGAGTCGCGCAACAGCAGCTTCACGCCAAGGTCGGCCTCCAGGGCGGCGATGCGGCTGGAGACCGAGGCCTGGGTGGTGAACAGCTTCTCTGCGGTCAGGCGGAAGCTCTTGAGCCGAGCGACCCAGACGAAGGTTTCGAGGAAGCGAAGGTTCATGATCAGTTTTTCTTGTTCCAGACCGGCGGTTTTTCTCGTTGGACTCAGGCAGCACGGCCTCTGAACATGACGCCCAGGCCGCGACGCCCGACGTCGCCCATAAAACAATACCAACAAGCCGAGGCAAGCATGAACCCAAGCGGCGTGCAGCAGCAGGTGCAATCCCCCCCTTCGACCGGGCCGTTCGCCTGGTACCGCGACATCGACTCCCAGCAGCGGCGCACATTCTGGAGCTGCAAGATCGGCTATGGCCTGGACGGCATGGACACCCAGATGCTCAGTTTCGTCATCCCGACCCTGATCATGCTGTGGGGCATCAGCACTGCCGAAGCCGGGCTGATCCACACCAGCACGCTGATTGCCTCGGCCATCGGTGGCTGGGTCGCTGGCATTCTTTCCGACCGCATTGGCCGCGTGCGCACCTTGCAATTGACGGTGCTGTGGTTCGCCTTTTTCACCTTCCTCTGCGGCTTTGCCCAGAACTACAACCAGCTGCTGATCGCCCGCACGTTGATGGGCTTCGGTTTCGGCGGCGAGTGGACCGCCGGTGCCGTGCTGATCGGTGAGGTGATCCGGGCGCAGGACCGTGGCAAGGCGGTGGGCATGGTGCAGTCGGGCTGGGCCCTGGGCTGGGGGCTGACGGCGATCCTGTATGCGCTGCTGTTCTCCTGGCTGCCGGCCGAACAGGCCTGGCGTGCGCTGTTCCTGCTGGGGCTGGTGCCGGCGATCTTCGTGATCTTCGTCCGTCGCCTGGTCAAGGACCCGGAGGTCTATCGCCAGGCCAAGGCCGAGGAAAAGGCCGAGGCGCCCGCGCATTTCTACGAGATCTTCGCCCCCGGCATGCTCTGGACCACCGTGCGCGCCTCGCTGCTGACCACCGGCGCGTTGGGTGGCTACTACGCCATCACCTCGTGGCTGCCGACGTTCCTCAAGAGCGAGCGCGGCCTTAGCGTGCTGGGCACGGGCGGCTACCTGGCGATGGTGATTGTCGGGTCCTACATCGGCTATGTGGTCAGCGCCTATCTGTCTGACCTGCTGGGGCGCAAGAAGAATTTCATCCTGTTCGCGGTGGGCTCGTTCATCATCGTGCTGCTGTATACGCAGATGCCGGTCAGTGACGGCGTGATGCTGTGGCTCGGGTTCCCGTTGGGCTTCTTTGCTTCGGGTATCTTCAGCGGCATGGGCGCGTTTCTGACCGAACTGTTCCCGACTCGGGTACGTGGCTCGGGGCAGGGCTTCTGCTACAACGTCGGCAAGGTCATCGCTGCACTGTTCCCGCTGCTGATCGGCTTGCTCGGCGAAAAGATCCCATTGGGCCTGGGTATCGGCGTGTTCTCTGCGGTGTCTTATGGTGTGGTGATCGTAGCGGCGCTGAGCCTGCCGGAAACCCGCGGCAAACAACTCCAGGCGCGCTAAGGTAGGCCTATGAACATCGACACGGGAGCACGTCAGGTGAAACCCCTGCTACTCAATTGCGACATGGGCGAAAGTTACGGCAGCTGGCACATGGGCCTGGATGCCGAGGTGATGCCCTATATCGACTGTGCCAACATCGCCTGCGGCTACCATGCCGGCGACCCAGGCATCATGCGCCGCACCGTGGCCATGGCGCTGGAGCACGGCGTGACCATCGGCGCGCACCCGGCCTATCCGGACCTGGTCGGCTTTGGCCGCCGCTCCATGGCCTGCAGCCCGGAAGAAATCCGCGACCTGCTGCATTATCAGATCGGTGCCCTGGACGGCATCTGCAAGGTGCTCGGCGGCCGCGTGGCCTATGTGAAGCCCCACGGTGCGCTGTACAACGACATGATGGCCGACCCGCACACGCTGCGCACCGTGCTGGAGGCCGTGGAGGCCTATGGCAGCGGCCTGCCGCTGATGCTCATGGCCACCGCCGACAACCGCGCGGCCCAGGCGCTGGGCGATGAAGTCGGTGTGCCGCTGTGGTTCGAAGCCTTCGCCGACCGCGCCTACACCGCCAGTGGCCACCTGGTCTCGCGGCGCCTGCCCGGCGCGGTGCACCATGATCCGGCACTGGTGGTCGAGCAGGCCTTGCGCCTGGCCCGCGGCGAAGCGCTGGTGGCGGCGGACGGCAGTGCGCTGAAACTGTCGGCCAGCACCCTCTGCGTGCATGGTGACAATGACAGTTCGGTAGCAGCCGTGCGGCAGATCCGTCAGGCCCTCGATGCGCTGGAGGCGCGATGAAGCTGCGTATCGAAGTCGTGGCCATCGACAGCCTGATGGTGCGTCTGTTCGACCGTATCGATGAAGCCAACATGCCGTGGATGCTTGCCGCCAGCCAGCGCCTGAGCGCGGCGTTCGGCACTCACCTGGTGGATCTGGTGCCGTCCTACACCACGCTGATGGTGCAGTCCGATCTACCGCCGCGTGAAGCGCGGGCGCTGATCAGCCAGGCGCTGGACGGGCTGCAGCCGGACCCTGGCAGTGGTGGCCGGCACCATGAAATCCCGGTGTGGTACGACGCCAGCGTAGGCCCGGAGCTGCCCGTGCTGGCGGCGCGCAGCGGGCTGAGCGAAGCCGAGGTGATCCGCCTGCACAGCGAACGCGAGTACCCGGTATTTGCCCTCGGCTTCGCCCCCGGCTTCGGCTTCATGGGGCTGGTCGACGAACGCCTGGCCAGCCCGCGGCTGAGCACCCCGCGCAAGCGCGTGGCGGCGGGCAGCGTGGGCATTGCCGAACGCCAGACGGCGGCTTACCCCGCAGTGTCGCCGGGTGGCTGGAACCTGATCGGGCGCACGCCGGTGCGCCTGTTCGACCGCGAACGTGAGGGCTATAGCCTGCTGCAACCGGGCGATCGGGTTCGCTTCGTGGCGGTGTCGCGTGACGAGTTCCTGGCCCTGGGCGGCGATGTGGAGGCGCAAGGATGAAGCAGTTGAAGATCGAGGCCAGTACTGCCCTGTGCCAATTGCAGGACGCCGGGCGTTTTGGCGTACGGCACTTGGGCGTGACCCAGGGCGGTGCGCTGGATTGGGTGGCGATGCACTGGGCCAACTGGCTGCTGGGCAACCCGCTGGGGGCGCCAGTGGTCGAGGTGGCGCTGGGTGGTTTTACCTTGGTGGCCGAGCAGGACTGCGTGCTGGCGCTGGCCGGCGCTGACCTGGATGCACGGGTGGATGATCAGCCACTGCTGCCATGGCGCAGCTTTGTATTGGCCAAAGGGCAGCGCTTGACCCTGAAGCAGCCGAAGCAAGGTGTACGGGCTTATCTGGCCGCCCCGGGCGGGTTCCTCGGCGAGGATGTGCTGGGCAGCTGTGCCACGGTCGTGCGCGAGGAACTGGGGGGGATCGATGGGCGAGGGGCGGCGCTGGGGAAAGGGCAGGTACTCTCCTTTGCCGGAGACTCGCCGGTGTTGCGTGAAGTCCCGGCAGCCCTGTGCCCGAGCTATGCGGCCAAGCCGATACTCGATTTGGTAATGGGCGCGCAGATCGGGGACTTCAGCGGCACCAGTCTGTTTGCAGCGTTCAACCGTGACTGGACGCTGGACAGCCGCGCCGACCGCATGGGCATACGCCTGTTGGGGCCTGAGCTGGTCTACCAGGGGGCACCGATGATTTCCGAAGGGATTCCGCTGGGGGCGGTGCAGGTGCCACCGGATGGGCAGCCGATCGTGTTGCTCAATGACCGGCAGACCATTGGCGGGTATCCGCGGCTCGGGGCGTTGACGCCGTTGGCGTTGGCCCAGCTGGCGCAGTGCATGCCGGGCGCGATGGTGCGGTTCAGGGCCGTCGTGCAGGAAGAGGCCTGGCGGGAGCAGCAGGCTTTTGGTAGGCGTTGGCTTTGAGATTTTGGGGCTGCTCTGCAGCCCCCAGGGCATTAGCTATTTGGACAGGTAACGCATCCCGTCCTCCAACCCCTGCAAGGTCAGCGGATACATCTTGTCCTCGATCAAGTCCCGCACCAGGTGGGTCGATGCGGTGTAGTCCCAGGCCTGCTTGGGATACGGGTTGATCCAGATGATCTTCCGGAATTTCTCCATGAAGCGCTGCATCCAGATATACCCGGCTTCTTCGTTCCAGTGCTCGACGCTGCCCCCCGGCTGGGTGATCTCGTACGGCGCCATGGCCGCATCGCCGACGAACACCACCTTGTAGTCGTCGCCGTACTTGTGCAGCAGGTCGAAGGTGGAGAAGCGCTCCGAGGTGCGGCGCAGGTTGTTCTTCCATACCGACTCGTACACGAAGTTATGGAAGTAGTAGTACTCCAGGTGCTTGAACTCGGTCTTGCAGGCCGAGAACAGTTCTTCGCAAACCTTGATGTGGGCGTCCATCGAACCGCCGATGTCGAACAGCAACAGCAGTTTTACCGTGTTGCGCCGTTCCGGGCGCATCTGGATGTTCAGCAGCCCGGCGTCACGCGCGGTGTGGTCGATGGTGCCGTCGATGTCGAGTTCTTCGGCGGCGCCTTCACGGGCGAACTTGCGCAGGCGGCGCAGGGCCAGCTTGATGTTGCGCGTGCCCAGCTCGACCTGGTCGTCGAGGTTCTTGTACTCGCGCTGGTCCCAGACCTTGACCGCCTTGCCCTGGCGCTTGCCAGCCTCGCCGATGCGGATGCCTTCTGGGTTGAACCCGCCCGAGCCGAACGGGCTGGTGCCACCGGTGCCGATCCATTTGTTGCCACCGGCGTGGCGTTCCTTCTGCTCTTCGAGGCGCTTCTTGAATTCTTCGATGAGTTTGTCCAGGCCGCCCAGCGACTGGATCTGCGCGCGTTCCTCGTCGGTCAGCGAGCGCTCGAATTCCTTGCGCAGCCATTCATCGGGGATCAGCGCCTCGATGTGCCGGTCGAGGTTTTCCAGGCCCTTGAAGTAGGCGGCGAACGCACGGTCGAACTTGTCGAAGTGGCGCTCGTCCTTCACCAGGATGGCCCGGGCCAGGTAGTAGAAGGCGTCCATGTCGGCGAACACCACGCCTTTTTGCAGGGCGTGGTGCAGGTCGAGCAGTTCGCGCACCGAAACCGGCACCTTGGCCGCACGCATTTCATTGAACAGGTTGAGCAACATGGCCCGGCTCCTGTCAGCGGTTGCCGCGCCGGCTCATGAAGGCCAGGCGCTCGAGCAGTTGCACGTCCTGCTCGTTCTTTACCAGGGCGCCGGCCAGCGGCGGGATGGCCTTGGTCGGGTCACGTTCGCGCAGCACGGCTTCGCCGATATTGTCGGCCATCAGCAGCTTGAGCCAGTCCACCAGTTCGGAAGTGGAGGGCTTTTTCTTCAGGCCCGGCACCTTGCGTACGTCGAAGAACACGTCCAGTGCCTCGCTGACCAGCGACTGGCTGATGTTCGGGTAGTGCACGTCGACGATCTGCTGCAGGGTGCTGCGGTCAGGGAAGGCGATGTAGTGGAAGAAGCAGCGGCGCAGGAAGGCGTCGGGCAGCTCCTTTTCGTTGTTGGAGGTGATGATGATGATCGGGCGCTGCCTGGCCTTGATGGTCTCGTCGATTTCGTAGACGTAGAACTCCATCTTGTCGAGTTCCTGCAGCAGGTCATTGGGGAACTCGATGTCGGCCTTGTCGATCTCGTCGATCAGCAGGATCACCCGCTCGTCGGCCTCGAAGGCTTCCCACAGCTTGCCTTTCTTCAGGTAGTTGCGCACGTCGTGGACTTTGTCCACACCCAGCTGCGAGTCGCGCAGGCGGCTGACCGCGTCGTACTCGTAGAGGCCTTGGTGGGCCTTGGTGGTGGACTTGATGTGCCAGGTGATCAGGCGTGCACCGAACGAGGCTGCCAGCTGCTCGGCGAGCATGGTCTTGCCGGTGCCCGGCTCGCCCTTGACCAGCAGCGGGCGTTCGAGGGTGATGGCCGCGTTCACCGCCAGTTTCAGGTCGTCTGTGGCGACGTAGTCGCGGGTGCCTTCGAACTTCATGGGTCTGTCCTCTGCAGAGTGCCTATCGTTTGCCAACGACTATAACGCGGCCCCAGGCAGGTGGAAACGCAGACTGGGTATTCAGTCCCTGAATGGCTCGTCACGAAGCTTCAGTCAGACTTGGGCGCTGGTTGTTCATAGCGTGCATTGAACGCCTCGATGAAGCCGTTGCGCAGTATCTGCAAGAACGCCTCGAAACCACTGATGTTCTGCTGGTGCACACTGCCGCTGAGCTCGACGCGGGTGGCGAACTGGTTTTTCGGCTGGTTCTTCAGCACGGTCTCGGTGGCACCTACCACCGCTTCCCAGACCGAGCGGAAGAACCCTTTGTCCTTTTCCTCCACGTCCTGCTGCCAGTCGAATACATCGACATCGCGCAGCAGCGGCTTGATATAGCCATTGAGCCTGCCATTCTCGGCCTGGGCCTCGATCACCACATCCCCGTGCCCGGCATTGAAATCGAACTTGCCGTAGGCGCTGGCGAAGTCATTGAGCCGGCGCAATTCGATGCCGGTGGCGCGCAAGCGGAACTCGAAATCATCGAAGTCGCTGAACGGGTCGAAGGTGGCGCGGCTTTCCACCTTGGCGTCCCCGGCTATCAGCGCAGTCCCGTCAAAACTGGCGTCGCGTCGGCCTTTTTCGTCGCGCACATTGGTCAGGTTGCGGATATCGGCGTTCAGTTGCGTGGCTTTGAGGTCGACCCGTGGCCTGGAGTTGAAATTGCGAAAGGTCAAGGTACCGTTTTCGACGTGCACCTCGTTCAGGGTGATCGGCAACAGCTTGTCCAGCTGCTGGCGCCAATCGGTGCCCTGGCCCGTCTGCGAGGCCTGTTTGTTGCCGCCGTCGACGAAGTTGAGTACGGGGCGGGCGAACGCCACCTTGGCCACCACGGCCTTGTCGTAGATCAGCGAATGCCAGCTCACCGACAGGTCGATCAACGGTGCCTCCAGGAACGGAACCGGCACCTTGCCGCTGGTCTTGACGATTTTCAGGCCGTTGATCTGATAGGCGCCGCGCCACCAGGCCAGGTCGACATCGGTGATCTGGCCACGGTATTCGCCCATGTCGGCCAGTTTGTCGTTCAGGTAGTCGCGCACCAGGTACGGCAGGGCAACATGCAGTGCCACCAGTAGCACGACCAGGCTGGCCAGGCCGATCAACGGCCAGCGATAGCGAGCTTTCATCGCAGGGTTCTCCAAAGCCGGTCGAGCGGTTGACCACGCCGCGCCTGGCTTGGTTCGAACGGGCTTTACGGGGTGGCGGGGCAGGCTTACCCTTGAGGTCTTTCCCTGCTCTTTTCATGTCAAGGACCCTGCCATGAGCCGTATCTACGCAGACAACGCCCATTCCATCGGCAACACGCCATTGGTACAGATCAACCGCATCGCCCCGCGTGGGGTGACGATCCTGGCCAAGATCGAAGGGCGCAACCCGGGCTATTCGGTGAAATGCCGGATCGGCGCGAACATGGTCTGGGATGCCGAGAGCAGTGGCAAACTCAAGCCGGGCATGACCATCGTCGAGCCGACTTCAGGCAACACCGGTATCGGCCTGGCGTTCGTCGCCGCCGCCCGTGGCTACAAACTGATCCTGACCATGCCAGCCTCGATGAGCCTGGAGCGCCGCAAGGTGCTCAAGGCGCTGGGTGCAGAGCTGGTGCTGACCGAGCCGGCCAAGGGCATGAAGGGCGCTATCGAGAAGGCCAACGAAATCGTGGCGTCCGACCCTGCCGGGTACTTCCTGCCGGGCCAGTTCGACAACCCGGCCAACCCGGCGATCCACGAAAAGACCACCGGGCCGGAGATCTGGAACGACACCGACGGCGCAGTCGATGTGCTGGTTGCCGGCGTGGGTACCGGTGGCACCATTACCGGTGTGTCGCGCTACATCAAGCACACCCAGGGCAAGTCGATCCTGTCCGTGGCGGTCGAGCCGCTGGCTTCGCCGCTGATCAGCCAGACCCTGGCCGGTGAAGAGCTCAAGCCCAGCCCGCACAAGATCCAGGGCATCGGCGCCGGTTTCGTGCCGAAAAACCTCGACCTGTCGATTGTCGACCAGGTCGAGACCGTGACCGACGAAGAGGCCAAGGCCATGGCCATCCGCCTGATGCAGGAAGAGGGCATCCTCTGCGGTATTTCCTGTGGCGCGGCGATGGCAGCCGCGGTGCGTCTGGCTGAAAAACCGGAGATGCAAGGTAAGACCATCGTCGTAATCCTGCCCGACTCGGGCGAGCGCTACCTGTCCAGCATGCTGTTCAGCGACCTGTTCAGCGAGCAGGAAAACCAGCAGTAATCGGCCGGCCGCTGATCCGGCGCAACATTCGGCGGCCTGGTTCATTGCAAAATCTTCATGAGTGAGATTCCGCCCGGGTTGTTTTTACCCGGGCGGGATGGGTTTATGATGGCCGGATGATTTTTCTGGGAGCTGGCAGCGCTGGCCTGCTCCCACTCCAAGGAGTGTTGCATGACCTTTTCCTTCCTCGCCAAGGCAGGTGTGCTGCTGGTGTTCTTCGGCAGCGTGCTCTACGTGCACCTGCGCGGCAAGGCACGCCTGCCGGTACTGCGCCAGTTCGTTAACCATTCGGCGCTGTTCGCACCTTATAACAGCTTGATGTACCTGTTCTCCGGGGTGCCGTCCAAGCCCTACCTGGACCGCCAGCGTTTCCCGGAGCTGGATGTGCTCAAGGACAACTGGCAGGTGATCCGCGAGGAGGCCATGCGCCTGTTCGACGAGGGGTACATCCGTGCCGCCGAGAAGGACAACGACGCCGGCTTCGGTTCGTTCTTCAAAAAGGGCTGGAAGCGCTTCTACCTGAAGTGGTACGACAAGCCGCTGCCGTCTGCCGAAGCCCTATGCCCGAAAACCGTCGAGCTGGTCAGCAGCATTCCCAACGTCAAGGGTGCGATGTTCGCCCTGCTGCCCGGTGGCAGCCACCTGAACCCGCATCGCGACCCGTTTGCCGGCTCCCTGCGCTACCACCTGGGCCTGTCGACCCCCAACTCCGACGCCTGCCGCATCTACGTCGATGGTGAGCAATACGCTTGGCGTGACGGTGAAGACGTGATGTTCGACGAGACGTATGTGCACTGGGTCAAGAACGAAACCGATGTGACCCGGGTGATCCTGTTCTGCGACATCGAGCGCCCGCTGAGCAGCCCGCTGATGACGCGCATCAACCGTAAGGTCAGTGCTTTCCTCGGCCGCGCCACGGCGCCGCAGAACACCGATGACGAGCGCGTGGGCGGGATCAACCAGGCCTATGCCTGGAGCAAGCGCTTCAGCAACAGGATCAGCAGCCGCATGAAGCAGTTCAAGCGCGCCAATCCCAAGGCCTATCGCATCCTGCGTCCGGTGCTGGCGGTGGTGGTGGCTTACTTCCTGTACCGCTGGTTGTTCTGATAGCAGGGCCGGCCTCTTCGCGGGTGCGCCCGCTCCCACAAGTTTCAGATACTGTGGGAGCGGGCATGCCCGCGAAGAGGCCGGAACAGGCTATTGCCCATGCCTGAATTCACCGCTATATTTCGAAACAATTCTCTTCCCTGAAGACCCGATCATGCCAGCCATCCCTTCCACCACATGCTTTGCCAGCGCGCCAGTCGCGGGCATGGTCGTGCGTGGCAGCCAGCAGCCGGTCATGATCAGTCACTACCCACCACCTGTCAGTGGCGTCGTAGGCGGCGTAGCTCCGCCTCCTTGCGTGGTCGTACTGGGCTGATCGGCTTCTGGCCGCTCCCCTTCGTACCCGCAACCTACTGAACACGGTCGGCACCTTCCCTCGCTGAAGTCAACGCCCGCCGTCTGGCTTATTCGCCTTATATCAGGTGGCAATACATGTCTGTCTTCAACAAAGCATCCGTGGCCTCGGCGGCCACCACCAGCCTGTTCGTCCTGCTCTGGAGCAGCGGCGCGATCGTTTCCAAGCTTGGCCTGGCCCATGCCAGCCCCTTCGCCTTCCTGTTGCTGCGCTCGGCGCTGGCCTTGACCGGCCTGCTGCTGATCGGCTCGTTGCTCGGCCTGCGCTGGCCACGAACACGGGGGGCGATCCTGCGTGCCTTCGGCACCGGCTGCGTACTGCTCGGCGCCTACCAGATCTTCTACCTGCTGGCGCTCAACACCCACGTCACCCCTGGCGTGATGGCCACGGTAATGGGAGTACAACCGATCCTCACAGTGGTACTGATGGAGCGCCAGCGCTCCTGGAGTCGCCTGTTCGGCCTGGGCCTGGGGCTTGCTGGTCTGGTCATGGTGGTCTATCAGGGCATCAACCTGGGCGGGGTGTCGCTGCTCGGCATGCTGTTCGCCCTGCTGGCACTGGCCAGCATGACCTTTGGCTCGATCCTGCAAAAGCGCATCACCGACAACCCGATGGGCACACTGCCGTTGCAGTACCTCGCCGGTTTTGCCCTGTGCGCGGTGTTCGCGCCGCTGCAACCGCTGCACGTCGAGTGGACCGGTGGTTTTGTCGGGGCGCTGCTGTGGATGGGGCTGGTGGTGTCGCTGCTGGCGACCCTGCTGCTGTACCGGCTGATCGCCAAGGGTAACCTGGTCAACGTCACCAGCCTGTTCTACCTGGTGCCGGCCGTGACCGCCGTGATGGACTTCATGATCTTCGGCAACCGCCTGGCGCCGCTGAGCCTGCTGGGCATGGGGCTGATCGTGGTCGGCCTGCTGTTCGTGTTCCGCAAGCCGGCGGCGCGGCTGGCCGAGGCGTAAGGCCTAGCGCAGCTCTTCGGGGATGGCGTGGCGCAACACGCCTTCCTCGAAGTCCAGGGTGCCGGCTTCGCGCTGGGTCAGCAGGTAATAGAGAAGGGTGTCGAGGGCTCGCGTTGGTGGCACTTCAACGGCCAGCATCCGCACGGCCGGCTCGGCGTAGCAAGGGCAGCCGAACTCTTCGAGTGCCATGCGCACCTGTTCGACATCTGCGGCTGCCTTCACCCGGATGCGCAACACCGAAGCACCGCCGCTTCGCTGCAAGGTTTCGAACCAAGACTGCTCGCCATCTTCGCAGGTGCTGATGATATCCCCGGGAGCAATGCCGTAGGCATAGAAAGGCAGACTGTCGACCTGGTAGCCCGTGGCGGTGCGTTTTGCCCACAGGCCTTCGACCGAGGCCGGCGGGTAGCCGTGGGCGTCCTGCTCCAGGCGCCAGAGCACGATCTTGTAGTCGGAGGACATGTTCGGGGTTCAGCTACGATGGGCCAGCTATGGTAAAGCCCTTTGCGCGGGTTGTCTGTACCGGCCCTCCCGCCGGTACAGACAACATCGGGCTCAGAAGTAATAACCGATATTGATATTGGTCCGGTAATACCAGTCATTGCTCCCCACCGAGCTGGTACTGGTCCAGCCCGTGCCATTCTCCGCCCCACCGAACGGGTTGGCATTGCGCGCCCAGGTCAGGTCGACCCAGGCCATGATCGGCATCGCCAGGAACTGCACACCCACAGTGAACATCTGCGAGTCATCCCAGCCGCGCTTGTCCTTCATCATCCGGCTGTAGTCGGTATACAGCTTGACCTTCTTCAACTGGCCGAGGCCCGGCGTGAACACGTCATAACCGACGTTGAGTGCCGTGATGGTCGCCTTCGACGCGATCAGGTAAGCCGGGGTCAGGCCGTTGCCACCCATCAGTACCGCATCGTCGCTGACACCCGCAGGGTTCCGTGGATCGTATTCATAGCGGATGGCCTGGCCAGTGATCGTCCAGTTGCCACGGTTGACCAAGGCATGCATGCCTGCCGCCCAGTAGTCGCCATCGTCATGGGTGGTGGCGTTGTACAACTCGGCGCTGGCCAGCGAGGCGCCAATTTCGGTCTTCCAGCCTTCGCCGCTGAAAGTGCGGGCGACCCGGGCATTGACCTGGTTGCGCTTTTCGTTGTCCTGGCGCGACTGGGTGAAGGCCACGGCGTTGTCGTCCAGGTCGCTGAAACGGCCGACCTCCGGTGAATAGCGGATGCCGGTGGGCAGCATGCGCGGGAAGTAGCCCAGTTGCAGGTCCCAGCCACTGTCCTTGTAGCTGTACTTGAGGCCCGTGCCTGCGCTGACGCCGTAGCCCATGAAGAACGGGATATGATAGCTCCAGCCGAACTGCGGATACGGCTCCAGGCCGAACGGCTTGAACGGCGCACCCAGTTGCAGGCTGGATTGCTCGTCGATGCGGTAGCCGACGAAGCCGCGGTCGATGGCGCGCTTGCCGTCATCCTGGAACCAGTAGCCGACGTCGGCGAACAGCTGGCGATGGCGCGCCTGGAGGTCCAGGCGGAAAGTGTCGAAGAGGAACCGACCGTTGTTCTCGGTGGTGTCCCAGTGCTCGTCGCGGTAGTTGACCCGCAGGGCGCCGCCTATGTCCAGGCTGCTCTGGTCGTCGTCGCTGCGCCAGGCGACATGTGGGAAAGGCTTGCGGGTACCGGGCGGCTGGTCGGGGGCCGCCGGGCCGGGCTCGGCGGCCAGGGTGGTGCTACTGGAGACGAGCAGACCGAGGGTGATCAGGTATCTGTTCATGCTATGCCCTGCAAGGTTGAGGCAGTTTTCGCGGGCAGCAGCGGGCCCTCACCGCCTTGAAGGGGTGTTTTTTGAGGGGTAGCTGGCGAATAGCGAAAACCGGGGGTGGTTTTATTGTTTTGGTTTCGTAATAGCCTGGGCTGGCCCCTTCGCGGGTGAACCCGCTCCCACAGGTACGGCGCAGTATTCAGGACCTGTGGAGATCCTGTGGGAGCGGGTTTACCCGCGAAGAGGCCGGCACAGGCGACTCAGAGGTCGAGCACCAGGCGCCGGCTCTTGCAGCCCGACACACACACCATCATCGACCCATTGGCCGCGCGCTCGGCCTTGCTCAGCACGCCGTCGCGGTGGTCGATATCGCCTTCCAGCACACGCGTCTCGCAGGAGCCGCACACGCCTTCACGGCAGCTATGGTCGATATCGCAACCGGCTTCGAGCAGCACGTCCAGCAGGTTGAGCCCCGGTTCGACTTCGAGGGTCTTGCCACTCTTGCTCAACTCGACGCTGTAGCGGTCCAGGGCATCCTCAGCCGCCGTCACCTCCACGGCGGTGAAGCGCTCGATATGCGCATGCTGATACCCCAATTGCTCGCACACTGCCTCGAAGGCATCGAGCATCGGCGTCGGCCCGCAGCAATAGAAGTGCGTGTCCGCCGACCGCCCCGCCAGGTAATGCGCCAGGTCCGGCAAACCGCCTTTCTCGTCGTTGAAGTGGTACACCACCTTCGCCCCCAGCTCCGCCAATGGCTCCAGCAAGGCCGCCTCGCGCCGTGAACGGGCGCAGTAGACCAGCTCGGCCGAGCGCCCCAGTGCCAGCAACTGCCGGAACATACAGTAGATCGGCGTGATGCCGATGCCGCCGGCTACCAGCACGCTGTGGCTGGCGCGGGTGTCGAGGGCAAAATGGTTGCGTGGCTGCGAGATGGTCAGCTGCGTACCCACCCGCAACTGCTCATGGACGTAGCGCGAGCCGCCGCGGCTGGCGCGGTCGCGCAGGATGCCGACCACGTAGCGGCCCTGGTCACTGGGCGAGTTGAGCAGCGAATAGCTGCGCACCAGGCCGTTGGGCAGGTGCAGGTCGATGTGCGCGCCGGCTTCGAACGGGGCAAACACGGTGTCGCCCCAAGGCCGCAGTTCGACGCTGATGATGCCGTCGGCTTCATGGCGCAGGGTATGCACCAGCGCGCTGACTGTGGATGCGTTGGACATCGCTCACCTCACGGCAGTTGTTTGGCTTCGATCAGGGCCAGTTGTTCCTTGGCCTTGGCTTTCAGGTAGCGGCGCAGGCGCACCACGCCGAGGTCGTGCTGGTAAAGGTTCTCGCGCTGGTTGGCGTCCGCTTCCATGAACTCCAGCAGCACGCGGTCCTGTTCCAGCACCGCCCAGTGTCGTGCCTCCAGGCGGTTCTTGTAGAGGAAGCGCCACGTGTCGCGCTGCCAGCCGGTCAGCGGTCGGGCGCGCCAGTGGAATACCGCTGCCAAGGCGCGGCTGCTCGGGGTATAGCTGCCAATGATGGTGAAGTTGCCGCCTGGGCCGCCAGTCTTTGGGTAGGGAATTTCCAGGCGCAGCCAGTGGCAGCCGTTGTCGAGAAATTCGGTCCAGTCGAAGTTCACGCCGCGCTGGCCTTCCTTCTCGAAGAAGAACCCTTGCTCGGTATCGCGGGTGACGAACCTGGCGGTGGCCTCGCCCTCGCTCATCGAGTGCGACATCTTGTGCAGGTAGGTGCCGTGCATCGGGTCCATGACGTTGTCGAGCACATAGCGGTAGTCGCCTTTCCACTCGGTGTAGCAAAGGAAGCTGCTCCACTCGGGCGAAGTCAATTGTTCGGGCAGCACCAGCTCGGGCGGGGTGTCCAGGTGCGGCTCGGTGGCGTTGAACAGGAAGATCGCGCCGGCCACCTCGCGGGTATGGAACATCCGCGTCGGGCGGCTGCCCTCGAGCTTGCAGCCCGGGCTGCCGGGCACCTTGGTGACGGTGCCGTCGCAGCGTACTTCGACGCCGTGGTACGGGCACTGCAGGCGGTCGCCCAGTACCGGCCCCTGGGACAGCGGCGCGCCACGGTGCGGGCAGTGGTCCTCAAGGGCGTGGACGCGGCCATCGTTGTCGCGCCACAGGGCGATCTTGTAGCCCAGGCGGCGGATCGACAGCGGCCGGTCAGTCAGCAGTTCCGACGGCAATACCGGGAACCACAGGTCCTTGAGGCCATTTGCCAAGTGCTGTTCAACAGGATCGACGGTTACATGCATGTTCATCTTGTTCTATCTCCCGCGGGTCATTCGCCCAGCCGTGCCATCAGGGTCTTGAAAGCGTCTTCGGTCCACTCGCCGCTGGTCAGCGGGCAGGGCGGGCCGGCCAGGTTGAGGTGGGCGAGCAATTCACCCAGCTGACTCACACCGTTGCCGTAGGCGCGCTCGATGGAATCGCCGAGCAGGTCCTCGAATGGCGTGTTGGGGCGTTTGCGTGCCTGGTGGGGCTGCAGGTAGACCTCGGTGTTGCTCATGGGGTGGCCCTCAGTTGTTCTTCGGTTTGTCGGTGAGGAATTTGCCTTGCGGCGCTTGTGCGTGCTGCTGGCGCCGGGTGTTGCCGTCGATGCCCCCGGCGATCGCCCACTCGGCGAACACGGTCGGCCCGGGTTCGAATTCACGGGGCTGCCAGTCGCCGGTCAGCTGATCTTCGTCGGCGTAGTACTCCACCAGCGCGCCGGCCGGGTTCCTGAAGTACCAGAAGAACGCCGACGACACCGGGTGGCGGCCTGGGCCGATCTCGGTGTCCCAGCCGCAGCGCGAGATGTGCATGCCGCCGCCGAACACTTCGTGCAGGTCGCGCACGGTGAAGGCCACGTGGTTGAGGCCAGCGCGCGGGGCCGGCAGCTGCAGCATGAACAGGTCGTGATGGCCGCCTTCTTCGGCAGTGCGCAGGAAGGCGCCGCGGTTGGGGTAGCGGTCCGAGGCCTGGAAGCCGAAGCGCTCGTGGTAGAACGCCTCGCAGGCGTTGACGTCGGTGACGAAGAACACCACGTGGCCGACTTCGATGGGTGTGGCGCGCTCGTACACCGGGGCCGGCTTGTTGATGCGGCCCTTGGTCTGCCAGGTGTTGTGGCCGCTGCATTCGAGCTGCAGCGCGCGCTTGCGGGTGACCTGCAGGCGGATCGCCAGGCCATTGGGGTCGGTGCAGCCGATGCGGCCGTTGCCCTCGACGAAGCCTGGGTCGTTGGCAATGCGCTGGCTGTACAGCGCAAGGTCGGCCTGGCTTTCCACGCCCCAGACCACTTCGCGCACGGTCGAACCGGGCTCGATGGCCGGCGGCAGGCCGGGCTTGTCGATGGCGGCCAGGACCACGCGGCAGCCGTTGAGGGTTTCGAAGACGACTTCGTCGTCGGCACTGCTGACTTGGGTGAGGCCCCAGTCGCTGAAGAAGCGCACGCTGGTGGCCAGGTCCTCCACGCCATAGGTGACTTCGTCGATGCCCAGTACGCTCATTGCCCTGCCTCCATGCCGGCCCAGGCCAGCGGCTGTTCGTTCATGCCCCAGTAGAGGCTTTTCTGTTCCATGTACTGCAGGATGCCCAGGCGGCCCTTTTCGCGGCCCAGGCCGCTGTCGCGCCAGCCGCCGAACGGGGTCGAGATGGAGAATTGCTTGTAGGTGTTGATCCACACCGTGCCGGCCTGGAGCTTGCGCCCCAGTGCCCAGGCGCGTTTGTAGTCACGGCTCCAGATCCCCGCAGCCAGGGCGTAGAGGCTGTCGTTGGCCTGCTCGATCAGCGTTGCTTCATCGTCGAAGGGCATGGCCACCAGCACCGGGCCGAAGATCTCTTCCTGGCACACCTGCTGCTGGTTGCCCAAACCTTCGAGGATGGTCGGCGGGTAGAAGAAGCCCTGGTCGAACAGCCCGCCGCTCGGGCGCTGGCCACCCAGGCGCAGGCGGCCGCCTTCGGCCAGGCCCAAGGCCACGTAGCGCTCCACCGACTCACGGTGCGCGGCGCTGATCAGCGGGCCCATCTGCGTGCGTTCGTCGGCCGGGTCGCCCAGGCGCAGTTGTGCGGCGGCGGCGGTCAGGCGGGCCATGAACGGCTCGTACAAGGCCCGGGCGACGAACAGCCGCGAGCCGGCGATACAGGCCTCGCCCGAGGAACTGAAGATGCCGTACAGCACGCCCGCCACGGCGTGGTCGAGGTCGGCGTCGTCGAGCACGATGGTCGGCGATTTGCCGCCCAGCTCCAGCGATACCGGCATCATCTTGTCGGCGGCAATATGGGCGATGTGCTTGCCGGTGCTGGTACCGCCCGTGAACGACACGCGCTTGACCAATGGGTGGCGGGTCAAGGCGTCACCGAGCAGCGAGCCCTTGCCCGGCAGCACACTGATCAGGCCTCTGGGCAGCCCTGCGTCGTCGCAGATGCGTGCCAGTTGCAGGGCCAGCAGCGGGGTGATCTCCGCCGGCTTGATCACCACGGCATTGCCAGCGGCAAGGGCCGGGGCAACCTTCTGCGCTTCGCTGGCGATCGGCGAATTCCACGGTGTGATCGCCGCGACCACGCCCATCGGTTCATACACGCTCATGCTGACGAAGTCGCCACGTGACGGGGTGATGGTTTCTTCCAGGGTTTCGCAGGCAGCGGCGAAGAACTGGAAGGTGCCGGCGGCGCTGGCCACCAGTGCGCGGGTCTCGTTGATCGGCTTGCCGTTGTCCTGGCGTTGCAGCTGAGCCAGCTCTTCGGCGCGCTCGCGGATCAGCCCGGCGATACGGTACAGCACGGTGGCGCGCTCATGGGGTTTGCGCTGCGCCCAGCCGCTGTGCAGGAAGGCCTGGTGTGCCCCCTGCACGGCGGCTTCGACGTCGTCCAGGCTGGCGGCGTTGAGCCAGGCCACCGGTTCACCCGTGGCCGGGTAGCAGGTGGCGTAGCGCGCACCGCCGCCCAGGCGCCAGGTGCCGGCGATGCACAGGGGTAAGGTCTGTTCCAGTGTCATGGCGTTCCCCTAGATGGAAATGGCATGGGCATGGTTGCCCAGGGCGCGGACCACGCTGTAGACGGTCAGTGCCGAGGTTTTCGGGTTGGCTTGCAAGGGCTTGCCATGCAGGTTCATTTCAAAGCCGCCGAAGGTGCCGAAGGCCTTGACCTGGTGAACGTTCTCTTGGCAGTGCGGGTCGGCGACCAGGGTGACCCGGGTATGGTCAAGGCCGAGCCCGGCCAGCGACAGGGTGGCGGCGACATTGGCGTTCTTCGGGTACAGCCGGGCGGCCTCGCGGGCGCTGCCCTGGAAGATCACCGTGGCCTCGGCCAGGCTGTCGAGGGCGCAGACCTGCTCGGCCGGGGTGTCCTTCCAGGCCCGGGCCGGCTTGCGGCCGGTGTACTCCACGGTGTCAAGGCCGCCGACCTTGGCTGCCGACAGCGCATCGATGCCGCCGATGGCGCCGGGTAGCAGCTCGATGCGTGTGTCGCCGCGGGCCGCCGCTTGCTCCAGGCGCTCGACCAGCCCCGCTTGCGACATCGCGCCGACCGACACCACCAGGCACGGGATACCGCGCTCCAGCGCCGGCAGCACGTGCTGCTCGATAGCGCGGTGCCCGGCGCATTCCAGCAGCAGATCAGGGCGCGCGTCGGTCGGCAGCGTGGTCAGCACCTGTGGCGGCCGGCGCAGGCGGGCCAGGCGCTCGGCCACCAGCGCTTCGGAGCCGGGCGAGGCGATGACCGCGTCGACCTGCAGCTGGCGGTCATGCTCCAGCAGTTCCAGCACGGCCACGCCGATGGCGCCACAGCCGATCATGGTGATATGCAGCATGGGCGGGTCCTCAGGCGGCGGTGGCTTTCTGCGAGCGGGTTTCGCTGTTGGGCGGGCCGGCGAAGCGGGTGGCGAACGGGCCGACGCTGAGCATGTCGACTTCCAGCAGGAACGGCCCGTCGCTGCCCAGTGCGCCTTCGAGCACCGTGCCGAAGTCCTTGAGGTCGCGCACCAGGCCGTGCTTGAGGCCGAGCGATTCGGCGAGCTTGGCGTAGTCCGGGGTATGCAGCTCGACGTAGGCGTGGCGGGCGCCGTAGATGGCGTCCTGGATGTTGCGGATCACCCCGTAGCGCTGGTCGTTCATCAGCAGGATCACGACGTTGGCGTTTTCCTGCACCAGGGTTGCCAGCTCGCCCAGGTTGAGGATGAAGCCGCCGTCGCCGGCCAGGGCGAATACCTTGCGCCCTGGCGCGGTCTCGGCAGCAGCGATGGCTGCGCCGATGCCCATCGCCAGGCCCTGACCGATGCCGCCACCGAGGGCATGCACGCCGGCCTGCGGGTGGTACAGGTTGAGCAGGCGATTGCCCCAGATGCTGTTGGACAGCGTCACGTCGCGTACCCAGGTGAAGTTGCGGCCGGTCTGCGCCTGCAACTGCTCGACCATGGCCGCATACGGGCCCAGGTCTGCCACCAGCTGTCGGCGCGATTCGGCCCGCACTGCCTTGAGTTCGCTCATGAACGCCGGGTCGATGCGCAAGCGGCCTTGCAGGCGGTCGGCCAGGCCTTCCAGGGCCAGCGCGGCGTCACCGCAGATGAACAGGTCGCTTGGGTAGCTGCGGCCTTCGATGGCCGGGTTGGCATCGATGCGCAGGGTGGTGCGCGGCAGCTTCAGGGCGTACTTGAAGGTCTCGTTGCTGCGCAGCCGCGAGCCGGCCACCACCAGCGCGTCGCAGGTCTGCATGAAGCCTTCGACCAGTTTGTTCTGCGAGAAGGCACCCAGGCAGCGTTCGTCATCTTCATTGACCACGCCACGGCCCTGGGTCGAGGTGATCACGCCTACGCCCAGGTCCAGCAGGCGCTTGACCTGCGCGCCGGCATGACGGGCTCCCCCGCCGAGCCAGAGCAGCGGGCGGGTGGCGCTGGCCAGGCGCTCGGCGACCAGATCGAGGGCTTCCGGGGCCGGTACCGCGACCGGGATGGGCAGCGGCGACAGGTCGCCAGGCATGGGGATCAATGCCGACTGGATATCGATCGGGATCTCCACGCTGACCGGGCCGGTGGGCGCAGTGAGTGCGGTTTGCACGGCCAGCTTCAGGGTGCTCAGGGCGGTCTCTACGCTACGCACGCGGAAGGCCGCCTTGGACACGGCCTTGAGCATGGTCAGCTGGTCGCGGGCCTCGTGGATGTAGGCCAGCTCCTGATCCAGGTACGGTGTTTCGATCTGCCCGGTGATATGCAGCAAGGGGGTACCGGCGGTGAGTGCTTCGACCATGGCCCCGGCGGCATTGCCAGCGGCAGTGCCGGTAGAGGTCAGGCACACGCCCAGGCCGCCGACGCTGCGGGCGTAGGCATCGGCCATGTTGGTGGCGCCGGCTTCGCCGCGGGCCATGATGAAGCGAATGTTGCCGCGTACGGCAAAGGCATCGAGGATCGGCATGTTGTGGATCGAAATCACGCCGAAGGCGGCCTTGACCTCGCACTGTTCGAGGAACGCGGTGATCACTGCACCGACGGTGACGGTGTTTTCGTTACGCATGGCGGGACAAGCCTCCAGAAACATCGATATGACTGCCAGTGGTGTAGGACGACAGCGGTGAGGCGAGGAACAGAATGGCTTGGGCGGCTTCCTTGGGCAGGCCCAGGCGGCCCAGCGGGATCTGCTTGCGGCGGGCCAGCTGGGCGGTCCATTGCGCCCAGTCCAGCGCACGCTCGTCACGGGCCTCGAAGCGCCGACGCCACTGCCCGGACTCGACCAGGCCGATGAGGATGCCGTTGACCCGGATACCTTCTTCGGCGAACTCAAAGGCCATCGAGCGCACCAGGTTCTTCAGCCCGGCGCGTGCCGCCGAGGTGGCGACCATGTGCGGCTCGGGCTGGCTGGCCAGCAGTGAGTTGACGCAGACGATCGAAGCATCGGGTTGGCCTTGCAGCTGGGGTTTGAAGGCGCGTACGGGGTTGATCACCGAGAAGAACTTCAGCTGCAGCTCTTCGGTCCAGGCGGCGTCGCTGGTATCGGCGAAGGTCGACACGCGGCCCTGCCCGGCATTGTTGATCAGCACCTGCGCCGGGCCCAGCGCGGCCTGGCTGGCGGCGGCGAAGGCTTGCACGGCCTTGGCATCGAGCACGTCGCACACCTGGGCCAGCAGTTGTGCTTCAGGGAAGCGCTGGCGCAGGGTGGCCTCGGCGCTGCGCAGGCGGTCCTGGTTGCGGCCGCAGAAGGCCACGCGGGCACCTGCTTCGAGCAGCAGCTCGACGCAGGCCAGGCCGATGCCGGACGAACCGCCGGTGACGATGGCGGTACGGTCGTGCAGTTGGTAAAGGTTCATCTTCAATCCCTCATCAGCGCAGTGACCTGGCCAGCGCCGGGTCGGTAGTCGAGCAGCCGGGACAGCTCATCGGCGCTGCCGCGCACCTGGCCCAGCAGGCTGTCGAAGTTGATGTGGCCTACCTGCGCGGTAGGGATGGTCAGGCCCAGCGCAGCGGCGACCCGGCCACTGGCATCGCGTACTGGCGCAGCGAGGGTGGAGATGGTCGATTCGAAGAAGCCTTCGCCATGCACGTAGCCGCGCAGGCGGTCGGCCTGGACCAGGTCGAACAGTTCCAGCACGGTTTTCGGCGTGCTTGGCGAGTGCCGTTCCAGGTGTTCCTCGGGGTACAACTCACGCAGCTCGGCCAGGCTCAGGTCGGCCAGCAGCACACGCCCCAGTACCGTGGCATGGGCGGGCAGGCGGGTACCCACGGTGACCGCGCTGGAGAACACCGACGGTGGCGAGACTTTGGCCACGTAGACGATCGAGCGGCCGTCGCGCACCACCAGGTTGCTCGGGTAGTTGAGGTGATCGCACAGCCGCGCCAGGATCGGCTGGCCCAGTTCGGTCAGCTCCAGCGAGGCCAGGTATTCGAAGCCCAGGCGCAGTACCGACATGCCCAGCCGGTACTCGTTACCGTTGCGGGTGACGAAGCCCATGGTTTCCAGGGTGCTCAACAGGCGGAAGATGGTCGAGCGCGGCAGCGCCAGGCGTCGGGCCAGCTCGGGGGCGGTCAGTGTGCGGTTCTGCCGGCTGAATTCGCACAGCAGCAACAGGCCGCGCTCAAGGCCCGGGACGGTATAGCGGTCCTGATTGTCCTTCATGGCATCCGTATCGTTCATTGCACGCTACCTGTGAAAGAGGCGTCCAGTGCCCGGGCCAGGCGCCCGGTCACTGTTTCGGGTTGTTCGATGGCGCAGGCATGGCCGGCACCGTGGATCAGTCGGAACGGGGCGCCGAAAGCCTGGGCCAGAGCCCGGCAATCGTCGGCCGTGGTAATGCTGTCGGCGCTGCCGCAATGCACCTGGCAAGGCACCTGTAGTTCGCAATAGCGCAACAAGTCATCGCCACACAGCAGCTCGATGGCCTGGCGGTAGCCAGCAGGCTGCAGCCGTGCCATGTTCCAGCGCACCCAGGCCAGGGCGCTGTCACCGGCATTGGCGGAAACCAGGTTGGCGCTGCGCATCCGGGCGATGCGCTCGACCCCCAGCGTGGCCAGGTCGTGCAGGCGCTTGTCGCGCACCTCACACGCCTGCTCGGGCCTGGCGCCGTAACCGCGTGCCGGGCTTAGCAACACCAGTTCACTGACCCGCTCGGGATGGCGCTGGGTAAAGGCGGCGGCAGTCATTGCCCCCAATGAATGGCCGACCAGCACGCAGCGCTCGAGCGCCAACGCGTCGAGCAAGCTGGCCAGGCGCGCGGCGTAATCGCCAGCCCGCGGGCTGGCCATTGGCAGCGGCGCGGACTGGCCGTAGCCCGGCGCGTCCCAGGCAATCACCCGGGCCCGCTGGCGCAGGCCCAGGGCGACTTGCAGCCAGCTCGCCGCGCCTGAGCCGATGCCGTGCAGCAGCACGATCGCTGTGCCGTTGCCGGCTTCGCGGATCGCCTGCTGGCCATCGCCAAGTGGCAGCAGCCGTTCGCCGAACTGCCGCTGGAGCTGGCTGACGCAGGTGTCGGTGAGCGCTGGCATCGGCTTACCCGCGCTTGATCGAGGCCAGCGGGTGGGCTGGCGGGTAAGTAGGCGTGACCGGTTTCTTGGCGCCGAGCATCACGCACATCAGCGCGTCTTCGTCGCCGATGTTGATCTCTTCGCGGTACACCCCCGGCGGCACGGAAATCAGGTCGCGGTCGCTGAGCACGGTCTCGAAGCGCTCGCCGTCCTTCTCGATCACCACCTTGAGCTTGCCGCGCAGCACGAAGAACACTTCCTCGACGTCGGTGTGCAGGTGGGGCGGGCCTTCATGGCCGGCCGGGATGACCATGGTCGAGAAGGTGAAGTGCTCGGACGGGATGGTATTCATGTCGCTGTTCACGCCGGTACCGCCAGTGCCCACGTAGCGCATCTGCGCACGGCGGAACTTGGGGTCGAAATCGGCCTGGAACTTCAGTGCGTCCCAGTCGTAGCGGCGGGTTTCATAGCGGGCGATGCGCGTCTGCATCCACGCGGCCAGGTCGGAACCTGCCGGTTGTTCCCAGGTTTTCGGGGTTTGTTGTTCAACGCTCAGATCGGTCATGGCGGTCTCCTTGTGCTCAGGGCATGACGAACCCGCCGTTGACCGGCAGGGTTTGTCCAGTGATGAAGCGCGACAGGTCGGACAGGGCGAACAGCACGGCCCCGCTGACGTCGTCGGGCAGTTGCGGGCGCTGAATGGCCCGTTGGTCGATGTACAGGCGGTGGCGGGCTTCGGGCACGTAGGCCGTGGCCTCGACCTGCACCAGCCCGGGGGCAATGGCATTGATGGTGATGTTGTCGCCGCCAAGTTCCCGGGCCAGGCTGCGGGTCATGGCGATCAGCGCGCCCTTGCTGGCGACATAGGCCAGCAGGTTGGGCGCGCCCCACAGCGGGGTGTCCGAGGCCAGGTTGACGATCGCTCCGCGGCCGCTGTCGCGCAGCGCCGGCAGGGCGGCTCGGGTCATCAGCCAGGTACCGCGCACGTTCACCTGCATCACCTGGTCCCAGGTTTCGATGTCCAGTTCTTCGCAGCTCTTGCCGCCGGAGTTGGTGATCGAGGCGTTGTTGACCAGGCCGTCCAGGCTACCCAGGCGTTCGACGGTGCGTTCGATGCAGCGGCTGATCGAGGCCGGGTCGGCCAGGTCGAGGCTGACCCCGCTGACATCAAGGCCCTGCGCACTCAGTTCGCAAGCGGCCTGCTGTACACGGCCGGCGAGGATGTCGGCAATCACGACGCGGGCACCGGCCTGGGCGATGGCCTGGGCAAAGGCGAAGCCCAGGCCGCGGGCGCCACCGGTGACCAGCACGCGGCGGCCGGCGAGGAGGTTGTGGTAGGTCATCACGAAGTACTCAGCAAGGCTTTGGGGAGGTAATGCAGCACGCGTTTTTCAGCCCATACCACGGCGCCGTAGGCGAGCACGCCGATCAGCGTGAGCAGGACGATGGCCACGAACACACCCGCGGTGTTGCCCTGGCCTTCGGCGTCCACCAGCAGGAAGCCCAGGCCTTGGTTGCCACCGACCAGTTCGCCGACGGTGACCCCGATCACCGCCAAGGTCGAGGCGATGCGCAAGCCGGAGAACAGCGCAGCCATGGCCGAGGGGAACTCCACCAGGCGAAAGATCTGCCAGCGGGTGGCGTTCATGGTGCGCACCAGGTTGATCATGTCGGGGTCGACGGTACGGATGGCCGAGAGCACGTTGATCATCACCGGGAAGAACACGATGAGGATGGCGATGAGGATCTTCGGGTAGATGGTGTAGCCCAGCCACATCACGAACAGCGGGGCGAAGGCCACTTTCGGCGCGATCTGCAGGGCCAGGATGTACGGCGAGAGCATGGCTTCGGCCGACGGCGACAGGCCCAGGGCCACGCCGATCGACACACCCAGCAGGGCGCCGAGGGCGAAACCGACGATGATCTCGAAGGCGGTGATCAGGGTATGTTCGAGCAGGCTGTTGCCTTGCCACATCAGCACGCTTTCTTCGGCCACGCGGCTGAGCGGCGGCATGACGAACTCGGGCATGCCGAGCAGGCGCGGGCCCCATTGCCAAAGCAACAGGAACAACAGGAGCAGGGCAAGGCTGCCGAGCACGGAGGTGTTGAGGTTTTTCATCAGGCGCTTACCTTGGTTGCCGGGGCTTTACTTGGCCGCGGTCTGGGTGTCGATGAACTGATTGCTGTAGAGCTCCTCGAGCGGCGACTCGCGGGGCACGATGCCTTCGCTGACATAGAACCTGCGCACGGCATCCAGACGTCCCGGGTCGATGCGCCCTGGCACCGGCTGGCCGGCGTAGACGTACTCCACGTACAGGCGCAAGGTCTTCTCCAGGGAGGCTTCCTTGCCGGCATAGGCCGGTACTGCACGGGCGAAGGTGGCGGCGGCTGCCTTGGGGTCGTCGAGAATGTCCTGCAGGCCATGCAGGGTGGCCTGGACCACGCCACGAACCACCTGCGGGTGGTGTTCGATGGCATCGTCCGAGGCCAGGATCGCCTGGGCCATGCTGTCGAATACCTGGTCGCGGGGGATCAGTTGGTACTTGAGCCCGGCGTCCTCGGCATTGACCACCCAGTCCGGTACCCCTGCCATCGCTTCGGCCTTGTTGGCCGAGAACAGCTGCCAGACGCCGGACGGCCCGGCGGCCTGGATGTCGACATCGTCCTTGTGCAGGCCGGCCTTGCGCAGCGAGGCGAGCAGGGCGTAGTAGGTGGTGTCGGAGTACGACATCACGGTCAGGGTCTTGCCCTTGAGGTCCTGTATGTTGCGGATCCCGGCGCTGGCGTTGGTGGCGATCATGGTCACTCCGCCACCGCCGAGCACGGCCACCGTGCGCACCGGGATGCCGTTGGGGCGGACGATGATCGGTGTGTCGCCAATGGCGCCGCCGACCAGCGCGTTGCCGGCGCCGATCTGCTTGGCCACATCGACACCACCCTTGGCGGCGATGAAGGTCAGGTCCAGGTCCTGGGCCTGGTAGTAGCCCTTTTCCTTGGCGATGATCCACGGCGCGAAGGCAGGCAGGCTGGGCGGTGCCGGTAGCAGGTAGGTGACCTTGGTCGGCTCGGCCTGGGCCTGCAGGGCGAAGGCCAGGCCCAGGGCGGCGAGCGCGAGGCGTTTGAAGGGTGTATTGAACATGCTGACTCCCGGGGGGTAGTGAACGTCGATCAATGCAGTTCGTGGTCGGCGCCGACGTGCAACAGGTCCATCAGGCGGCCGGCCAACGGGCCGATTTCCGGCAGCTTGCGGCGTTCCAGAGGGTTGTCGCGGTGCGGCAGGTCGATCTCGATTTCTTCGATGATCGTGCCTGGGCGGGCACTCATGACCAGCAGGCGGTCGGACAGGGCGATGGCCTCGACCAGATCGTGGGTGATGAACAGCGCGGTTTTCTTCTCTTCGAACAACATGCGCGCCAGGTCTTGCTGGAGGATCATCTTGGTCTGCGCATCAAGGGCCGAGAACGGCTCGTCGAGGAACAAGACTTGCGGGTCGATGGCAAGGGTGCGGGCCAGGGCGGCGCGCTGGCGCATGCCGCCGGAGAGCTGGAAGGGATAGTGGTCGGCGAAGCCCTGCAGGTGGCAGCGGCTCAGCAGGTCTTCGGCGATGGCCTTGCGTTCAGTGGCGGGCATGCCCTGGATTTCCAGGCCCAGTTCGATGTTGCGGCGGATGCTGCGCCAGGGCATCAGCAGGTCCTTCTGCAGCATGAAAGCGACCTTGGGTACCGGGCCGGTAACCGCTGCGCCGCTGACCAGGACTTCGCCCTCGCTGGGGCGATACAGGCCCGACCCCATGTTGAGAATGGTGCTCTTGCCGCAGCCGGACGGGCCGATGATCGACACCACTTCACCACGACGAATCTGGAAGTTCACACCGCGGATGGCGAACGGGGCCTCGTGTTGCCCCTTGGCCGGGAAGGCCTTGCCGACATTGCGAAACTCGATTTCAGTGGGCGCCTGTGCGTCGCAAGGTTGAGGCGTATGCCACTGTGGGGCGATTGCGTACATCTCTTTCACAGCCATGGGATCAACTCGCTGGTCTGTTTCATAGGTGATACGCCGTTTAGTGCATGAACAATGCCAGTTAAAACATTTTCCTTGTTTAAATAAAAAGTTCTTAGTTATTAATTAGTTAATGATTAAGGCGTCGAATTGTTATGTTTCATATATAAAACATAGTTTTTTATATGGCACAAAAATGCCCATTCTCGGCGCAGCGAAGTGGACCGTGCGAGGCAACAGGGCAAATACGGGTAACGCAGGCGGGGCAGCGGTTTCACAGGTGAAACCGCACGACGGATTGTCGATGGGGTCAGTTCCGGGCAGGCCGCAGCACCAGCCACAGCGCCACGCCAATCAACACGCCACCGTACAGGTGCGCCATCGACAGCGGCTCGTCCAGCAGCCAGGCGCCCCACAGCACACCGAACACCGGGATGAGGAAGGTCACCGTGCTGGCCTTGACCGGCCCGATCTCGGCCAGCAGGCGGAAGTACAGGATGTAGGCGAAGGCGGTGCACAGCAGGCCCAGCCCCAGCAGCGACAGCCATACCTGCCAGCCGCCCCAGCTTGCCGGTGGCTGGGTCAGGGCGCTCCAGGCGAACAGCGGGCTCAGCATCAAGGTGGCGCCGAGCATGCTGCCCAGTGCCGACAGGCGGCTGTCCAGGCCGCTGATCCAGCGCCGGGCAAGGAAGCCGGCGAAGCCGTAGCAGGTGGTGGCAGCCAGGCAGGCCAGGGCGCCTTGCACCAGGGCCATGTCCAGGGCGACCGGGCCGGCGCCGCTGAGAATGCCGACCCCAAACAGGCCGAGGAAAATGCCGCCCAGCTTGGCCAGGGTCATGGCTTCGCGGAAGAACAGCGCGCCGATCAACACCCCCATCAGCGGAGTGGTGGCGTTGAAGATGGCCGAATAGCCAGCGGGCAGCACTTGTGCGGCCACGGAATAGAAGGTGGCGGGTATCCCCGAGTTGATCATGCCCAGCACCAGGCAAGCGCCGAGCTTGCCGTCGAAGTTCCAGCGCACCCGGGTGGCGGCGAGGATGGCGATCAGGCCCAGGCAGGCGATGGCGACGCGGAAGAACGCAGTGGGGATCGTGCCTAGCTCCGGGGCGATGATGCGCATGAACAGGAAGCTCGCCCCCCAGACAGCGGCAAGGGTCAGCAGGCGGGCTAGGGCGATGGGGCTCACAGCGGTCTCCGAGGTTAGGGCAGGGCGCGAGTGTACGTGACTGGCTTGGGTGATTCTTGTGCTTTCTTGCGCTGTAACCCTGTGCTGTCCCTGTCGCGGGTACAGGCTAATCTCATAAGCTCATCCAGCCCCGAGGTCCTTAGCATGCCCCAGCCCTGGCCCGCAGCCGATATCGCCCGGACGATCCTCGACGGCTTCGACAACTACCGCGAGCACTTTCGCCAGATCACTCTGGGGGCCCGCGAGCGCTTCGAGCAGGCACGCTGGCAGGACATCCAGCGCGCTTCGGCCGCGCGCATCAACCTCTATGAAGAGAAAGTCGCCGAGGTCAACGGCTGGCTGCGCCAGGGCTTCCCGGAGCCGATATTGCTGGATGTAGAACAGTGGCCGCTGGTGAAAAACGCCTACATCCGCCTGATCGACCCGCGGCTGGACGACGAGCTGGCGGAGACCTGGTACAACTCGCTGTTCTGCAGCCTGTTCAGCCACGACCAGATCAGCGACGGCTGCATGTTCATCCACACCACCCGGCCATCGATCCGTGCCCACGAGCGCGCGGCGCAGACCCGCACCTACACGCTCGGGGCCGGCCTGAAGAGCCTGCTGCGGGCCATCTTCGCCGATTACCCGTTCGACGCCCCTTACGGTGACCTGGAAGGTGACCTCGTACGCCTCGAGGAGCAACTGCGCGAATGCCTGCCAGACTGGGTGTGCAAGGACCCGGCGCTGGCGGTGGAACTGTTCGTACCGGTGCTGTACCGCAACAAGGGCGCCTACCTGGTCGGCCGCCTGTACAACAGTGACGAGCAGTGGCCGCTGGTGATCGCGCTGCTGCATCGCGAGGGCCATGGCATCGAGGCCGATGCCTTGATCACCGACGAGGCCGAGGTGTCGATCATTTTCTCGTTCACCCGTTCGTACTTCATGGCCGATGTGCCGGTACCGGCGGAGTTCGTCAACTTCCTCAAGCGCATCCTGCCGGGCAAGCACATTGCCGAGCTGTACACCTCGATCGGCTTCTACAAGCAGGGCAAGTCAGAGTTCTACCGCGCCCTGATCAACCACCTGGCCAGCAGCGACGACCGCTTCGTCATGGCCCCAGGGGTGCGCGGCATGGTCATGAGCGTGTTCACCCTGCCGGGCTTCAACACCGTGTTCAAGATCATCAAGGACCGCTTCTCGCCATCCAAGACCGTGGACCGCGCCACGGTGATCGACAAATACCGGCTGGTGAAAAGCGTCGATCGGGTAGGGCGCATGGCCGATACCCAGGAATTCGCCGATTTCCGCTTCCCGCGTGGCAAGTTCGAGCCCGAATGCCTTGCCGAGCTGCTGGAAGTGGCACCCTCGACCGTGGCGCTTGAAGGCGACACGGTGCTGGTGCGCCACTGCTGGACCGAGCGGCGCATGACCCCGCTCAACCTGTACCTGGAGCATGCCAGCGAAGGGCAGGTGCTCGAAGCGCTCGAGGACTATGGATTGGCCATCAAACAACTGGCGGCGGCGAACATCTTCCCGGGTGACATGCTTCTGAAGAACTTCGGCGTTACCCGGCACGGGCGCGTGGTGTTCTATGACTACGACGAAATCAGCTTCCTGACCGAGGTGAACTTCAGGCACATCCCGCCGCCGCGCTACCCGGAGGATGAAATGTCCGGCGAGCCGTGGTACTCGATCGGGCCACATGATGTGTTTCCCGAGGAGTTTCCGCCGTTCCTGTTTGCCGATATCGGCCGGCGCCGGCTGTTCAGCCGGTTGCATGGCGAGTTGTATGATGCGGATTACTGGAAGGGTCTGCAGGCGGCGATCCGAGAGGGCAAGGTGATCGACGTGTTTCCGTATCGGCGCAAGGCTCGCTGAGCTCAGCCCTTCAGGCACTTCAGTTCACTGAAATCGGTGCGCACCTTGGCCAGCCGCTCTTGCAGGTATTGGCGTTGTGCCGGGGTACTCAGGTGCAGCAGGTCGATCAACAGGCTGCGGGCCTGCTGCTCGGTATTCTGGTAAGCGGCCCGGTATTCCGGCGTCCACAGGCTTTCCTTGCGTTGCAGCAAGGTGGCCATGCGCGGCGCGAAGCTGGCGTCGTTGCGCTGGTTCATGGCCAGCATCAACTGTTGCTGCCAGTGCTGGCGGTTGGCGATCCACTGGCGGTTCTGATCACCCAGCGCTTGCGACCAGGCCTGGACACGCTGGTGTTGGGCGGCATTGAGTTCGCCAAACCAGTTGTTCAGGCGTTTTTCCATGCGTTCGCTGCGGCGGGCTATCTGCCGGGGCAGCGGGGTGTCGACGTACTCCTTCTGCCGCTCGCTGATGTCGTCGTTAAAGGCCTGCTGCATCTCGGCTACCTGCTTGTCGCTCATGCCGCGCAGCAGTTCGGTGGCCGAAGGGGTGATCGCTTCCGCTACCCGGCCGATTGCCTGGCGTGCTTCGACAGTGCGTTGCTGCAGGGCCTGGTCGGTCACCTGGTCCTTGGCGACCATGTCGCGCACCCGGTCGAGCCAGTCGAGGTAACCGGGCAGCTGGGTCTTGCAGTGCCAGGCCAGGTGTTCCTTGAGCCGTTCGTCGAGCAACGCCTTCTGCTCGCGGTTCATCGCCAGGTAGTCGCCCAGCGACCACGGCACCAGGTGGTCGAGGTTGCGGTACGCCAGGTCGATGCGGCTACAGGCCGCCAGTGCCACGGCGCAGGCGATGGCGATGAGCAGGGCTTTGCACAGGCGTACCGGCATGTTCAGGTCCTGGTGCTGACGTGATACGGGTATGACGCAATGGGCGCCAGTGCGGTTCCGCCGCATCGGTGATCGGGCAGCGCAGTGGCTTCAGGTGTAGAATAGCCGCCTTGTCTTGAGGAACATCGGAAATGGCTCTGCTTGGGCGTTACAACAGTTTGCAAATCGTGAAACACGTGGAATTCGGCCTGTACCTGGACGGCGGCGCCGATGGCGAAATCCTGCTGCCCGGGCGCTATATCCCGAAGGACGCCGAAACCGAGGTCGACGACTGGCTGAACGTGTTCATCTATCTGGACAGCGAAGACCAGCTGATTGCCACCACCGAGAAGCCCAAGGTGCAGGTTGGCGAGTTCGCCAGCCTCAAGGTCAAGGACATCAACGGTGCCGGCATCT
The DNA here is from genome assembly GCF_050280885.1 of Pseudomonas sp. NPDC086566. Taxonomy (NCBI): domain Bacteria; kingdom Pseudomonadati; phylum Pseudomonadota; class Gammaproteobacteria; order Pseudomonadales; family Pseudomonadaceae; genus Pseudomonas; species Pseudomonas sp. NPDC086566. The sequence goes on from NZ_JBNNWD010000007.1 coordinate 267,948, forward strand.
TCCTCGACTGGGGCCTGTCCAAGGACTTGCTGATGCCGTATTCGGAAGAGTCACGCCAGTTGAAGATCGGCGACTACTGCGTGGTGCACGCTTATCTCGACAAGCGTACCCGGCGCATTACCGCGACCTCGCGCCTGGACCGCTACCTCGACCGCACGCCGGCCGACTATCAGGTTGGCCAGCCTGTCCAGTTGCTGGTGGCCGGCGAAACGCCGATGGGCTTCAAGGCCATCATCAACAACCGCCACTGGGGCCTGATCCACAAGAACGAGGTGTTCAAGTTCCTGCGTTCGGGCATGCATGTGGAGGGTTTCATCAAGGAAGTGCGCCATGACGGCAAGATCGCCCTGAGCCTGCAGCCGGTCGGCAAGGCGCTGGGCGACGACCTGCAGGCGCGCATCATGGCGCGCCTGGAGGCCGAAGGTGGGGTGCTGGCGGTGAGCGACAAGAGCGCTCCGGAACTGATCAGCCAGATGTTCAACGTCAGCAAGGGCAACTTCAAGAAGGCCATTGGCGGGTTGTTCAAGCAGGGGCGCATCGTCATCCATGACGATCGCATCGAAAAGGCCTGATCAGGCCTGCACGAAGGTCCGGAAATCCAGCTGCTCGCCACCCGGGCGGGTGTCGCGCAGCAGCGAATCACGGTCGGCGCTCAGGGCCAGGCTGATGGTCGAGCGGCGCTTGCCTGGGTTGCGCACTTCCATCTGCTCCTGGTGAGCACGAAGGAAGTTGACCGGCACCTTCAGGTGCTGCAGTTCGTCGCTTTCCGGGGTGTGCAGCAGCAGGTTGACCCAGTCGGGCTGGCCCTTGCGCAGCAATGCCACCGGTACCTCGAACCACCACAGGTTGCGCTTGCGGTCGAGGATGGCGAACAAGGTGTTGGCGCTGGTCAGCACCGGGTTGGCCAGGGCCTGGTTGCGGCGGGCGATGGCGGTGGGTTTGTCGAGTTTCATGCAGGTTCCTGCGGGTTGACGCTTGATTAGGGCTGCATTGTGAGGGGTGGCACCGGGCCTAGCAAGGTTTGAGGGCCTCTTCGCGGGTGAACCCGCTCCCACAGGATCACCACAGCATTCGAGAGTGGTGATATCCCTGTGGGAGCGGGCTTGCCCGCGAAGAGGCCGGTAGCCTTAACGGCTGATCGGCCTGCTCAGCTCGGAGGTAGCCCCATCCGCCGTGGTCACCGTCGCCGTAAAGCTCTTGAGCTCACCGATATTCTCCAGCGCCTGGGCAAACCGCGCCTGCCCCTGTTCATCACTGTTCACCAGCACATCCCCCAGATACTGCTCCGCCTCGGTCCCATCCGCCTGGGCATTGCCAAACACCTCGATGCGCAACAGGCTCGACACCGGCCCCTGCACCTCGCCACGCAGTACATTGCCGTCCAGTGCGGTCAGCCGTGGCGCCTGCTGGTTGTGGTTGGGCAGCGGCTGGCACGGCGTGGGCTCGCCCTTGGCATCGCAAATGATCGCCTGGTCCTTCTTCGGCAGATCCGCACCGACCCCGCGCGACCCCACGTACAGCGCATGGGCCTGGGCCGGCACGCCAAAGACGATGGCGCCGGTACGCTGGTTTGGCACGCATGAGCCACCGGCTTCACAGCGGCGGATGTCCTGGCTGTTACCCCAGATGCGATTGCCGCTCAGGCGCGTGGTGGTGACGTCCGGCTCCGGTCGCAGGGCTACGCCGATGCGGTTGCCGTGGATCAGGTTGCCGTCGAGGATGTTGCCTTCGCCGGTGACACTGACGCCAATCGAATTACCGCTGAAGGTGTTGGCGCCCAGGTAGTTGCGCTTGCCCCAGTTGATCTGCAGGCCGTCGGAGTAATTTTCGAAGCGGTTGTGCACCACGCTGTTGTCGTTGCCCAACAGGATCTCGATGCCCTGGGACGGCTCAGGGTTGGCCGGGGTGGAGCGAAACAGGTTATCGGCCACCAGGTTGAACGCGGCGCCTCGGGTCAGCTCCAGGCCATCGCCGTTGTCGATCAGCTGGTTGCGCAGCACCTTGTTGTTGACCGTGGTGGTGGCAGTCGGGTTGCCGGCACCGTCGTCGCCCGTGAGCATGATGCCGGCGCCGCCTTTGTTGGCGACGATGCGGTTGTCTTCGATGACGTTGCCGCTGGCGCGGTTGACCAGGATGCCAATACAGAAGTTGCGCACCTCCAGGCCACTCAGGTGCACGCCCTGGGTGTCGCGCAGCACCAGCCCCGGGTTGGTGGTGGTGCGCACGTTGGTGCCGAACTGGCCAGGCAGCGCGCCTGGGCAGGTGCGCACGCCCTGGTCCTTGATGTAGCCCGAGCCGTCGATGGCGATGTACTGGCCGTCACGGGCCCAGGGCAAGCCGGTGATCTGCACCGGGCCCTTGATCTCCGGCAGCGCACGGTTCGGGCGTATCACATAGGGTGGCTTGCCGACGGCAGCGATCTCGATGCGGTAATGGCCGGGGTTCTGGTTGCTGGTCTCGATGGCCCAGCGCAGGGTGCCAGGTTGGCCATCGTCGGCGTAACGCTCGACTTTCAGGGTTTCGCTGGCCAGTGGGGCGGCCAGGGCAGGCAAGGGCAAAAACGGCAGCATGGCCGCGAACAGGGGCGTCAGACGCATGGGGCAAATATCCGGAAACTGTTGTTCTTATACGCAGGTTGGCAGCGATTCTAGGGCAGCCTTCGGCCCTTGAGCAGTGCGCCGGGCCCTATTCGGTGCGATATTCGCCCGCAGATTCACCGCTTGGCTTGAACCGGGCAAATTGTTTGAAACTCTTGGAGAAAGTGCCCGGTCCACCGACTGTCGACACGGTCCACGTGTCTCTATTCGCAGGAGTGTTGCCATGAGCGGTACCAAAGACAAAGCGAAGGGCCTGGCCAACGAAGCGGTCGGTAACATCAAGCAGGGCGTCGGCAAGGTGACCGACAACGACAAGCTGCGGGCCGAGGGCAAGGCCCAGGAACTCAAAGGCGAGGCACAGCAGGTCAAGGGCAATGTGAAGGATGCGGTGAAGAAGCCTTAAGGTGGACAGACCTGTTTCTGCCTCTGTGAGAGGCGGAAACAGGTGTAGGCATTTTCTTCTGGCACGGCCGGGAGCAGTACATCACCGGCGCGGTCTATTAGACTTACCCGTTGTACTTACGAATCAAGCGGCGAAAGGAGACGCTATGATTTTTCCCGACCTGCGCGGCCTGCCCGTGCACCGCGTACTGGTACGCACCGTCAAGGAGTTCCTCGATGACGAGATGTCGACCTATGCGTCAGCAATGGCCTACCAGATGCTGTTTTCGCTGTTCCCGTTCCTGCTGTTTCTGATTGCCCTGATCGGTTTTCTGCACCTTCCGGATTTCTTCTCCTGGTTACGCCTGCAATCAGAGCTGGTGCTGCCGCCCCAGGCGCTGGAGCAGGTGAACCCGGTCATCGACCAGTTGCAGCAGTCCAAGGGCGGGCTGTTGTCGGTGGGTATCGTGATCGCCCTGTGGACTGCATCGGCCGGCGTGCGCCTGATGATGAGCGCCATGAATGCCGCCTATGACGTGCCTGAGGGCCGCCCGGTATGGAAACGCATTCCCCTGTCGATCATCTACACCGTCGGTATTGCCGGCATGCTACTGGCGGCAGCCGCGCTGATGGTGCTGGGGCCGCAGGTGATGGAGTGGATTGCCGCTCAGGTCGGCCTGCAGGAAGTGATAGTCACCGTGTGGACGGTGCTGCGCTGGCCCGCAATCATCATCCTGATGATGATCGCGGTGGCATTGATCTATTACGTGATGCCGGACGTCAAACAGAAGTTTCGCTTCATCACCCCCGGCTCGGTGCTGGCGGTAGTAGTATGGATCATCGCCTCCCTGGGCTTTGCCTACTACGTCAAGACCTTTGCCGACTACAATGCCATGTATGGCAGCATCGGTGCGATCATCGTGCTGCTGCTGTTTTTCTACATCTCTGCCGCCGTGCTGTTGCTGGGCGCTGAAATGAACGCGGTGATCGAGCACATGTCGAGCGAGGGCAAGGACCCGGGCGAGAAGGAATTCGAGGGCGCCAAACCCCAGGAAACCATCACCGTGCTCGGCCATGAACACCCGGTCGAGCCTCAACCGACCGAGCCGAACCCGCGATGATCCGTGAAATTCTCAAGATGGGCGACGAGCGCCTGCTGCGCATCGCGCCGCCGGTGCCTGAACATCTGATCGGCAGCAGCGAATTGCAGCATTTGATCGACGACATGTTCGAAACCATGCACCACGTGGGTGGCGTAGGCCTGGCTGCACCGCAGATCGGCATCGACCTGCAGCTGGTGATCTTTGGTTTCGAGCGCAGCGAGCGGTACCCGGATGCCGAGCCGGTACCGCAGACCATCTTGCTCAACCCGGTGATCACCCCGCTGACCACCGAGGTCGAGGAGGGTTGGGAGGGCTGCCTTTCGGTGCCCGGCCTGCGCGGGGTGGTGCCGCGATTCAAGCACATCAGCTACGAAGGCATCGACCCGCAAGGCAATCCGATCAACCGTTTTGCCGATGGTTTTCATGCGCGGGTGGTGCAGCACGAATGTGATCACCTGATCGGTCGGCTGTACCCGTCGCGTATTCAGGATTTTTCCCGCTTCGGCTACACCGATGTGCTGTTCCCGGGGCTGGATGACCACGACGACTGAACGCGCACCATGGCCAGCAAGGCCTTGCTGCGCTGGTAGCGTTGCAGGCGCGAGGCCAGGGTTTCGGGCAGTTGCGCAGTGATGCTGAAGCCCAGGCGCTGGTAGTAAGCCGTGAGGTCGGGGTGGCAAAACAGCCAGGTCGGGCCGCTGTGCCCGGCTAGCGCCGCCTCGATCAGTTTCGCGGCCACCCCGCGCTGGCGGTGGGTTGGGGCGACGAACAGGCCGGTGAGCCAGTGGCCGTCAGCGACGGCAGTGAGGCAGAGACCGGCAACGATCCCATCGCTGCGTGCTACCCATGATTCACCGTCATTGGCTGCGCGCATGCGCGAACCCTCGTGCTTGTAGAAATGTTCGAGCAATCGACGCTCGGGGCCGATAAGCCGGGTGCAATGCAGGGCAGTCATGGCGGTACCTGGAACCGAGGGCTCTACCCAGGGGTTCCAGGTTATCGAGCCGTTGCGCTTTGTCGCAGATTGTTGCAAATCCTGCAAGGGTGAATGTCCGAGTTCAGGGTTCAACTATTCCTGGTCAAGCGTAGAATTTCAGCTATTCCCACTCGCAGTAGACGAAGCGGGATCGGTACTTCGTGTCATCGTTGCAGTTGATGACAACTTCTCCGCGCCTATGACGGCATCAGAAGTCACTCGATCAGCTGGATTGCTCTAAAGGCCAAAACCCCATGAAACCATTACTGATTCTTGCACTGGTCGGTATGTCCTCGTTCGCCCTCGCCGATGAGGCCAAGCCGGTCTCCAGCGAGCCCGTGGCCCAGCAGTACGATTATTCCATGAACCTCGACATCAAACGGGTGATCAACCTGTCGACCATCCCCAATGTCTGCGAAGTGGTGCCTGCGACCATGACCTATGAAGACCATCATGGCCAGGTACATACCATTCAGTACCGGGCGATGGGCGAAGGTTGCCAGCAAGGCTGATGCACTGATGGCCCTGTCGCCGCTCGGTCGGTGACAGGGCCCTGCGCAATTTACCAAACCCAAAGACCGAGATCGTCGAGTGGTCTCCAGTGCGGCCGATACCTTTGCTGATGGCGCCGGTGCCGCAGCGCTGGCCGCGTTGCTGCAGGAGCGCCAGCGCCAGGTCAGCAAGCGTGTGGCCGTGGTGCTGAGCGGTGCCAACGTGGACCGCGAGCGTTATGCGCAGGTGCTGGCAGGTACGGAAAAATCCTGAATGAATATCGGGGAATAAGTGCTATCTTAATTTGATAGCATTTTCCGATGAACACTCGATACCGAAAAATCTACGACGCTATCTTCAGAACGCCCACCACGGCCTCTTTGGAGTTTTCCGAGGTCGAAGCCCTGGTGCTTCACCTGGGTGGGCAGGTGCTCGAGCGGCAAGGCTCCAGGGTCAAGCTGGTGCTTGGCGGCCAGAGCTGGAGGTGCCATCGCCCCCATCCTGGCAAGGAAGCCAAACGGTAGCAGATTGAAGAGGCCCGCGAATTCTTGCTGCGGGCAGGAGTCAGCCTATGAGTTGCATGCGCTACAAGGGCTATGCCGCCCGTATCGAATACGATGAGCGTGATGATATTTTTGTTGGCCGTGTGCTGGGCATGCGCGACATCATCAGTTTTCACGCAAGCTCGGTGCCCGAGCTTCATGAAGCCTTCCGGCAGGCGTTGGAGGATTATCTGGCCGACTGCGCGGAGCAAGGCATTACCCCGGAAAAACCGGCTTCAGGCAAGGTCATGCTGCGCATTCGTCCAGAGGTGCATGCGGCAGCCAGTGTTGCCGCCCGCGCCGCCGGCAAAAGTCTCAACCAGTGGGCAGATGAGGTGTTCGAGCAGGCAGCTCTGGCTTGATCACTCACCGTGATTGCTGTGGGCACATACCTGGCTCCAGCAAAATTATCCCGTGGCCTGTCGATTTCTCCGGCTACCGTTCGACCATGAGCTGAAGGTGCAAGACATCCTTGTACCAAACGCTCATGAACGATCGGAGGAACACCCGATGAAAACGGCAGCCGAAAACGAAATCCGTCAGCTTATCGACCGCTGGATGCAGGCCGTGCGTGACCGTGATATTCCCGCCATCACCGCGCCCTACGCCGATGACATCGTCGCCTTCGATGCCATCCAGTCCCTCCAGTTCAAGGGCAAGGCCGCCTACCAGGCGCATTGGGAAATGTGCATGAGCATGTGCCCCGGGCCAATGGTCTTCGAACTTGCCCAACTCACCGTGCACGCCGAGGGCGAGCTGGGCCTGGCTCACTGGTTGAACCGCTGCGGGCCGGGGGATGACGAGAGCCAGTGCGGCTTCATGCGTGCCACCGTCGGTTACCGCAAGGCTGCTGGCCAGTGGCAAGTGATTCACGAGCACTGGTCGGCTCCGTTCGACATGCAAACCCAGAAAGCACTGTTCGATCTCAAGCCTTGATCGGCTATCGCCAAATGCACGTTGCCAACGCCTGGAGACGACCATGAAATACCTGTGCCTGGTCTATTGTGACGAAGCGCTGTTGCACAGCCTGCCCGACAGCCCGGAAGACGCCGAATGCATGGCTTACGCCGAAGCCCTGCAGAGCTCCGGGCGCATCATTGCGGCCGAGGCGCTGAAAACCGTGCAGACCGCCACCACCGTGCGTGTGCGTGCCGGGCGAATGAGCATCACCGATGGCCCGTTCGCCGAGACCAAAGAGCAGCTTGCCGGTTTTTACCTGGTCGATGCCCGTGACCTCAACGAGGCGCTGAACATCGCCAAGGGCATTCCGGCGGCGCGAGTCGGCAGCGTGGAAGTGCGGCCAGTGCGCGAACTGCAACCCTGACAGCAACGGAGAACAACAAGAATGACACTTGCCCAACCCGCGCCCGCGCAGCACGAGCTGTCCATCAGTCGCTTGATCGATGCCCCGCCTGCCAAGGTATTCCGTGCCTGGACCGAGCCCGAATGGCTGATGCAGTGGTGGGGCCCCCACGGCATGACCACCCCGGAATGCGAAATGCAGCTGTGGGTCGGGGGCCTTTTCCGTACGCTCATGCGTGCCCCGGATGGCTCCGAGTACCCTACCCAGGGCGTGTTCCTGGAAATTGCCGCCCCGCGCCGGCTGGTGTTCACCGATGCCTTCGGGCCCGGTTGGGTGCCGTCTGACAAAGCCTTCATGACTGCGGTGATCAGCTTTGACGAGGAACACGGCAAGACCCGCTACACCGCACGCGCCTGGCACTGGAACGCTGCCGACAGCCGCGCCCATGAAGAAATGGGGTTCCATCGGGGCTGGGGAGAGAGCCTGGACCGCCTGGTGGAGGTCGTGACCCAGCGGATGCCGGACTGATGTCGGGGCAGGCGCAGGTTCGTGCTGAAGTCGAAGCGGTGTACCGGCGAGATTCACGGCGCATCCTGGCGACGTTGATCCGCCTGCTGGGCGATTTCGACCTGGCCGAGGAGGCTTTGCACGATGCCTTCTTTGTTGCAGTCGAACGCTGGCAGCGTGACGGCATCCCTGACAATCCACGGGCCTGGCTGGTCTCGACCGGGCGTTTCAAGGCCATTGACGCATTGCGCCGGCGTGCCCGCTTCGACCGCTCCCAGGCCGACCTGATCATGTTGATCGAAGGCCAGGGGCTCGACCCCAGTGAAGAGGAACTGCTGGTCGATGACCGCCTGCGGTTGATTTTCACTTGCTGCCACCCGGCCCTGGCGGCCGATGCCCAGGTACCGCTGACCCTGCGTGAAGTCTGCGACCTGACCACCGAGCAGATCGCCCGCGCCTTCCTGCAAAGCCCTGCGACCATCGCCCAGCGCATCGTCCGCGCCAAGGCCAAGATTCGTGATGCCGGCATCCCCTATCAGGTCCCGGAGCTGCATGAGCTGCCCGAGCGCCTGGAGAGCGTGCTGCGCGTGATTTACCTGGTATTCAACGAAGGTTATTCGGCGTCCTCTGGCGAGGCCGTGCTGCAACAGGAACTGAGTGACGAGGCGATCCGCCTCGGCCGCCTGCTGGTGCAGCTGCTTCCGGACGCCGAGGCTGTCGGGTTGCTGGCGCTGATGCTGTTGCAGGCATCGCGGCAGCGGGCACGCACTGATGCCGAGGGCAATCTGGTGCTGCTCGACCAGCAAGACCGCAGCCTGTGGGACCGCGAACAAATCGCCGAGGGCTGCGAGTTGGTGCGCCTGGCATTGGCCAGCCGGGCTTTTGGTGCCTACACCGTGCAGGCGGCGATCGCGGCCGTGCATGCCGAAGCCGTGACGGCTGAAGAAACCGATTGGGCGGAAATCGTCGGGCTCTATGATGTGCTGCAACGGCATTGGCCGTCAGCCGTGGTGGCGCTCAATCGGGCGGTGGCGCTGGCCAAACGCGACGGTGCGCAGGCGGGGCTTGAGGCGGTGGAGGCGATTCTGGCGGCGGGTGATTTGCGTGACTATCACCTGGCCCATGCGGCGCGGGCAGAGATGCATCAGCAGTTGGGGAATGTGGTTGAGGCGCGGGCGGCCTGGCAGCGGGCGCTCGAGTTGACTCGTCAGGAACCGGAGCGGCGGCATATCGAAAGGCGATTGCGCGGATTGATCTAGTGGATTTACCGGCCCATTCGCGGGTAAACCCGCTCCCACAAGGATCAATACAGTCGTCAAAGCCTGTGCAGCACCTGTGGGAGCGGGTTTACCCGCGAAGAAACCAGCACCGATATCAGCTGGCGACGAAGTTCGGCGGCGACACCAGTTCGACGGTCTGTTGCTTGCGCGGTGCCAGGATCTCGGCCACGCCCTCGACCACCAGCTCATCGTTCTGGTTGTAGACGTTGGTGGCGATACGCACCTTGAACTTCGGCAGTTTCTCGAGGATCTCCAGGCGCACGGTCAGGGTGTCGCCGATCTTCACGGGCTTCTGGAAGCTCATCTGCTGGCCCAAGTAGATGGTGCCAGGGCCCGGCAGGGTGCAGGCCACCGCAGCGCTGATCAGCGCGCCACTGAACATGCCGTGGGCGATGCGTTCCTTGAACATGCTCTTGGCGGCGAACTCGGCATCCAGGTGCACGGGGTTGTGGTCACCGGACATGGCGGCGAACAGCTGGATATCACGTTCTTCCACGGATTTTTCGTAGGTGGCCTTCTGGCCGACTTCAAGGGCTTCGTAAGGCGTGTTGGTGACCTGGGTCATTGGGCTTCCTTAAGGGGCGGGCGAGGGCGCCTGTCATTCACTGCGCGCAGGGCGGCCAAGGGCCAGCGCTTGCGCCAACCAAGCGAGGATATCAGCGGTGACCTCGTCGCGGTTGAGTTCGTTGAGTACTTCGTGCCGCGCATCAGGATAGACGCGCAGCTGTACATGTCTATTGCCGGTCGCACGCAGGGCGTCGGCCAGATGGGTGAGACGCTTGCCGGCACTCACCGGATCACATTCACCGCCAATCACCAGCAGGGGCAGGTTCGGGTCGATCTGCGCCAGATTGCGGGCCTGGCTGATCTGTGCCAGCCCCTGTAGCAGGTCGAGCCACAGCTGGTTGCTGCAGCGAAAGCCGCACAGCGGATCGTTGACGTACTTGTCCACTTCCTCCGCGTCACGGCTGAGCCAGTCGAACGCCGTGCGGGTGGGCTTGAAGGCGTTGTTGAACGAACCGAACGACAGCCACTCGATCAGTGCGCTCTTGCCCAGTGGCCCCTGACGCCAGGCTTCCACGCGTGCAATCAGGCGCGCCACCCGGTACAGCGCAGCGGGCTGGAAGTTCGAGCCGCTGAGGATCGCCCCTTGCAGGCTGGCGCTGTGGTGCAGGAGGTAGGCCTGGGCGATGTAGCTGCCCATGCTGTGGCCGAACAGGAACAACGGTGTGCACGGGAACTGCTGGCCGATGTGCTGGGCCAGCCGGCCAAGGTCGTTGACCACGGCGTTCCAGCCATGTTGCCGGGAGAACAGGCCGAGGCTGCCCTGCTCGGCGGTGCGCCCGTGGCCGCGCAGATCAGGTGCCAGCAGTGCGTAGCCGGCATCGCCGAGGGCCTGGCCCAGGCGCTGGTAGCGCCCGGCATGCTCGGCCATGCCATGCGCCAGCAGCACCACCGCCTTGACCGGCGTGGCCGGCAGCCATTGGTGCACGTACAGCCTGCAATGTTCGTTGGCAGGTAGCCAGAAGGCTTCGTGGGGCATGGCGAGTCCTTTGCGCGAAGGTGACCCGCACAGTGTATGCACAACCGGTCGAATTGCAGGAAGGGCACAAATAAGATTCACAATGTTAATGGCGGCACTTGGCGTATATGCCGCCTCGGGCTTACCTGCTAACGTCGGTTCAACGCCTGTTTGCCATCTGGCAGACAGGGCAAAGGATCCGCGCGGGCTCAGGCAGAGGAACAATAATAAATGCAAGCCGACTTCTGGAATGACAAACGCCCCGAGGGCGTGCCTTCCACCATCGATATCCACGCATACACCTCGGTCGTCGAGGTGTTCGAACGCAGCTGCAAGCGTTTTGCCGAGCGCCCGGCATTCAGCAACCTCGGCGTGACCCTGAGCTACGCCGAACTCGAGCGCCATTCGGCAGCGTTCGCCGCCTGGCTGCAGCAGCACACCGACCTCAAACCCGGTGACCGTATCGCGGTGCAGATGCCCAACGTCCTGCAATACCCGATCGTCGTGTTCGGCGCCCTGCGCGCCGGGCTGATCGTGGTCAATACCAACCCGCTGTACACCGAGCGCGAAATGCGTCACCAGTTCAAGGATGCCGGCGCGCGCGCCCTGGTGTACCTGAACATGTTCGGCAAGCGCGTTCAGGAGGTGCTGCCCGATACCGGCATCGAGTACCTGATCGAGGCGAAGATGGGCGACTTGCTGCCCGTCGCCAAGGGCTGGCTGGTCAATACCGTGGTCGACAAGGTCAAGAAGATGGTCCCGGCCTATCATCTGCCCCAGGCCGTCCCGTTCAAGCAGGTATTGCGTCAGGGCCGCAGCCTGACGCACAAGCCGGTGCCGCTGATCCTCGATGACATCGCCGTGCTGCAATACACCGGCGGCACCACGGGCCTGGCCAAGGGCGCCATGCTCACTCACGGCAACCTGGTAGCCAACATGCTGCAGGTGCTGGCCTGCTTCTCCCAGCATGGCCCGGATGGGCAGCGGCTGATCAAGGAGGGCCAGGAGGTGATGATCGCACCGCTGCCGCTGTACCACATCTATGCCTTCACCGCGAACTGCATGTGCATGATGGTCACCGGCAACCATAACGTGCTGATCACCAACCCGCGTGATATCCCCGGTTTCATCAAGGAGCTGGGCAAGTGGCGGTTTTCGGCGCTGTTGGGGTTGAACACCTTGTTCGTCGCGCTGATGGACCACCCGGGCTTCCGTCAACTGGACTTTTCGGCCCTGAAGGTCACCAATTCCGGTGGCACGGCGCTGGTCAAGGCCACTGCCGAACGCTGGGAAACACTCACTGGCTGTCGCATCGTCGAGGGTTATGGCCTGACCGAGACTTCACCGGTAGCCAGCACCAACCCCTATGGCCAGCTGGCGCGGCTGGGTACCGTGGGCATTCCTGTGGCGGGCACGGCATTCAAGGTCATCGATGATGACGGCAACGAACAGCCGTTGGGCGAACGCGGCGAGTTGTGCATCAAGGGGCCACAGGTGATGAAGGGCTATTGGCAACAGCCAGAGGCCACGGCGCAGGCACTGGATGCCGAGGGTTGGTTCAAGACCGGTGATATCGCAGTGATCGACCCGGATGGCTTCACCCGCATCGTCGACCGCAAGAAGGACATGATCATCGTCTCCGGTTTCAATGTGTACCCCAACGAGATCGAGGATGTGGTGATGGGCCATCCGCAGGTAGCCAGCTGCGCCGCCATCGGCGTGCCGGACGAGCGTTCAGGCGAGGCGGTGAAGTTGTTCGTGGTGGCGCGGGAAGGTGGGGTGAATGTCGACGACCTCAAGGCCTATTGCAAGGCCAACTTCACCGGCTACAAGGTGCCCAAGCACATCGTGGTGCGCGAGTCGCTGCCCATGACACCGGTGGGCAAGATCCTGCGCAGGGAGTTGCGCGACATCGCTTGATACTGCGCTGGCTGCTTCGCGGGCTTGCCCGCGAAGGCTTCAAGGTGCTCTAGCAGGCAGTTTACAGCCCGATTTGCGACATTTTGGGCAATTACTCTAAAAATGACTCGTATATTTCATTGAGTCATTTTTGTGACCGTGAGGCCTATCTTGGCCTCTAGGCGACCCCAGTCAAAGCTGTTACTCTCGGCGCGCTTTTCAGATGATCCGGTTTGCAACGAACCGCCATCTCATATCAATAATAAACGCATAGACGCGTGAATCGAACTTCGCTGTTGCTGAAGGAGTGGGCTTCCATGATCGAAAATTTTTGGAAGGATAAATACCCAGCCGGGATTACGGCGGAAATCAATCCTGACGAATTCCCCAATATCCAGGCGGTACTCAAGCAATCCTGCCAACGCTTTGCCAATAAACCGGCCTTTAGCAACCTGGGCAAGACCATCACCTACGGCGAGCTCTACGCGCTGTCAGGCGCTTTCGCCGCCTGGCTGCAGCAGCACACCGACCTCAAGCCGGGTGACCGCATTGCCGTCCAGCTGCCCAATGTCCTGCAATACCCGGTAGCGGTATTCGGTGCCATGCGCGCCGGCCTGATCGTGGTCAACACCAACCCACTGTATACCGTGCGGGAGATGGAGCACCAGTTCAACGACTCCGGTGCCAAGGCGCTGGTGTGCCTGGCCAACATGGCGCACCTGGCCGAGAAGGTGGTGCCCAAGACCCAGGTCAGGCATGTCATCGTCACCGAAGTGGCCGACCTGCTGCCACCGCTCAAGCGCCTGCTCATCAACAGCGTGATCAAGTATGTGAAGAAGATGGTGCCGGCCTACAACCTGCCGCGCGCCGTGCGCTTCAACGATACGCTGGCACTGGGCAAGGGCCAGCCGGTCACTGAAGCCAACCCCCAGGCCAACGACGTGGCCGTGCTGCAGTACACCGGTGGCACCACAGGCGTGGCCAAGGGCGCGATGCTGACCCACCGCAACCTGGTGGCCAACATGTTGCAGTGCCGGGCGCTGATGGGAGCCAACCTGAAGGAAGGCTGCGAGATCCTCATCACCCCGCTGCCGCTGTACCACATCTATGCCTTTACCTTCCATTGCATGGCGATGATGCTGATCGGCAACCACAACGTGCTGATCAGCAACCCACGCGACCTGCCGGCCATGGTCAAGGAGCTGGGCAAGTGGAAGTTCAGCGGTTTCGTCGGCCTCAACACGCTGTTCGTTGCCCTGTGCAACAACGAGGCCTTCCGTGCCCTGGACTTTTCTGCGCTGAAGATCACCCTGTCCGGGGGCATGGCCTTGCAGTTGAGCGTGGCCGAGCGCTGGAAGAGCGTCACCGGCTGCGCCATCTGCGAAGGCTACGGCATGACCGAAACCAGCCCTGTGGCGGCGGTGAACCCGGCCGAGGCCAACCAGGTAGGCACCATCGGCATCCCGGTGCCATCGACCCTGTGCAAGGTCATCGACGATGCCGGAAACGAACTGCCTCTGGGTGAAACCGGCGAGCTGTGCGTCAAGGGCCCGCAGGTAATGAAGGGCTACTGGCAGCGTGAAGACGCCACCACCGAGATCCTCGACAGTGATGGCTGGCTGAAAACCGGCGATATCGCACTGATCCAGCCCGATGGCTACATGCGCATCGTCGACCGCAAGAAAGACATGATCCTGGTCTCGGGCTTCAACGTGTACCCCAACGAGCTGGAAGATGTGCTCGCCGCCCTGCCAGGCGTGCTGCAGTGCGCAGCCATCGGCGTGCCGGACGAGAAGTCGGGTGAAGTGATCAAGGTGTTCATCGTGGTCAAGCCGGGCATGACCGTGACCAAGGAGCAGGTGATGGAGCACATGCGCGCCAACGTCACCGGCTACAAGGTGCCGCGTTACATCGAGTTCCGCGATGCACTGCCGACCACCAACGTCGGCAAGATCCTGCGTCGTGAGCTGCGCGATGAAGAGCTGAAGAAGCAGGGCTTGAAGAAGATCGCCTGATCCAAACCTGCACGGTCAGTGTGGGAGCGGCCTTGTGTTGCGAAAGGGCCGCTCCCACAGAGGGCAGCGAAATCAGCGCAGTTTTTCCAGCATCTGGTAGTACCACATCCCCGCCGCCAGCAGCGGGTTGCCCAGCAAGTCCCCCATCGGTACCCGCACGTGCTTGCACTGCGCGAAGGTGTCGAACTTCTCTAGCGTTCCGGTCAGTGCCTCAGCCATGATCTCGCCCATGATGTGGCTGGTGGCGATGCCGTGCCCGGAATAGCCCTGGCAGTACCATACGTTGTCCGACAGCTTGCCCAGTTGCGGGATGCGGTTGACCACGATGCCCATCGCGCAGCTCCACTGGAACTCGATCGGCACACCCTTGAGCGCCGGGAAGGTGCGCTCTATGCACGGGCGCAGTTCGCCTTCGATATCGCGCGAATCCCTGCCCGAGTAGTTGGCACCGCCACCGAACAGCAGGCGCTTGTCGGCCGTCAGGCGGTAGTAGTCGAGCACGAAGCGGCAGTCATACACCGCCAGGTCCTGCGGGTTGATCTGCTCGGCCAGTTCGCCCAGCGGGGCGGTGGTGACGATACCGCCCATGGCCGGGAAGATCTTGCCCTTGAGCTGGCGCTTTTCCAGCTTGTGGTAGACGTCACCGGCGAGCATCACCTGGCGCGCCTCGACCCGACCGTGGGCGGTGACTACCGCCGGGCGTGGCCCGTGGACGATGTCCAGCACTTCGGAATTTTCGAAGATCAACGCGCCCAGGCTGTGCGCGGCGCGCGCCTCGCCCAGGCACAGGTTGAGCGGGTGCAGGTGCAGGTTGCGCAGGTTCTTCAGCGCGCCCAGGTACAGCGGGCTCTGGAGATGGCTGGCGACACCGTCGCGGTCGAGCAATTGCACCTGGTCGCCCATGCCACGGCGTTCGGCCTCGGCCTGGAAGCTGCGCAGCTCCTCCATGTGCGAAGGTTTCATCGCCGCATGCAGATGGCCGCGCTTGAGGTCGCAGTCGATGCCATAGCGCTCGACCCGCTGCTCGATGACCTGGTGCCCGCGCCAGCGCAGGTGCCAGATGAAATCATCGACGTCGGCGCCCAGGTGGTTGCGCATCTGTGTACGCATGGCCTCGTCACCCGACAGGCTGCCGGTGACCTGGCCGCCGTTGCGCCCGCTGGCCCCCCAGCCGATCCGGTTGGTCTCGACGATCGCCACCTTCAGGCCGCGCTCGGCCAGCTCCACCGCGGTGGCCACGCCGGTGAAACCACCGCCGATGATGGCAACGTCGACCTGGACCGTGCCCTTGAGTTGCGGGTACTCGGTGTGGTCGTTCAGCGAGGCGCTGTAATAGGACGGCGCGCGCTGGGCCGGGCCGTTGTTCAATGATGCATTCATGGGTGTTCCTTGTTCTGAATAGGGTGAGGCTCAGGCCTGGTGCAGGTACCAGCGCCAGTCCTGTTCGCTGACTTCGGCCATGAACTGGCGGTACTCGGCGCGCTTGACCTTCAGGTAGACGCCGAGGAACGCCTCGCCGAGCGCTTCTCGCGCCCAGTGCGAGCGCTCCAGCGCTTCGAGGGCGGTCAGCCAGTCGGTGGGCAGGTGCTCGGTGGCCTGGGCATAGCCGTTGCCTTCGACCGGCGCACCCGGGTCCAGCTGCTCGCGGATGCCACGATGGCTGGCGGCCAGGATTGCGGCGGCAGCCAGGTAAGGGTTGGCATCGGCGCCACAGATGCGATGCTCGACATGCCGGCTGTTGGCCGGTCCGCCGGGGACGCGCAGGCTTACCGTGCGGTTGTCGACACCCCAGGTCGGTGCCAGCGGGGCGTAGCTGTTGGCCTGGAAGCGGCGGAACGAGTTGGCGTTGGGGCAGAACAGCAACAGCGAGTCACGCAAGTGGCGGAGCATGCCGGCCACTGCCTGGCGCAGCAGTGGAGTACCGGCTTTGTCATCGCTGGCGAACAGGTTGTTGCCGGCGCTGTCGGCCAGGCTCAGGTGCATGTGCATGCCGGTGCCGGCCAGTTGCGCGAAGGGTTTGGCCATGAAGCAGGCCTGCATGCCGTGGGCATGGGCCACGCCCTTGACCAGGCGCTTGTAGCGCACGGCCTGGTCCATCGCCTCCAGGGCGTCGCCATGTTCCAGGGTGATTTCCACCTGGCCGGGGGCGTATTCCGAAATCGCCGTGCGCGCCGGAATGCCCTGGGCTTTGCAGGCAGCGTAGAGGTCGGCGAGGAAGGGCTCGATCTGTTCCAGTTCACGCAGGCCGTAGACCTGGGTAGTGCGCGGGCGGCCGCCGTCGTGGTCTAGTGCGGGCTGCGGGCGGCCCTGGGCGTCGCGCTGCTGGTCGAGCAGGTAGAACTCCAGCTCGCAGGCCATCACCGGGTGGTAACCGTCCGCCTTGAGCGCTTCGATGGTACGCAGCAATACATGGCGCGGGTCGGCGACACTGGCGGGCAGGCCTTCGCTCGGGTGCATGCTGACCTGCACGGCGGCAGTCGGCACGCGGCGCCAGGGCAGGCGCACCAGGCTGCCTTCAAGCGGGTAGGCGCGGCAGTCGATGTCACCGACATCCCAGACCAGGCCGGAGTTTTCCACGTCGTCGCCATTGAGGGTCAGGCCGAGGATGGTGCTGGGCAGCGGGCGGCCGCTCTGGTAGACCGCCAGCAGTTCCTCGCGGTGCAGCAGCTTGCCGCGTGGCACACCGTTGGCGTCGAGGATGAACAGTTCGAACAGTTCGATATCAGGGTTTTCGGCCAGGAAACGGCTGGCGTGCTCTACAGGTGCAAAGTGCATGATGGATTCGCTCACGGGCGCATGGGAGCCGCGCGCAGGCGCGGTCCAGCGGAGACAAACGGCCGCACGGCGGCCGGGTTTGGTCACACGGGTGTGAGCGAAGCATCCGGTGGGCGTGCATGGCGGCAATGCCACAGGGCCCAGAAGGCGAGAATGATGTGGACCAGCGGATTTTCACCGGCGCGGGACCGGGCCTTCGCGAGCGAAGGGCGGGACGACGGTGGCGCGATGGTCTGGACGGGAGTCATGCCTTTGATACTCACATGCGGCGTAAGGTTGATTAAAGCAGTGAATGGCAACGTTTACATCGCTCCTGGCTAAACATTCGTACTGACTGGACTGGCCTCTTCGCGGGTGAACCCGCTCCCACAGGATTGCATCAGGCTGACCGTTTTGCGGTCCCTGTGGGAGCGGGTTTACCCGCGAAGAGGCCGGCACAGGCAGCAGAAAACCGGCAAATCTGCGACAATCGCGCATCCATCGAATGCCGATCATGAAAAAGCAGGCCCACCTGCATCACTAAAAAGCCCCATGACTGACCAAGCCATCGACAAACTGCTGCAAAACCTCGACCACGCCATGATCGCCGAGCGCCACCGCCTGCGTCGGCAACTGCATGAGCTGCGCAAGCGCCCCGATGAGGCCAAGCTGGCGCAGTGGGTAGAAAAGGTCCAGGCATCTTGCGCCCAGGTCACTGCCCGCCAGAACAGCGTGCCGCAGATCCGCTACGACGACAGCCTGCCGATTGCCGCCAAGCGTGACGAGATCAAGAAAGCCCTGGCCGAAAACCAGGTGCTGGTGATCGCCGGCGAAACCGGTTCGGGCAAGACCACCCAGTTGCCGAAGATCTGCCTGGAACTGGGCCGCGGCAGCCATGGCCTGATCGCCCATACCCAGCCGCGGCGCATCGCAGCGCGTAGCGTCGCCGCGCGGGTTGCCGAAGAACTCGGCACGCCATTGGGCGGGTTGGTCGGCTACCAGGTGCGCTTCGAAGACCAGAGCGATGCCAACACCTTGGTCAAGCTGATGACCGACGGCATCCTCCTGGCCGAAACCCAGCATGACCGCTTCCTCGAACGCTACGACACGATCATTGTCGACGAAGCCCACGAGCGCAGCCTGAACATCGATTTCCTGCTCGGCTACCTGAAGACCCTGCTGCACCGCCGCCCGGACCTGAAGCTGATCATCACCTCGGCGACCATTGACCTGGAGCGCTTTTCCAGGCACTTCGACAATGCGCCGATCATCGAGGTGTCGGGCCGTACCTTCCCGGTGGAAACCTGGTACCGCCCACTGACCAGCGAGCAGGACGAGGAGGGCAACCAGGTCGAGGATGACCTGACCGTCGACCAGGCGATTCTCGCCTCCCTCGACGAGATCGCGCAGCACGAGCGTAGCGTGGGCAAAGGCCCCGGTGACGTGCTGGTGTTCCTCCCGGGCGAGCGGGAAATCCGCGATGCCGCAGAGATCCTGCGCAAGGCGCAACTGCGCCACACCGAGATCCTGCCGCTGTATGCGCGCCTGTCGCCGGCCGAGCAGCAGCGCATCTTCCAGTCGCACACCGGGCGCCGTGTGGTGCTCGCCACCAACGTCGCGGAAACCTCGCTGACCGTGCCCGGTATCCGTTACGTGATCGATACAGGTACCGCGCGCATCAGCCGCTATAGCTACCGCGCCAAGGTCCAGCGCCTGCCCATCGAGGCCGTGTCCCAGGCCAGCGCCAACCAGCGCAAGGGCCGCTGCGGCCGGGTCGAGCCGGGCATCTGCATCCGGCTGTACAGCGAAGAGGACTTCAACAGCCGCCCGGCCTTCACCGACCCCGAGATCCTGCGCACCAACCTGGCGGCGGTGATCCTGCAGATGCTGCACCTGCGCCTGGGCGCGATCGATGCCTTCCCGTTCATCGAGCCGCCAGATGGCAAGGCCATCAGCGATGGCTTCAACCTGTTGCAGGAGCTGTCGGCGGTCAACCGGGAGAACCAGCTGACGCCGATCGGCCGCCAGCTGGCGCGCCTGCCGATCGACCCGCGGCTGGGCCGTATGTTGCTCGAGGGTGCCCGCCAGGGCAGCCTGCAAGAAGTGTTGATCGTCACCAGCGCACTCTCGGTGCAGGACCCACGCGAGCGCCCGCCGGAGCGCCAGCAGGCCGCCGACCAGGCCCATGCCCAGTGGAAGGACGCCGATACCGACTTCGCCGCGCTGGTCAACTTGTGGCGCGGCTTCGAAGAGCAGCGCCAGGCGCTGACGGCCAGCCCGCTGCGCAGCTGGTGCCGCAAGAACTTCCTGAATTACCTGCGCCTGCGTGAGTGGCGCGATGCCCATCGCCAGCTGTCGCTGATCTGCCGCGAGTTGCAACTGACGGTCAACAAAGAGCCGTCCGACTACCAGAAGGTGCACAAGGCAATTCTCAGTGGCCTGCTCAGCCAGATCGGCCAGAAGACCGAAGAGGGCGATTACCAGGGCGCGCGCCAGCGGCGCTTCTGGGTGCATCCGTCTTCCGGTATCGGTCGCAAGCGCCCGCAGTGGGTGATGGCCGCCGAGTTGGTGGAAACCACCAAGCTGTATGCGCGCATGGTCGCCAAGATCGAGCCTGACTGGATCGAGCCGCTGGCAACCCACCTGATCAAGAAGAACCACTTCGAGCCGCACTGGGAAAAGAAGCGTGGGCAAGTGGTGGCCTATGAGCAGATCACCTTGTACGGCTTGATCCTGGTGGGCCGTCGCCCGGTGCATTTTGGCCCGATCGACCCCGTCACCTCGCGTGAGCTGTTCATTCGCGAGGGCCTGGTGGGTGGTGAAATCCAGTCGAAGGCCAAATGCCTGGCCGCGAACAAGCGCCTGCTCGAAGAGCTCGACGAACTGGAGGCCAAGGCCCGGCGGCGTGACATTCTCGCCGATGAAGAAACCCTGTACGCCTTCTACGAAGCACGCTTGCCGGCGGAGATACATCAGACCGCGACCTTCGATGCCTGGTACCGCATGACCAGCCAGAAGGACCCGAACCTGCTGATCATGCGCGAGGAAGACGTGCTGGCCCGCGAGGCAAGCGAAGTCACCGCCGCGCAGTACCCAGACAGCATGCAAGTCGGTGAGCTGCGCCTGCCGCTGAGCTACCACTTCGAGCCCGGCCACCCGCGTGACGGCGTGACCGTCAGGGTGCCGGCGCCGTTGTTGCCGAATCTGCCGGGCGAGCGCCTGGAGTGGCTGGTGCCGGGCTTGCTGGAGGCCAAGTGCGTAGCCCTGGTGCGCAACTTGCCCAAGGCGCTGCGCAAGAACTTCGTACCGGTGCCGGACTTCGTCAAGGCCTCGCTGGCGCGCATGAGCTTCGGCCAGGGCGCGTTGCCCCAGGCACTGGGCCACGAGCTGCTGCGCATGACCGGCGTGCGGGTGTCCGATGAGGCTTGGGCCGAGTCGGTCAACCTGGTCGAAGGCCACCTGCGCATGAACATCGAAGTGGTCGATGGCCAAGGCAAGTTCCTTGGCGAAGGCCGTGACCTGGCCGAACTGACCGCGCGTTTTGCCGCCGCCAGCCAGGCCGCGTTGGCCGTGCCACGTACCGAAAAGAGCGAGCAGCCGGTGCAGGCCAAGGCCTTCAGCGAGGTCAAGCAGACCGCCCAGCAGAAGATCGCCGGCCTGTCGATGACCGTGTACCCCGCGCTGGTGGAAGAAAACGGCACCGTGCGTGAGGGCCGTTTCTCGACCCAGACCGAAGCCGAGTTCCAGCACCGCCGGGCCTTGCAGCGCCTGTTGCTGCAGCAATTGGCAGAACCTGCCAAGTTCTTGCGTGCCAAGCTGCCGGGGCTGACCGAACTGGGCCTGCTGTACCGCGAACTGGGCCGCGTCGAGGCGCTGGTCGAGGACATTCTGCTGGCCAGCCTGGACAGCTGCATCCTCGACGGTGAAGCGACCTTGCCACGTGACGGTGCAGCCCTGGCCGGGCTGGCCGAACGCAAGCGCGGCAGCTGGGCCGAGCACGCCGAACGCCTGGCCCGCCAGACGCTGGAAGTGCTGAAGTTGTGGCACGGTTTGCAGAAGCGCTTCAAGGGCAAGATCGACCTGAGCCAGGCGGTGGCGCTGAACGATATCAAGCAGCAACTGGCCAACCTGGTGTATCCGGGCTTCGTGCGCGAGACCCCGGCAGCCTGGTTCAGGGAATTGCCGCGCTACCTCAAGGCAGTGGAGTTGCGCCTGGAGAAGCTGGGCAGCCAAGTGCAGAAGGACCGCGTGTGGAGCGGCGAGCTGGGCAACTTGTGGGCGCAGTACAAGGCGCGGGCCGAAAAGCATGCCCAGGAAGGCAAACGCGATGAGCAGCTGACCTTGTACCGCTGGTGGCTGGAGGAGTATCGGGTGTCGCTGTTTGCCCAGCAGTTGGGCACCAAGGTGCCGATTTCCGACAAGAGATTGAGCAAGCAGTGGGGCCAGGTGGAAGGCTAACTGCCTTGATTTGTGGCACACTTGATCGAATTTGGGGCCGCTTTGCGGCCCATCGCGGATGAATCCGCTCCTACGCCGTTCTGTGGGAGCGGATTTATCCGCGATCGAGGGCGCAGCCCTCGCCGTGAAGTTGGTACTAAAGTGCCATTATTCTGTCATATTCCCAGCCAGCGCCCCCGTGGCGATGGCCTTTGAGCAGAGGATCGATCGTGCATAACGTCGTGATCAGCGGCACCGGCCTGTATACTCCGGCCCAGAGCATTTCCAACGAAGAACTGGTGGCCTCCTTCAATACCTGGTCGCAGCAGTACAACCAGGACAACGCCGCCGCCATCGAGCGTGGCGAAATCGAAGCAGCCCCGCTGTCCGACGCCGCCTTCATTGAAAAGGCCTCGGGCATCAAGAGCCGTTTCGTCATGGACAAGGCCGGCATCCTCGACCCGCAACGCATGAAGCCGCGCCTGCCAGAGCGCTCCAATGATGAGCAGTCGATCCTCTGCGAAATGGGCGTGGCCGCTGCACGCCAAGCCCTGGAGCGCGCGGGTCGTACCCCGGCGGATGTCGACGGCGTGATCGTCGCCTGCTCCAACCTGCAGCGCCCATACCCTGCCATCGCCATCGAAGTGCAGCAGGCGCTGGGCATCGACGGCTTCGCCTTCGACATGAACGTGGCCTGCTCGTCGGCCACCTTCGGCATCCAGACCGCCGCCAACAGCGTGCAACTGGGCCAGGCACGGGCACTGCTGGTGGTCAGCCCGGAAATCTGCACCGGCCACCTGAATTTCCGCGACCGCGATAGCCACTTCATCTTCGGTGATGCCGCCACGGCGGTGCTGGTCGAGCGTGCCGACCAGGCCACTTCGGCGCACCAGTTCGACATCGTTGGCACCAAGTTGCAGACGTCGTTCTCCAACAACATCCGCAACAACTTCGGCTTCCTCAACCGCGCAGCGGAAGAGGGTATCGGTGCGCCGGACAAACTGTTCGTGCAGGAAGGCCGCAAGGTGTTCCGCGAAGTGTGCCCGATGGTCGCCGAGCTGATCGGCAAGCACCTGGGCGAAAACGACCTGCAGCCGTCCGACGTCAAACGCTTCTGGCTGCACCAGGCCAACCTGAGCATGAACCACCTGATCGTCAAGAAACTGCTGGGGCGTGAGGTGAGCGAGGAAGAGGCACCGGTGATTCTCGACCGTTATGCCAACACCAGTTCGGCGGGCTCGGTGATTGCTTTCCACTTGTACCAGGATGATCTGGCCAAAGGTTCGCTTGGCGTACTGAGCTCGTTTGGTGCCGGTTATTCGATTGGTAGTGTGATCCTGCGCAAGCGTTAACCTCGAGATTGCTGGGGCTGCGAAGCAGCCCCAGCTTTCTGGCAGGCAAAAAAAGGCGGGAAACGCCGGATGGGGTCGGCATTTCCCGCCTCAGAGTGAAGCAGAGGTGTCTGCAGCTTAGAACTTGGCTTCCAGGTCCACCTGCAGGGTATCTACGTCAGCATCGCTGTTCGGCAGGTTGGAGTAGTCGGTCTTGGCCATCATGTAGGCCGCACCGACGCCGAAGTTCTTGTCGATTTCATAACCGACCTTGAACTTGTGACCCCGGGAACCGGTGAAGCCGTTACCGAAGTCGGAGTCGGTGAACAGGCTGACGACGCCGTTACGCTGCACGTCGCGGTAGTTGTAGTCCAGGCTCCAGGCGCCGATCTTGGACTTCAGGCCAGCCAGCCAGGCAGTGTCCTTGCCATCGGTACTTTCGGTGTTCTTCACGTACTGGCCGTAAGCCGACAGCGGGATGGCGAAGCCGGTGAAATCGAGCTGGCCGAAGCCTTCCACGAGCTGGAATTCGTTGGTGGTGTTGCCCAGCGAGGCCAGGGCTGCCGAGGCCTTGTCGTTGTCGTAGCCATAGATGCTGGCACCGACCGTGACCTTGAGGGCGTCAGCCGCGTTGAACTTGGTGCCCAGCTGGGCAGCGTACAGCTGTGCGTCGTGCTTGTACTGCACGCCGTCGCCGTCGACGTTGTCCTTCAGGTTGTAGTGGCCGATGCTGCCGAAGACTTCGGCCGGGCCGGCGTTGGTCTTGTAAGTGACGGCCACGCCTTCCGGGTTGATGTCGCTGTCCCAGATGATGTCGCCCATGCTCACCCAAGGCTGCATCATCTTGCCGCCGATCAGGTGCAGGTTAGGCACGGCAGTCGGGTGCCAGTCGAGATAGGCCAGGTCGACCCACAGCGATTTCTTCTCGAAGTAGTTGTCCAGGCTCTGGTTGGTCGAGCGGGCATCGGCGCTGCTGCCGGTGGCTACGCGCACGCCGGCATCGACCTGCGGGTTGATTTCGCTGTAGAAGCCGACGCGGGCACGGACACGTTCACGGTCCTGGTTGCCACTGCGGGCGATCGGGTTGTCGACGTTGACGTCTTCGTAACGCAGGCGTACATCACCTTTGATCTGGGTCTTGGCGGCCCATGCCACTTTTTGTTCGAAAGAGCTCATACGGTCGGACTGAGCTTTCTGGTCGGCCTTTTCCTTGGTTTCTTGTGCCAGGTCGCCCTGCAGTTCGTTGTACTGCGCCTGGTTGATCGAGCCATTGGCGCGGAGCATTTCGAGCAGCTTGGCGTCGACGGCCGCACTGGCCGGAGTACTCAGAGCCAGCATCATGCCGGTGAGGCTCACTCCGGTAAGTGTAGAAACAAGACGCATAAGGTTCTCCCTACTTGAAAGATTCGGGGAGGCTCAGCGCCCACCCCCATGTTGGCATGTCTTCGGAAAGGGCCTGACTAGACAGGTTCTAGGGTTCCGGAAAACAGGCGCAAGTATTGCGGGGGCGAATGACAGAATAATGTCCAATTAGTGGCACTGCTGTTAAGTAATCGGGAATGAAAGGCGAAAAGGGCCGATGCTGATTTGAGCGATCGGCCTCTGTTGGCTGATACTGATGGCCTTGTACAGCGAGTCGAAAACGTGACCAGTCTCTACAGCCTTGCCCACCTGCGTGACCTGCCAGCGGCGACCTGGGATGCTTTGGTTCCCCCTGGGCAACCGTTCCTGCGCCATGCCTTTCTCAGCGCCATGGAAGACAGCGGCAGCGTTGCCCGCAGCACCGGTTGGTCCGCCGAGCACCTGGTGCTGGAGCGTGACGGGCAGGTGCGTGCGCTGCTGCCGGCCTATCGCAAATGGCATTCGTATGGCGAGTACGTGTTCGACCACGGTTGGGCCGATGCCTGCGAGCGTGCCGGCATCGCCTACTACCCCAAGTTGCTCGGTGCCGTACCTTTCAGCCCGGTCAGCGGGCCGCGCCTGCTGACGGCCGACCCTGCCGATGGCCTGCTGATGCTGCAGGCATTGCCGGAGTACCTGGGCAAAGGCGGGTTGTCGGGGGCGCACATCAATTTCACCGACCCACAGCTGGATGCGCAGATGGCGGGCCTGCCGGGCTGGATGGAGCGCCTCGGCTGCCAGTTTCACTGGCGCAATCACGGGTATCGCGATTTTCAGGATTTTCTCGACAGCCTCAGCTCACGCAAGCGCAAGCAGATGCGCAAGGAGCGCGAGCAGGTGGCGGGGCAGGGCATCGACTTTCGCTGGTACCGCGGCGACGAGCTGGACGAGGCACAGTGGGATTTTGTCTTCCTTTGCTACGCCAACACCTATGCGGTACGCAGGCGTTCACCCTATCTGACCCGGGAATTCTTCAGCCTGTTGGCCGAGCGCATGCCCGAGGCGGTAAGGGTGGTGATGGCGCGCCAGGGCGGGCGTGATGTGGCCATGGCCTTGAGCCTGGTCGGGGGCGACAGCCTGTTTGGCCGTTACTGGGGCTGCCTGGATGAGTTCGACAGGCTGCATTTCGAGACTTGCTTCTACCAGGGCATGGACTTTGCGATTGCCGAAGGGTTGCAGCGTTTCGACGCCGGGGCGCAGGGGGAGCACAAGCTGATTCGCGGGTTCGAGCCGGTGCTGACGCGCTCGTGGCATTACCTGCTGCACCCGGGGTTGAGGCGGGCGGTGGAGGATTTTCTGGTACAGGAGCGGGAAGGGGTAAGGGGGTATGCCGAGCAGGCAAGGGAGATGTTGCCCTATCGCAAGGATTGAAATTTCTGTCGCCTATGCCGGCCTCTTCGCGGGTAAACCCGCTCCTACAGGTACCGCGCGGTCCTTGTAGGAGCGGGCTTGCCCCGCGAAGAGGCCAGAGCAGGACTCAGTCGACCCCGACAAATCCCCCGGTCTGGTGATGCCACAAGCGGGCATACAACCCTCGCTGTTCCAGCAGCTCACTGTGGCTGCCACTCTCGACGATCCGCCCTTTGTCCAGCACCACCAGGCGGTCCATCCGGGCGATGGTCGACAGCCGGTGAGCGATGGCGATCACCGTCTTGCCTTGCATCAGCGTCTCCAGGCTTTCCTGAATGGCCGCCTCGACCTCCGAGTCCAGCGCCGAAGTAGCTTCGTCCATGATCAGGATCGGCGCGTTCTTCAGCAGTACCCGGGCAATCGCGATGCGCTGACGCTGGCCACCTGACAGTTTCACGCCACGCTCACCAACATGGGCATCGAAGCCAGTGCGCCCCTGGGCATCCGACAACTGCGGAATGAACTCGTCGGCCCGCGCCCGGCGCACGGCTTCGTGCAGCGCCGCTTCACTGGCGCCGGGGCGGCCATACAGCAGGTTGTCACGGATCGAACGGTGCAACAGCGAGGTGTCCTGGGTGATCATGCCGATCTGGGCACGCAGGCTGGCCTGGCTGACCTCGGCGATGTCCTGGCCGTCGATCAGGATGCGCCCGCCCTGCACGTCGTACAGGCGCAGCAGCAGGTTGACCAGGGTCGACTTGCCCGCGCCGGACGGGCCGATCAGGCCGATCTTCTCGCCGGGGCGGATGTCCAGGTTGAGCCCTTCGATCACATTGGCAGCCTTGCCGTAGTGGAAGTCGACGTCGTCGAAGCGCACCGCGCCGCGGCTGACCTTGAGGGGTGGCGCGTGGGGCTTGTCGGTGACAGTGACCGGCTGGGCGATGGTCTGCAGGCCATCCTGGACCATACCGATGTTCTCGAAGATGCCGTTGACCACCCACATGATCCAGCCCGACATGTTGACGATGCGGATCACCAGGCCGGTCGCCAGGGCGATGGCACCGACGGTGATCAGCGACTGACTCCACAGCCACAGGGCCAGACCGGTGGTGGTGACGACCAGCAAGCCATTGAGGGTGGTGATGACCACGTCCATGCTGGTGACCACGCGCGCCGCCAGCTGGGTTTTTTCAGTCTGTTCGCGGATCGCTTCGCGAGCGTACTGCTGTTCGTAATCGGTGTGGGCGAACAGCTTGAGGGTGGCGATGTTGGTGTAGCCATCGACGATGCGCCCCATCAGCTTGGAACGCGCATCGGAAGAGATCACCGAGCGCTCTTTTACCCGTGGCACGAAGTAGTACAGCGCGGCGATGTAACCGACGATCCACACCAGCAGCGGCAGCATCAGGCGCCAGTCGGCCTCGGCGAACAGCACCAGCGAGGTCACCGCGTAGATCAGCACATGCCATAGGGCATCCACGGCCTGCACGGCCGAGTCGCGTAGCGAGTTGCCGGTCTGCATGATGCGTTGGGCAATGCGCCCGGCAAAGTCGCTCTGGAAGAAGTTCAGGCTCTGCTTGAGCACATAGGTGTGGTTCTGCCAGCGGATCAGGCTGGTCATGCCGGGGTTGATGGTCTGATGCACGAGCAGGTCGTGCAAGCCGAAGAAAACCGGCCGCAGCAGCAGGATCACCACCAGCATCCAGATCAGCTCGCCGCTGTGCTCACTGAAGAAGTTGGCGTTGGGCGTGCCCTGGGCCAGGTCGATGATGCGGCTCAGGTAGCTGAACATCGCCACCTCGATCAGCGAGGCGAACAGGCCCACCACCAGCAGGGCGAGAAAGCTCGGCCAGACCTGGCGCAGGTAGTAGAGGTAGAACGGCCAGACCTGGCCGGGCGGCGAGTCGCTGGGCGCGTCGCGGAAGATATCGATCAATTGCTCGAAACGGCGGTACAGCATGGGTGACAAGACTCCTGTGCTACCCGACCCCGAAAGGTCTCACGTCCCTGTGAAACCTGGGTCAGTCGATGCGTTTGGCGGACTTGATGAACACCGGGTCGGTTGGCACGTCGCGCATGCCCTTCTTCACGGTGGTAGGCGAATTGACGATCTGGTCGACCACTTCCATGCCCTTGGTCACTTTGCCGAACACGGCGTAACCGGCGTCGCGGCCCGGGTTGAGGAAGTCGTTGTCGGCCACGTTGATGAAGAACTGGCTGGTGGCCGAGTTCGGGTTGGACGTGCGGGCCATGGCCAGGGTGCCGCGAGTGTTCTGCAGGCCGTTGCCGGCCTCGTTCCTGATCGGGTCCTTGGTGTCTTTCTGCACCATCTGCTCGGTAAAACCACCGCCCTGGACCATGAAGCCCGGAATCACGCGGTGGAAGATGGTGTTGTTGTAGAAGCCACTGTCTACGTACTGCAGGAAGTTCTTGGTACTGATCGGTGCCTTCTCGGCGTTGAGCTCGATTTCAACCTGGCCGAAGCTGGTGTCCAGCAGTACGTGCGGAGTCTTGTCGGAGGCCATGACGCTGGTGGCGAAGGCGACCGAGCAGGCGGTGAGCAGGAGTTTTTTCAGCATGGGCTCAATGATCCTTGAGAGGTGGAAGCGGCTGCGAGGAACTGCAGCAGGGTCTGGTTGAAGACCTCGGGTTGATCGAGGGGTGTAGCGTGCCGGGAATCGTCGATGACCACCAGCCTGGCGTTGGGCATCAGGGCGACGTAGTGCTGTTTGAGGTGTATCGGGGTGTAATCGTGGTCGGCGGCAATCACCAGCGTGGGACAGTGGATCTGCCCGATGCGTTCCTGCACGCCCCAGTCGACGATGGCGTCGAAGCTCTTGAGGTAGGCCTGCTTGTCGTTGCGTGCCCAGCGTTCGGCCATCTTCTTGCGCAGTTCGGCCTGCTCCGGCTTGGGGAACAGGCGTGCGGCCAGGCCCTGGCCGACCGTCTCGACACTGAGGATGCGCGCCAGGCCCCAGCGCTTGAGCCACCACAGCCAGTCGCTGCGGGTGCGGCGCTTGACTTCGGGGGCACTGTTGACGATGCACAGGCTGCGCAGCCATTGCGGGTGGTCCACGGCGAACTGGAACCCGACCATGCCACCCATGGACAGCCCGACGAAGTGCACCGGGCCAGTCTGCAGGTGCTCGAGCAGGGCCAGCAGGTCTGCGCTGAAGGTGGCGATCTGGTAACCGTCGCGTGGCTTGTCGGAGCGGCCGTGGCCGCGGATGTCCATGAGGATCACCC
This sequence comes from Pseudomonas sp. NPDC086566, assembly GCF_050280885.1. Lineage (NCBI taxonomy): Bacteria > Pseudomonadati > Pseudomonadota > Gammaproteobacteria > Pseudomonadales > Pseudomonadaceae > Pseudomonas > Pseudomonas sp. NPDC086566. The sequence continues at coordinate 297,084 of NZ_JBNNWD010000007.1, forward strand.
GGTAGTGGCGGCTCAGCTCGGGCACCTGCAGTTCCCAATCCTGGCTGCTGGAGCCCAGACCGTGCAGCAGCACCAAGGGTTCGCCCTTGCCGTATTCCTGATAATGCAGCGAGCATCCTTCATGTTCGAAATAGGCCATGGGCGCGGTCCTCTCAGGCTTGTGGGGGGGCTGCGAAGGGCACGTCCAGCGGCGCAGTGTCGAAGTTACGCAGCAGGTCGATGAGAATCTGCGTGGCCGGGCCCAGGGTCTTCTCTTTGCTCGAATAAAGGTAGAACAGTGGGTGGCGGCTGCCACCCTGATCGAGCGGCAGCGCCTTCAGCACGCCGTCCTGCAGCTCACGCTCGATCATGTGCCGTGGCAACCAGGCAAAGCCCAGGCCGCTGCCGACGAACGTGGCGGCAGTGCCCAGGCTGCCGACTGTCCAGCGCTGCTCGGCGCCGAGCCAGCCAACGTCGCGCGGCTGGGCGCGGCCGGAGTCGCGGATTACCACCTGCAGCTGGCTTTCCAGATCCTGGAAAGTGATCTCCCGGCCCAGGCGGTGCAGGCTGTGTTCGGGGTGGGCGACGGCGACGAATTCCACCGAACTCAGTTCAGTGCCCAGGTAGCCGCCGATGCTGTAGCTGCTGATGGCAAGGTCGGCGATGCCTTCGTGCATCACTTCCTCGACGCCGGACAGCACTTCTTCACGCAGGCGCACCCGGCAACCGCGGCTTTGCGGCATGAACGCTGCCAGGGCGCGCACCAGGCGGGCGCTGGGGTAGGCGGCATCGACCACCAGGCGCACTTCGGCCTCCCAGCCTTGCTCCATGTGGTGCGCCAGGTCTTCCAGCTGGCTGGCCTGCTTGACCAGGTGCCGCGAACGGCGCAGCAGTACGTTGCCGGCCTCGGTCAGTACGGCCTTGCGGCCATCGATGCGCAGCAGCGGCACACCCAGTTGCTCCTGCATGCGCGCCACGGTGTAGCTGACCGACGACTGCGAGCGGTGCAGGGCTTCGGCGGCCTGGGCAAAACCGCCATGGTCGACCACTGCCTGCAAGGTCCGCCACTGATCCAGGGTCACGCGCGGCGCTTTCATGTTTGGCTCCTGTTGTCCTAAGCTGCGCTCTTTCAAGGAGAGCGCCCCATGAAGAAATGTTGTGCGGCAATTTTGATGTGCCTGCCCCTTGGGGTCATGGCTTACCCCATCGATGTGGAGAAGGAACTGACCGGGGTCAAGCTGGACTACACCACCTACGACACGGCTTACGACATCGGCTCCATTACCCTGAACAACTATGGGCAAGTGCCGGCGGCCTGCAAGGTGACCTTCCGCAATGGGCCCGAGGCGCCGCGCGTGCGCCGGGTCAACGTGCCGGCTGGCAAGCATGTCGATGTGACCGCCAAATTCAATCGGCAGATCATCAAGCTGCGCATCGCGCTGGACTGCGCTGCGCAATAAAACTGATTAATCGATAGGTTGCTCCCACTTTTTACGCTTTTTTATCGATAGGTCAAGCCTTAATCTCACCTCCATCGAATCGCAACCGTTTTTGCCGATGGAGGCACCCATGTCCCGCGTACTGATCATCGAAAGCAGCGCCCGCCAGCAGGATTCCGTTTCCCGTCAACTGACCCGTGACTTCATCCAGCAGTGGCAAGCGGCGCACCCGGCCGACGCGATCACCGTACGTGACCTGGCGCTGAACCCGGTGCCGCACCTGGATGCCAACCTGCTTGGCGGCTGGATGAAGCCTGAAGAACAGCGCAGCGCCGCCGAACTGGAGGCCCTGGCCCGCTCCAACGAGCTGACCGATGAAGTGCTGGCAGCCGACGTGCTGGTGATGGCTGCACCGATGTACAACTTCGCCATCCCCAGCACCCTCAAGGCCTGGCTGGACCACGTGCTGCGTGCCGGCATCACCTTCAAGTACACCCCGACCGGCCCGCAAGGCCTGCTCACCGGCAAACGCGCCATTGTCCTGACTGCCCGTGGCGGTATCCATGCCGGCGCCACCAGCGACCACCAGGAACCCTACCTGCGCCAGGTGATGGCCTTCATCGGTATTCACGATGTCGATTTCATCCATGCCGAAGGCCTGAACATGAGCGGCGAGTTCCACGAAAAGGGCCTGAACCAGGCCAAGGCCAAGCTGGCCGCGGTGGCCTGAGGTTCGACGAATTCCCATCCCTGACACCTGTTTTTGCTCCTTGGGTGTACCTGCCCGGCCTGATGGCCGGGCTTTTTTATGCCTGGGATTCTTGTATTGCCTGTACTGGCCCCACATTCCTCATGGTTGAACACACAGGCCGCAACCCGCTAAGGTCGCGCCCTTGATCCACGAGAGGCAACCATGGGCTACCTGATAATCGTCGCGCTGATCCAGGCGTTTTCCTTCAGCCTGATCGGCGAGTACCTGGCCGGCCATGTCGACAGCTATTTCGCCGTGCTCGCGCGCGTGGTGCTGGCCGGCCTGGTATTCCTGCCGCTGACCCGCTGGCGCCAGGTCGAGCCGCGCTTCCTGCGCTCGATGCTGCTGATAGGCGCGCTGCAATATGGCATCACCTACGTTTGCCTGTACCTGAGCTTCCGCGTGCTGACTGTGCCGGAAGTCCTGCTGTTCACCATCCTCACGCCGCTGCACGTGACCCTGATCGAAGACGCCCTGAACCGGCGCTTCAATCCCTGGGCGCTGCTCGCTGCCCTGGTGGCGGTAGCGGGGGCGGGCGTCATCCGTTTCGACAGCATCAGCGGCGACTTCTTCATGGGCTTCCTGCTGCTGCAACTGGCCAACTTCACCTACGCTGCCGGCCAGGTGCTGTACCGCCACCTGGTCGCCCGCAACCCCAGCGACCTGCCGCATTACAAGCGCTTCGGCTACTTCTACCTGGGCGCGCTGATCGTGGTGCTGCCGGCGTTCCTGCTGTTCGGCAACCCCCAGCATCTGCCGAGCACCAGCGTGCAATGGGTGGTGCTGCTGTTCCTCGGCCTGTGCCCGACGGCCCTGGGCCTGTACTGGTGGAACAAGGGCGCGTGCCTGGTCTCCGGCGCCACGCTGGCGGTGATGAATAATCTGCATGTGCCGGTGGGGCTGCTACTGAACCTGCTGATCTGGAACCGCGACGAACCGCTTGGCCGGTTGCTGCTCGGTGGCGCGATCATCCTCGCGTCGGTGTGGCTGAGCCGCTTGGGCAACCGCGTGACGGCGCCAGCGACCGGCAAGGCCTGACATGCACACCGTCTTCGTCATCGTCGCGCCGATCTTCGCCCTGATCCTGGTCGGCTTCCTGTGCCGCAAGACAGACAAACTCGGTGACAAGGCCGCCGCCGAGATCAACAAGATGGTGGTCTGGCTGTGCCTGCCGGCGTTGCTGTTCAAGGTTACCGCCACGGCAACCTGGAGCGAGATCTGGCACCCGGGGTTCATCGTCGCCTTCGGCGCCGGCGCGCTGGCGATGTTCGTCGTGACCCTGGCCTGGCGCTTGCACAGCGGTCACGGCCTGGTGGCGGCGAGCATCGACGGGCTCAGTGCCGGTTATGCCAATACCGGCTACATCGGCATCCCGCTGTGCCTGCTGCTGTTCGGCCAGCCGGGGCTGCAGCCGGCGCTGATCTCGTCATTGATCGTTGTCTGCCTGGTGTTCGCGATTTCCCTGACGCTGATCGAGATCGGCCTGCAGGAAGAGCGGCAGATCGGCCGCGCCATTTTGCTGGTGAGCAAGGCGCTGGCGAAGAATCCGCTGGTGATCTCGCCGCTGGCGGGGGCAGGGTGGGCCATGAGCGGCCTGAGGCTGGCCGAGCCGGTGATGCATTTTCTCGACATGCTGGCCTTGGCGACCACGCCTTGCGCGTTGATCTCGCTGGGGGCATTTCTGGCCGAGAAACGCACCGGTTCGCAGGCAAGCCCGTGGCCGCTGGTGGCACTGAAGCTGATTGGTCAGCCGGCGTTGACCTGGCTGCTGGCGTTCAAGGTATTCAGCCTGCCGACGATGTGGGCGGCATCGGCGGTGCTGCTGGCGGCGCTGCCGACCGGTACCGGGCCGTTCATGCTGGCGGAGTACTACAACCGCGAGGCGGGGCTGATTTCGCGGACGATCCTGTTGTCGACCGTGGCGTCGTTGGTGACCCTGACCGGGCTGCTGTACTTGCTGGGGTATGCGGGGTAGCTGCCGGCCTCTTCGCGGGTAAACCCGCTCCCACAGAATCTGCGCAGGCCTGAGCGCTGCGCGGTACCTGTGGGAGCGGGTTTGCCCGCGAATGGGCTGCAAGCAGCCCCGACTCTCTCAAGCCAGTTTGCTCATCTGGAACCAGCACGGGCCATTGACGTTATCAAGCAAGGCATGGCGCAGCTAGCTAAGACGCGTTCGTTAATGAACCCAAACCCGGCCGACGCCTACCCGATAATCATGAAAACAAATCGGGAGACCGGCGTGAAGCTAGAAACGCGAAGTATCGAATTCGTCCCACACGCTGAGCGTTATGGCACGCCTAAACGATTGTTCACCATCTGGTTCAGCTCCAACTTCCAGATAACCGCCCTGATGGTCGGCACCCTGGGCGTTGCCTCGGGGCTGAGTTTTGCCTGGACCCTGCTGGCCCTGTTGGTCGGCAACCTGATCGGCACCGTGTTCATGGCCGCGCACTCCGCCCAGGGGCCGCACCTGGGCGTGCCTCAGATGATCCAGAGCCGGGCCCAGTTCGGTGTCCATGGCGCGGCGCTACCTTTGCTGGTAATGGTCACGGCTGCTGTACTGTTCCTTGCCGCCAGCGGCGTGCTTATGCGCAATGCCGTGCAGGCACTGGTGCCGATGAGTGACGACCAGGCCATCGTGTTAGTCGGCGTGCTGACCTTCGTCATCGGCTTTGTCGGGTACGAACTGATCCACCGCCTCGGGGCGTGGATGAGCCTGCTGTCCACACTGGTGTTCGCCGGCGCCCTGGTGCTGATCCTGCTGCACCCCGGTGACACCGCAGGCACGACGGCAGTGACGACCGGCTTTTCATTCACCGCCTTCAACCTGATCGTGGCCCAGGCCGCGTCGTGGACGTTGGGCTATGGCCCCTATGTGGCGGATTATTCGCGCTACCTGCCGGCCAACGTCAACCCACGCGCCACGTTCTGGGCCACCTATTGCGGTTGCGCGCTGGGCTCGTTCGCCATGATGGCGTTGGGCGCGCTGGTGGCTGTGCAATTACCCTCGGCACTCGGGCATGACCCTGCGACGGCCATTGCCGGGCTGTTTGGCCCGTGGGCACCGTTGGCACTGGCCGTGATCGCGCTGGGAGTGATCCAGTACAACGTCCTGTGCCTCTACAGCGCCTACATGTCATCGGTCACGATCTTTGGCGCCTTCAAGACCATCAGGCGCGTGACCGCGACAGCCAAGGCACTGGTGATGGCGGGCCTGACTGCCGCGGCCACGCTGATTGCCATCGCCACCCAACACAATTTCGATACGTTCTTTGCCGACATCCTGATCGGCCAGCTGTACCTGTTGATCCCCTGGAGCGCGATCAACCTGGTGGATTACTACTGGGTGTGCCGGGGTCAGTATGACGTGGGGGCGTTGTACGACGCCAAGGGCCGTTACGGCTGCTTCAATCGTCGGAGCCTGGCGGTGTATGCCGTGTCGATCATCGGCATCATCCCGTTCATGAAGCTGTCGTTCTACACGGGCTTCGTGGCCGAGTGGCTGGGGGCAGACATCAGCTGGGCGATGGGCCTGATCCTGGCTGGCGCGCTGTACTGCATGGTCAATGCCCGGGAAAGCAGGCCGCTTTTGGCAAGCTAGGCCTCCGACCCCGGCCTTTAGAGAGGAAGGGGCTGCAACGCAGCCCCGGCCATCTCAAACCTCGTTCATTTCTTCAAGGCGGCGCGGCATCGGCTCGGGGTGCGCCCGCCCCGCCAGCCCCACGCGCATGTCATTGCCACTCGGCTGCTGATACAGGCTCAAGCCAAATTCTGGCAACACTGCCAGCAGGTAATCGAAGATATCCCCCTGGATCCGCTCGTAATCGGCCCACACCGTGGTGGTGGTAAAGCAGTAGATCTCCAGCGGCACGCCTTCGGCGGTGGTTTGCATCTGCCGCACCATGCAGGTCATGTTCGGGTGCACGTTGGGGTGCTTCTTCAGGTAGGCCAGGGCAAAGGCGCGGAAGGTGCCGATGTTGGTCAGCCTGCGGCGGTTGGCCGACAGCTCCGCTACCGGTCCCAGCGCTTCGTTCCAGGCCAGCAGTTCCTGACGCTTGCCGGCTAGGTAGTCACTCAGCAGGCTCACCTGGCTCAGGCGCTGTTCCTCGTCCGGGGTCAGGAAACGCACGCCTGCGGCGTCGATGAACAGGCTGCGCTTGATCCGCCGGCCACCGGACTGCTGCATGCCGCGGTAGTTGCGGAACGACTCGCTCATCAGGCGCCAGGTCGGGATCGAGACGATGGTCTTGTCGAAGTTCTGCACCTTGACCGTGTGCAAGGTGATATCGACCACATCGCCATCGGCACCCACCTGCGGCATTTCGATCCAGTCGCCCACGTGCAGCATGTCGTTGCTGGTCAACTGCACACTGGCGACGAACGACAGCAGGGTGTCCTTGTACACCAACAGCAGCACCGCCGACATCGCACCCAGGCCCGACAGCAACAGCAGCGGCGAGCGATCGATCAGGGTGGCGACGATAACGATCGAGGCGAAGATCCACAGCATCATCTTGGCCAATTGCACGTAGCCCTTGATCGAGCGGGTACGGGCGTGTTCGGTGCGGGCGTAGATGTCCAGCAGGGCATCGAGCAGGCACGACAGGGCCATGGTCATGAACAGCAGGGTGAAGGCCAGGGCAAGGTTGCCGAGGAAGTGCTGGGCGGTGTCGGACAGCTCCGGCACCAGTTTCAGGCCGAACTGGATGACCAGTGACGGGGTGGTCTGGGCCAGGCGATGGAAGACTTTGTTGTGGCGCAGGTCGTCGAGCCATTTCAGGGCCGTTTGCCGGGCGAGCAGCCGCGCACCGTGCAGCACCACGAAACGCGCCAGACGCCCCAGCAGCAGGGAAATGAGCAGCAGCACGGCCAGGCCGATGGCGGCATGGAGCAGCGGATGTTGGTCGAGGGTGCCCCACAGGTCGAGGCTGTCACGCCAGATGCGTTGGATGTCCATAAGCTTGTAAACCGGTCTATTGCAGCAAAACGAAGCGCCATTAGAGCGCGGAAGCCGACGAAGTTGCCAAAAGAAATTCGGCTAAGGCGGCAGAAAACGTTACCCTATGCAACTGAATTTCCCGCACTTGCCTGAGGTTACCTCCGTGTTCTCCCAATTCGCCCTGCACGAACGCCTGCTTAAAGCCGTGGCCGAGCTTAAATTTGTCGAGCCAACCCCGGTGCAGGCCGCGGCCATCCCCCTGGCCCTGCAAGGGCGCGACCTGCGCGTGACCGCGCAGACCGGCAGCGGCAAGACCGCGGCATTCGTCCTGCCGCTGCTCAACCGCCTGGTCGACCTGAAAGGCGGGCGCGTCGAGATCCGCTCGCTGATCCTGCTGCCGACCCGCGAGCTGGCCCAGCAGACCCTCAAGCAAGTGCAGCTGTTCTCGCAGTTCACCTACATCAAGGCCGGCCTGGTCACTGGCGGTGAAGACTTCAAGGAGCAGGCCGCCATGCTGCGCAAGGTGCCGGACGTGCTGATCGGCACCCCGGGCCGCCTGCTCGAGCACCTCAACGCCGGCAACCTCGACCTGTCCCACGTGCAGGTGATGATCCTCGACGAAGCCGACCGCATGCTCGACATGGGCTTCGCCGAAGACATGGAGCGCCTGTGCAAGGAGTGCGAGAACCGCGAGCAGACCCTGCTGTTCTCCGCCACCACTGGCGGTGCGGCGCTGCGCGACATCATCGGCAAGGTCCTGAAAGACCCTGAGCATTTGATGCTCAACAGCGTCTCGCAGCTGGCAGAGGGCACCCGCCAGCAGATCATCACCGCCGACCACGACCAGCATAAAGAGCAGATCGTGCAGTGGCTGCTGGCCAACGAGACCTTCGACAAGGCGATCATCTTCACCAACACCCGCGCCCTGGCCGACCGCATCTATGGTCACCTGGTGGCCAAGGACGTGAAGGCCTTCGTGCTGCACGGCGAGAAGGACCAGAAGGACCGCAAGCTGGCCATCGAGCGCTTCAAGCAAGGCAGCTCCAAGGTGCTGGTGGCCACCGATGTGGCGGCCCGTGGCCTGGACATCGACGGCCTGGACCTGGTGATCAACTTCGACATGCCGCGCAGCGGTGACGAGTACGTGCACCGTGTGGGCCGTACCGGCCGTGCCGGCGGCGAAGGCCTGGCGATCTCGCTGATCACCCACAATGACTGGAACCTGATGTCCAGCATCGAACGCTACCTCAAGCAGCAGTTCGAGCGCCGAGTGATCAAGGAAGTCAAAGGTACCTACAGCGGGCCGAAGAAGGTCAAGGCCTCGGGCAAGGCGGCGGGTGCCAAGAAGAAAAAGGTCGACAAAAAGACTGGCGAGAAGAAAGCCGCTGCCAAGCGCAAGCCGACCGCCAAGCCACGGCCGAATGCACCGCTGGCCAGCGCTGATGGCCTGGCACCGCTGAAGAAGCGCAAGCCTGCTGCCGAGTGAGGCTGACGCACCGCCTGTAGGAGCGGCCTTGTGTCGCGAAGGGGCTGCGAAGCAGCCCCAGGATTTCGGCGCACATGCAAAAATGTTAGGGCTGCTCTGCAGCCCTTTCGCGACACAAGGCCGCTCCTACAGGGCCGGTGTCAGCGGGAAGCACTTTATTCCGTCTTTTTCTCCGCCTGTTTCAGCTCCTTGATCCGCTTGTCGATCAACTGACACTTGTCGGGCAAATCCTTGCTCGCCGTCCCCAGCTCCATCCCCTGAAGCTCGTCATTTATCTCCTTGGCCTTTTCCGGATTCTGCTCGGTCAGCTGACTGACCAACCCGGCCAGTTCTTCCCGTTTCTGAGTTGCCTCTTCCGGCGTGCAAGCCCAGGCGGGCAAGGTGCAGCACAAGGCAGTGGTACAGGCGATGCGCAGCAGCGGTTTCATCCTTTCTACCTCCGGCGTTGGTGTTGCCCGGTGGAGGCGCATGCTGGCCAGTTGGTTCAGTGCCAAGGACCGACGGCACTGATGCGCGGGTTCCGCTTCATGCTGTAGTCCTTTTCCCAAAGCCTCCTGGCGCTATTGAAGGGCGAGCAATTGCCCTCTAGTCTCGCCATCAAACAGGAGGTATCGTATGTACAGATGTAAATACGGAGCGTTCCATGTTCTTTGAGTGGGACGAAGCAAAGAACCAGATCAACATCCGCAAGCACGGCATCGATTTCTGCGATGTACCGGATATGTTCAATCACCCGATGCTGATTCGCCGGGATGATTGTCCGGGCCACGATGAGGAGCGCTGGGTCAGCCTTGGCTGGTTGAAGTGCCTGATAGGCGTTGTCGTCTACACGGAAAGGCAGGGTGATGTCATTCGAATCATCTCTGCGCGAAAAGCCACCAGATGGGAGGCCAAACACTATGACCAAAGCATCGAAAACTGATTGGAGTCGCCTTGCTCAACAGAGTGACGAGGAAATCGACACCTCGGATATCCCTGAGCTGGGTGAAGATTTTTTCCGTGAGGCCGAACTACGGGTTCCTGCCAAGCAGACAGTGACCATACGCCTGGATTCCGATGTTCTTGCCTGGTTCAAGGGGCAGGGCGCGGGCTACCAGACGCGCATCAACCAGTTGCTGCGTCAGTACATGCAGGCGCACCTACGCCAGCGCTGATAGGTACGGAATGCTTGCGTCCGCCCCATCTCCATAAACAGCCCCAAAGGGGGGGATGCACTAATGGGCCAGATGTGGTTTGGCAGCCAAGTCGATGCCTAGAGCCTTCATAACGGCTAGAAAGGACTTCAAGGTTGGGTTGCCGTGCTCACTCAACGAGCGATAAAGCTGTTCACGTGAAAGGTCAGTCGCTTTTGCCAACTCACTCATGCCCTTGGCCCGTGCCACAACGCCTACGGCTTTTGCAACATAGCCCGCATCGCCTGTCTCCAATGCATCTGTCATGAAATGCGCTATAGCCTCAGGTGTGGTGAGGTAATCCGCAGGATCGAATTCGAAGAATTGTTCAGTCATTTTGCATCCTCCGGGCGAATGTAGTTCATAAAGTACATTCGTGGGATACAGCAAAGGTTTCTACCCTTTGCCACCTGATACACGATGTGAGCGACCTTGTTTCAGCCTGTTCCAGTCGCGGATTCTGCCGTAGTCCAATTCGGCAACGTTCGTGTCTGGATAACTTTTGGAACACTCCCGTCTGCCAACAGGTCCCATCCTGTGTACCCCCTTCGTCCACAGCAGGAGGCCATCTCCATGAGCAGCACCTACGACTGGGACCTGATCGAGCGTTTGCTGCACGAAGTGCAGAACGGCGCCGGTCACAGCTTCACGCCACGCCCCTATGCCGAGCAGCACGCTGCGGCGCTGGCCGCCAAGGGCCAGCCGGTGGGTGACCTGGACCATCTGAAGACCCGCGCGTGCGAATACGAGAAGTTGCTGTTCGAGCGCGGTTTCATAGAGACTCGGCCTCCGGAGGATGGCGGCAATGGTGAAAACTTCGTGCTCACCGAGCGTGGATCGCGCTTGCTCAGCCTGATCGACAGCAGCATCCCCGGCTTCGAGCACCCGCGCCAGGTGCTGGATGAGCAAGAAGACGCGCTGGATGAAACCACCTTCGAGCACGTTTCGGCCAAGGCGCAGATCGCTTGAGGTCGTTTTGAGGCTGGCAAGGGCGGGCCGGGAAACCCGATAATCGGTATTCCTTGACCACTACCGAGTCTTTGCCGATGCCCTCGACCACCCAAAAGGCCCGCTCATGAGCGCGGCCCGCAAGAACCCAGACGCCTTTGCCTTCCAGGTGATGCTGGGGCTGTGCCTGATCTGGGGCTGCCAGCAGGTGCTGATCAAGACGGCGGCGATGGATATCGCGCCGGTGATGCAGGCTGCCTTGCGTAATTGCATCGCCGCTGTGCTGGTGGGGTTGATGATCTGCTGGCGCGGAGGCTGGGAACAGTTGGGCAGCACCTGGCGGGCCGGGTTGCTTGCCGGCGGTTTGTTCGGGCTGGAGTTTCTGTTCATTGCCGAGGGCCTGAAGCTGACCTCGGCCGCGCACATGTCGGTGTTCCTCTATACCGCGCCCGTGTTCACGGCGCTGGGCCTGCACTTCATGCTGCCCAGCGAGCGGCTGCGATTGTTGCAGTGGGTGGGCATTCTGCTGGCCTTCGGCGGCATTGCCACGGCGTTTGCCGGCGGCATGTCGTTCGCTGAAATGGATGGGCGGATGCTGCTGGGCGACGCCTTTGGCGTCATCGCCGGGCTTGCCTGGGGCGCGACCACGGTGGTGGTGCGTTGTTCGCGCCTTTCGGAGGCTCCGGCGACTCTGACTCTGTTTTATCAACTGGCGGTGGGGTTTGCCGGGTTGCTGCTGATCGCCCTGGTCAGCGGGCAAATTGGCGATGTGGCATTCACGCCGCTGGCGCTGGGCAGCGTGCTGTTCCAGGGGATCGTGGTGTCGTTCGTCAGTTACCTGACCTGGTTCTGGTTGTTGCGCAAGTACCTGGCTTCGAACCTGGCGGTGTTTTCGTTCATCACGCCATTGTTTGGCGTGACCTTTGGCGTGGTGCTGCTGGGGGAGCCGTTGAGTGTCAATTTCGTGCTCGGGGCGGTGATGGTGTTGCTGGGGGTGATCCTGGTCAGTGCCGAGCCATGGGTGAAGCAGCAACTGCGCAAGTTTGTAGGCTAAACGGCGGACTGCTGCGTACCCTGGCGACCTTGAAGGCTGCGCCCACTGGTCAGTAGCAGCACGCCCGCCACCCCCAGGCCCACCGCAGCCAGCACCAGCGCTGGCTGCAGAGTCCCGCTGTAATGGTTGCTCAGCGCCGCCAGCAACGGCCCACTCAACTGCCCCAGGGCAAAGCACGCGGTCAGCAGCCCGGCATTGCGCTGGGTGGCATGGGGTGCCAGTTCCCGCGAGCGCTGCATCACCAGCTGCATGCATGCCAGGAAGGGCCCGCCGCACAGCACCACGCCCAACGCCAGGCCAACGCCACCGCCCATCAGGCAGGCCAGTACCCCCAACCCTTGCAACCACAAGGTCACCGTCAGCCAGGCCGAGGTACGCCCGGCCCGACGCAGGCTCACCAGCACCACACCGAGCGCCGCCGCCAGGCCGAACGCAGGCCAGAACAGGTCGGCCATCCAGTTGCCGCGAAACTGCTGGTTGGCCATCTGTGACAGAAAGGTAGCCGGCAGGATGTAGCCCACGCCATACAAGGCATAGACCAGGCCCAGGCGTCCGATGCCGACGCTACGGGTCGGGCCTTGTTGCGCGGCGGCGGGCACCACGGCCGGTTGCAGGGCGCGAGGCAGCCAGGGGCGCACGGCCAGCAGCATGACCAGCGCCGCAGCGGCATAGATCAGCCAGAGTGCCGCCGAGCCAAGCCCCAGCAGATGCGCAGCCAGTGCCAGCAAACCGCTCAGCGCAATGCCCAACCCAGGCCCGGCGAACACCATCGCCCCAAGGCGTTGACGATTGTGGGCATTGGCCACTTGCTGGCTGAGGCTGGTGATCATCACCAGCACCCAGGCACTGGCCACGCCGGTTCCGAAGCGCAGCAGCAGATGGCTCCAGAAACCGTCCGCCGCCCAGGAAGCCAGGGTCAGCAGCACGCATAGCCACAGGCCGCCGTGCAGGCGCAGTGTTACCTGGTTCGGCCGGCGGGCATACATGGCGTCCACCGCGCCGAGGAAGTAACCCAGGTAGTTGGCCGCCGCCACCAGCCCGGCGGCGGTCAGGTCGAACTGGCCTTCGGCGATCAGTTGCGGCAGTTGCGGGGTGAGGGCGAAGCGGCCGATGCCCATGGCCATCATCAGCGCCACGGCGCTGGCCAGCAGTTGTACGAGCGGCGACATGAGGGTTCTCCTGCGCGAATCAATGCGATGGGTGGCAGGTTAGGGCGCTTTTACTTTCAATAAAATTGAATAATGATGATCAAGTTGTTCTTTTTTGGAGAATGTCATGGAGTTCAGCCAGCTGCGCATCTTCCAGGCCGTGGCCGAGGAAGGTTCGGTGACCCGCGCCGCCGAGCGTCTGCACCGGGTGCCGTCGAACCTGTCGACGCGCCTGCGCCAGCTCGAAGAGCAACTGGGGGTGGAATTGTTCCTGCGCGAACGCCAGCGCTTGCAGCTTTCGCCCGCTGGCAAGGTGCTGCTGGATTACGCCAACCGCCTGTCGGCGCTGCGTGATGAAGCCGTGGCGGCGGTACAAGGCGGCCAGCCGGCCGGTGACTTCGTGCTGGGCACCATGTACAGCACTGCCGCCATCCACTTGCCGGCATTGTTGGCGCGCTACCACCAGCAGTATCCGGCGGTGAACCTGCAGGTGCAGGCGGCACCCAGCGGCGACTTGCTCGAGGGCCTGCTCAGCCATCGCCTGGATGCCGCACTGGTGGACGGCCCGCCGAGCCTGGCCGGGCTGGATGGTGTGCCGCTGTGCGATGAAGTGCTGGTCCTGATCACCAGCCCGGAACACCCGGCGGTGCGCAGTGCCAGGGACGTGGCGGGCAAGGCGGTGTTCACCTTCCGCCAGGGCTGTTCCTACCGCATGCGCCTCGAAGCCTGGTATGCCCATGACCACACGCCGATGGGGCGAGTGATGGAGATCGAGTCGTACCAGAGCATGCTGGCCTGCGTGATTGCCGGTGCGGGGGTGGCCTTGATGGCGCAATCGATGCTCGACAGCCTGCCCGGGCGTGATCGGGTCAGCGTTCATCGGTTGCATTCACCGTTCGATCACGCAGAAACCTGGTTGATGTGGCGCCAGGGCATGCGCGGGGCGAATTTGCAGGCCTGGATCGATCTGCAACAAACCGAAACGATTAACCAGTCGTCGGAATGCGCCGTTTCCGCTTGATCCGCGTCAATCTAGCCCATATCTGTAGGAATAAGAGCATGCGTAGTACAGGACATCGGACTATGATCTGTATGAAACATCGCAGCATTGAACTTGCCGTGAGGCTGACCCGTCAAGGGGGCATTATGAAAAACCAAATGTTCAACTGGCTCCACGACCTGGCTGTCGCCTTGGGGCTGATTCCACCTCCTTTGCAGCCGGTGCCGATCCCGACTGATGAAGAGCAGCGCAAGCGCCAACCGCGTCGTCGCTGACATGCAAAAGGCCGCAGCATCTGTCCGATGCCGCGGCCTTGTTGTTTCCGCTGTTGCGGCCTGATCAGGCCAGCTTCACTTCACCCAGCGGCTTGCGCGACAGCACGCTCACCAGCACGAAGCTCACCAGGCCAACTGCCAGGCTGTAGTAGATCGGCGTGTTGGCATCCAGACCGTCCTTGAACATGAAGAACAGTGCGGTGGCAAAGCCAAGCGACATGCTGGCGATGGCGCCTGCGGTGGTTGCACGCTTCCAGAAGATCGCACCGATCAGTGGGATCAGCATGCCGCCGACCAGCAGGTTGTAGGCCAGGGTCAGGGCACTGATCACGTCGTTCACCGCCATGGCGATGCCCAGCACCACCAGGCCGGTAATCAGAGTGAACAGGCGGCTGACGCCCAGGCTCGACTGCTTGCCGCCACGCAGCTTGGGCAGCAGGTCTTCGGTCACGGTGGTCGAGGCTGCCAGCAAGCCGGCACTGGCGGTCGACATCATGGCCGCCAGGGCTGCGGCCATCAGCAGTCCACGAATACCTTCCGGCAACTGGCCCTTGATCATTTCGGCAAAGGCGTTGTTCGGGTTGGCCAGGTCCGGCATCAGCACATGGGCGGACATGCCGATCAGGGCGCAAGCCAGGCCGTACAGCACGCAGTACAGGCCAGCGGTGGTGCCGGCGCGCTGGCAGACCTTCTCGTCACGGGCGGTGAACACCCGCTGCCAGATGTCCTGGCCGATCAGGATGCCGAAGAAGTAGATCAGGAAGTAAGTGATGATGGTGTCCCAGCCGATGGTAGTCCAGCTGAAGCTGGCCGCCGGCAACTTGGCCACCAGGGTATCCCAGCCGCCGGCCTTGTACAGGCAGATGGGCAGCAGGATGAACATCAGGCCAACGGTCTTGATCACGAACTGGACGATGTCGGTAAGGGTCAGCGACCACATGCCACCGATGGTCGAATAGATCACCACCACACCGCCGCCGAGCAGCAACGACGCCCAGAAGGGCAGGTCCAGCAGCACTTGCAGCACGGTTGCCATGGCCAGGGTAGAGGTGACGCCAATCATCAGCGCATAGGCCAGCATGATCGCCGCGCTGGCCTGGCGAGCCATCGGGTTGTAGCGGCGCTCCAGCACCTGGGTCACGGTGAAGATCTTCAGGCGCAGCAGGGGTTTGGCGAGGAACAGGTTGAGGGCAATGATGCCCAGGCCCAGGGCGGCACACAGCCAGAAGCCGGAAATGCCGTGGACGTAGCCCAGGCGCACGGTGCCGACGGTGGAGGCGCCGCCGAGTACGGTGGTGGCCATGGTGCCCATGTACAGGGTCGGGCCGAGGTTGCGCCCGGCCACGAGGTAGTCTTCGTGGGTTTTAGCGCGCCGCATGCCATACCAGCCCAGCCCGAGCATGCCGACGGTGTAGATCATTACAACAATGATGTCCAAGGCCATTGGGGGTCTCCCGATTATCTTTATTATGGCGAGATCGACCGCAAGGCGTGTTCACGGCGCCCGGCGGTCTTGTCTTGTGTTGGCGGGCCTCTATGGCCCTCCCTAATGGCTCCTGCCGGGGTACTTCAGGCAAAGCTGATCAGCGACGCACGACGCCCGGTAGCACGCAGAGCATCTCGAACAGCAGGTTGGCGCCAAGCAGCGAGGTGTTGCCGGTGGTGTCGTAAGGCGGGGAGACTTCGACCAGGTCACAGCCGATCAGGTCCAAGCCGTGGCAGCCGCGAATGATCTCCATCGCCTGGATGGTGGTCAAGCCGCCGATTTCCGGGGTACCGGTGCCTGGGGCCCAGGCCGGGTCGATGCCATCGATGTCGAACGACAGGTACACCGGGCCACCGCCGACCTTTTCGCGCACTTCGGCCATCAGCGGTTCCAGCGACTTGTGCCAGCACTCTTCGGCCTGCACCACGCGGAAGCCCTGGCGGCGGCTCCAGTTGAAGTCGTCGGCGGTATAACCCTGGGCGCGCAGGCCGATCTGCACCACGCGGTCGCAATCGAGCAGGCCTTCTTCCACGGCGCGGCGGAATGTGGTGCCGTGGGCGATCTTCTCGCCGAACATGTGGTCGTTGACGTCGGCGTGTGCATCGATGTGCACCAGGCCGATCTTGCCGTACTTTTTGTGCAGGGCACGCAGGATCGGCAGGGTAATGGTGTGGTCGCCGCCCAGGGTCAACGGGATGACGTTGTGTTCGACGATCTCGTCGTAGGCCTGTTCGATGATGCGCACAGCGTCGAGCAGGTTGAACGTGTTGATCGCCACGTCACCGATGTCGGCCACCGACAGCGAGTCGAATGGAGCGGCACCGGTGGCCATGTTGTACGGGCGGATCATCACCGATTCGGCGCGGATCTGCCGCGGGCCGAAGCGGGTGCCGGAGCGCAGCGAGGTACCGATGTCCAGTGGTACGCCGATGAACGCGGCGTCAAGGCCTTCGGCGCTTTGCAGGTGGGGGAGACGGAGCATGGTGGCGATGCCGCCGAAACGCGGCATTTCGTTGCCGCCCAGTGGTTGGTGGAGAACTTTGTCCACGGTGGGCCTCATCAGTCGGTCGATTGTTCTGTTTGTTCGAACCTGTGCCGCCGCACGCCTTTCAGCTTTGTATATGCCGGCGGGCAGGGCCATTTCGGCCAAGTCTGCGCAAGGTAGTGCGTGAGAAAAATCGCTACCGGCAAATACTTACTTCAGGAATTTCTGAACTATCGCGCGCAGGAGCGGGTAGACTGCGCGCTCATACCCCAGCGGAACCGTTGCCCATGGCCTCGACCTTGCCCGACCTGAAACTGCTGCGCATCTTCGTCAGCGTGGTGCGCCATCAGGGGTTCGCCAATGCCCAGCGCGAACTCAACCTGTCGACCTCGGCCATCAGTACCTACATGAGCCAGCTCGAAGGCGCCCTCGGGATCGTGCTGTGCCACCGGGGCCGGGGCGGCTTCAGCCTGACCAGCAAGGGCGAGCTGTTCCACCAGGAGACCCTGCGCCTGCTGGCCGAGCTGGACGGTTTCGAACAGTACGCCGCAGCGCTCAAGGGTGAACTGCGCGGCACCCTCAACCTTGGGGTGATTGACTCCACTGTCGGCGATCAGGCGCTGCCCTTGGCCGAGGCCATCGGCGCCTATAGCCAGGAACATCCTGCGGTGCACCTGCACCTGTCGGTGTCCAGCCCCTACGAGTTGCAACTCGGTGTGCAGGACAACCGTCTGGACCTGGCCATCGGTGCGTTTTCCTCGCGCATGAGTGGCTTGCTCTACCTGCCGCTTTACCGCGAGCAGCATTGGCTGTATTGCAGCAGCCGCCATTCGTTGTTCGCCGAGCGGCGCATCCCCGAGCAGGTGGTGACGCAGCAACGCATGGTGGGGCGTGGCTACTGGAGCCAGGCCGAACTGGCCCGGCACGGCTTCAAGCACAGTGCGGCGACCGTGGAAAGCATGGAGGCGCAGCTGATCCTGATTCTCTCTGGCGCCTACATCGGCTACCTGCCCGAGCATTACGCCCAGGCATGGGTCGACAAGGGCGATCTCAGGGTGCTATCGCCGGCTACTTTCGGGTATCAGGCGCCATTCTCGCTGATCGTGCGCAGGGGGCGTAGTCGTGAGCCGCTGATTCAAACATTCCGGGACTTGCTCAAGAGCCAATTGAATGTCGGCTGAAGGGGGAGAGTTTCGTAGGACAATCCGACTGAGTGCGCTAAATAAATTTCCAAATTAGCCGCTAACCCTTCAATGCTCTGCTAGATATTTAGTTGCGCTGCCCCCTCAATACCCCCTTCGAAGGACCGTTCAAGATGCGCATGAACTTGCCCGTCACTGAGCACGAAAGAACCTTTCCCCAGGAGCAGCGCCTGATCTCCACCACGGACCTCAATAGCCGCATCACCTACTGCAATGACGCCTTCGTCGCGATCAGCGGTTTTACCTACGACGAACTGGTCGGCCAGACGCACAACCTGGTGCGTCACCCTGACATGCCTCCCGCCGTGTTCGGCCATATGTGGGAGACCATCAAGCAGGGCAAACCCTGGATGGGGGTGGTCAAGAACCGCGCCAAGAACGGCGATCACTATTGGGTCAGCGCCTATGTCACGGCGATTTACGAGAATGGCCGCATCAGTGGCTACGAGTCGGTGCGTTCGGTACCGACCCGCGAGCAGATCCGCCGTGCCGAAGCCCTGTACGCGCGGCTGCGCGCGGGCAAGTCGCCGGCGCCCTGGGCAGCCCGGTTGGCGCGTGGCGTGGCCCATGGCGGGCCGTTGATCGGCGCCGGCCTGCTGTCGGCTGCCGGCTACCTCTGGCTGCCGCCTTATCTGGCGCTGGGCGTGCTGATGACCAGCTTGCTGGTGGCCTGGTACCTGATCGAACGCCAGCAAGACCAGACGATCCGCCGCACGCTTGCTGAGCACCCGAAGGCGTTCACCAGCCCCCTGGTGGCCCTGACCTACAGTGACAACCGTGGCCTGCTGGGCCAGCTCGACCTTGCCATCATCAGCGAAGAAGCGCGCCTGCAAACCGCGCTGACTCGCCTGGTGGATGCCGGCGTGGGGGTCAAGTCGCGGGCCGCTCAGTCGGCCGACCTGTCCGATGCCCAGGCGCAGATGCTCGACCGCCAGCGCAGCGAGACCGACCAGTCGGCCACGGCCATCGCGCAGATGGCCGCGACCATCCAGGAGGTCACCCACAACGTGCAAAGCACGGCTCATGCTGCCGGTGACGCCGACCAGCTGGCCCAGCACGGCAGCGAGCTGGCGCAGCAGAGCCTGAAGGCCATGGGCAGCATGAACGAGGCGGTCAGTGATATCGGTCAGGCGGTCAATGCCCTGGCCGAGCAGACCCAGTCGATCGGCAGTGTGGTCGATGTGATCACCTCGATTGCCGAGCAGACCAACCTGCTGGCGCTCAACGCCGCGATCGAGGCGGCACGCGCCGGGGAGCAGGGCCGGGGCTTTGCCGTGGTCGCCGACGAGGTGCGTTCGCTGGCCCAGCGCACACGCGCTTCCACCGACGAAATCCATCAGATCATCGCCTCGCTGCGTGCTGGCGCCGAGCGCGCAGTGAGCACTGCCAGCCGCGGCGAGCAGATCTCGCGGGACAGTGTGCAAAGTGTCGAGGCGGTGCAAACGGCGTTGGCCGGCATTGCCCAGGCGGTCAGCCGCATTACCGGCATGAGCCAGCAGATGGCCACGGCGTCGGAGCAGCAGAGCCATGTGGCCGAGGATATCAACCAACAGATCGTGCGCATTGCCCAACTGTGCGACCAGTCGGCAGGGCAGGCCAAACAGGGGGCCGAGATCAGCCAGGACCTGGAACGGATGGCCGAGTACCTGCATAGCCTGGCAGAGCGGTTCAACCGCTGAAGGCTTTGGGGCCCGCGAAGCGGGCCCAAATTTCCAGCCTGTGGCAAAATCCCTCCGCCAACGGAGAACCCCATGCCCAGACCCCGCTGCGAACGCTGCCAGCGCCCGCTCGCCCATTGCCTTTGCCCACTGATCCCCAGCCTCGAAAGCCGCACCCGCGTGGTCCTGCTGCAGCACCCCAGTGAAACCGCTCACGCGCTGAACACCGCCCGCCTGGCCGCCCTGGGCCTGGTCAATGCCGAACTGCGGGTCGGCGAAGTGTTCACTGACCTTGCCGAATTGTTGGCCACCCCAGGTTATCGGCCTGTGCTGCTGTTCCCGGGCGAACAGGCGCATGCGCTGACGGTCTACGACGAAACGGACGGCAGGCCATTGATGCTGATCGTCCCCGACGGTACCTGGCGCAAGGCACGCAAGCTGCTGTACCTGAATCCGCTGCTGGAAGCGTTGCCCAAGGTGACGTTGGCCGAGGTGGCGCCATCTCGCTACCGCCTGCGCAAGGCACCGGAGCCGGGGGCTGTGTCGACTATCGAGGCGGTGGTGCAGGCGTTGAACGTGCTGGAACAACCCGTGAATTTCGATGACCTGTTGCGGCCGTTCGAAGTGTTGATCGAAGGGCAGATCAAAGCCATGGGCGCCGAGACATTTGCTCGCAATCATGGGTGAAGGTTGGGGTCATGCTTTTCTTGTGCCGGCCTCTTCGCGGATAAACCCGCGAAGAGGCCGGCACAGCAGAATCACCTTTCCCGCAGCGCCTCGGTCCGAGCCTTGAGCACCGGCTTGAGCAAATAATCCAGCACACTCTTCTGCCCTGTGATGATATCCACCGTGGCCACCATTCCGGGAATGATCAGCAGCGGCTTGTTGTCCCCGCCCAGGTGGTTCTTCTCGGTCCTCACCTGGATCAGGTAGAACGCATTGCCCTTGTCATCGGTGACGGTGTCGGCGCTGATCAGCTCCAGCCTGGCCTTGAGCCCTCCGTAGATGGTGTAGTCGTAGGCACTGAACTTGACCATTGCCGGTTGCCCCGGGTGCAGAAAGGCCACGTCTTGCGGGCGCACCTTGGCCTCGATCAGCAGGTTGTCCTCGATCGGCACAATCTCCACCAGGTCGCTGCCCGGCTGCACCACGCCGCCGATGGTGTTCACCTTGAGCAGCTTGACGATGCCGCGCACTGGCGAGACCACGGTTGTGCGGTTGACCCGGTCGTCGATGGCGATGCTGGTGGCGGTGATCTTGGAAAGCTCGGTGCGCTTGTCATTCAGCTCCTTGGCTGCGTCCGAGCGGAAGCTCGCATCAGACTCCTCGATCTTGCTCTTGATCTCGGCGATCGCTGCCTCGGCGCGGGGGATGGCCAGGCTGGTGGCATTGAGCTGGCCGCGGGCTTCCACGGTGCGTTGCTTGAGGCGCAGGATCTCCACCGGCGAGATGGCGCCTTTGCTCACCAGCGGCGCGGACATGTCCGTCTCCTGCTGCAGCAGTGCCACGGCCGAGCGGTACTGATCGACCTTGGAGCGGAACTCGGCGAGCTCCTGGTTCTTCTGCCGCAGCTGTTCGTTGAGGGTCTGTTTTTCACTGGCCAGGCGCCGCTGGCGCGAACCGTACAGGGCCATCTCGTCTTCGGCGACCTGCGGCGCCTTGGCGCGTACTTCGTCCGAGAGCACGAACGGGCGGCCCTCGGCTTCCGCCGACAGGCGCTCGACCTGGGCGGTCAGGGCATAACGGTCAGCCTCGCTTTCACCTTTGTTGGATTTGAAGCGGGTGTCGTCCAGGCGCAGCAAGGTGGCGCCTTTCTCGACCATCTGCCCTTCGCGCACGAAGATCTCGGTCACGATTCCGCCTTCGAGGTTCTGCACCACCTGCACCTTGCTCGACGGGATGGCCTTGCCTTCGCCCACCGTCACTTCGTCGAGCACCGCCAGGCTGGCCCAGACCAGCGCCACCAGCAACAGCGCGGCGGCCAGCCACACGGTCAGGCGCGACAGCCGTGGCGAATCCTGCAGGGTGGCGCCGGCCAGTTCCGGCATGTAGTCGTGCTCGGCCCGTTTGTCGTAGCCATGGCGGCTGCGGATGTTGTGCATGAGAGGCATGGTGAACTCCTACAGGGCCGAGCCGATACGACCCTTGCGCAGAGCGTCGACAACCGCATCCTTCGGCCCGTCGGCGACGATCTTGCCGTTGTCCAGCACCACCAGCCGGTCCACCAGGCTGAGCATCGCGGTGCGGTGTGTGACCAGCAGCACGGTTTTGCCCGGCACCCAGCCCAGCAGGCGCTGGCGCAGTTGCTCTTCGCTGCTGTTGTCCATGTGGCTGGTGGGCTCGTCGAGGATCAGGATCGGCGGTTCCAGCAGCAGCGCGCGAGCCAGCAGCACAGCCTGGCGCTGGCCGCCGGAGAGCAACTGGCCGCGCTCGCCTACCGGGCGGTCGAAACCGCTGGGGTGTTGCCGGGCCAGCTCGCTGACGCCCGTCAGTTCGGCCACTTCGAGCATGCGCGCATCGCTGATGTGGCGTGCGCCGAGGGTCAGGTTGTCGCGCAGGCTGCCAGCCAGCAGTGACAGGTCGTGGGCCACGTAGCCGATCTGGCTGCGCAGGTCGGCGATGTCCAGCTGGCGCAGGTCGAGGTTGTCCAGCAGCACCTGGCCTTCGTCGGGGTGATGGAAGCCCATCAGCAGGCGCCCGAGGGTGCTCTTGCCCGAGCCGCTGCGGCCGATGATGCCGATGCGCTCGCCGGGCGAGATGGTCAGGTTCACATCGTGCAGGGCCTGGCTGACCTGCCCAGGGTAACGGAAGGTGATGTGGCTCAGCGCCAGGCCGCCCTTGAGCGTGGTGTGCTCCAAGGCCTGCTGGTCGAGCTGGCGCTCCTGGGGCAGGGCCATCAGTGCGTCGGTACTGCGCATGGTCAGCTGCGCCTGTTGGTAGCGGGTGATCAGCCTGGCGATCTGGCCGAGCGGGGCGAGGACGCGGCTACCGAGCATGTAGCTCGCGACCAGGGCGCCAACGCTGAGGTTGCCGGCGATGATGCTGTAGACGCCGGCGACGATGGTGGCCATGCCGCAGAACTGCTGGATGAACAGTGTGCCGTTGCTGGCCAGCGATGACAGGTTGCGGGCGTGGGCGTCGAGGCGGGCGATGGCTGCGTTGGTGTGCTCCCACTGGTACTGGCGTTCGCTTTCGGCGCCGCAGGCCTTGAGGGTTTCCAGGCCACCCAGGGTTTCGATCAATAGCGCCTGGCGCACCGCGCCCAGGCTCAGGCTTTTTTGCACGGTGTCGCGCAGGCGGGCCTGGATGACCAGGGCAAAGCCCACGGCCAGCGGGAAAGCGATCAGCGGGATGAGCACCAACCAGCCACCTAGCAGGCCGATTACCAGCAGCATCAGCGCCACGAAGGGCAGGTCGATAATGCTGGTCAGGGTGACCGCAGTGAGGAATTCACGCAGGCCCTGGAAGTCATGGATGCTCTGGGCGAAACCACCGATGGTGGCGGGCTTGGCCTTCATCGCCATGCCGGTGATGCGCTCGAACAATGTAGCGGAGAGGATCAGGTCGGTCTTCTTGCCGGCCTGGTCCAGCAAGTGGGCGCGGACCATGCGCAGCACCAGCTCGAAGGCGGTGCCGATGAACAGGCCAGCGACCAGCATCCACAAGGTCGACAGCGCCTGGTTGGGAACCACGCGGTCGTAGGTCTGCATCACGAACAGCGGCACCATCAGGCCGAGCAGGTTGATCAGCAGGCTGGCCAGCAGGGCGTCGCCATACAGCCAACGGGAATGGTGCAGCGTGTCGCGGAACCAGGCGTTGACCCGCGGCAACAGCGGTGAGCGCACGTCTTCGAGGGTATGCCGTGGGCGGGCGAACAGGGCGTGGCCGCTGTAGGCCTGCTGCAGTGCTTCGCGCTCGACCCATTGCTCGCCGCCTTCAGCTTCGCAGGGCAGGATCAGCGCGCGGCCGTCATCGCCCCAGCGCTGCAACACCGCGCTGCGGCCATTGTCGAGCAACAGCAGCACCGGCAGGTTGAGCGCCGAGATGTCATCCAGCGCCCGCGCCAGCACCCGCGCTTGCAGCCCGGCACGCGCCGCAGCCCGCGGCAACAAGTCCGCGCCCAGACGTTGCCGGGCCAATGGCAGGCCGCTGCACAGGCTGGCGCGGCTGGCGGGGCGGCCGTGCAGCCGGCAGAGGATCAGCAGGCCATCGAGCAGTGGGTCATCGACATCCGGGCGCGGTTGCGCACTTTGCATACTGGTCACGATGGCCTACTCCCGCCAGGGTGGATGGTTTTGCTGTGCAGGCGATCCGTGCCAGTGCGGGCGAGGCTCAGCGCATGTCGGGCAATCTGGCTTCGGTCCGGACGTCGTTGTTGGCGATCGCCTCAGGTGGTAACGAAATGCGTTGTTTGCTGAGCAGTTCACCCATGGTCGCCAGTACCCGGTACATCGAATACTCTTCGGTATAACGCACCTCGGTGTAACGGCGGCTGGCGTTGTACAGTTCGTTTTCGCTGTCGAGCACGTCGAGCAGGGTGCGCTGGCCCAGGCCGAACTGGTCCTGATAGGCAGCGCGCACGCGCTGAGTGGTCTCGGCGTATTCGCGTGCGGTCGGGGTCTGCTTGCGGGCGTTGTTCATCGCGTTCCAGGACAACCTGAGGTTTTCGGTCAGCTCGCGCAGGGCATTGTTGCGGATGTCCAGGGCCTGGTTGATCTTGTGCGCGTCAGATTGCAGCCGGGCTTTGTCACTGCCGCCACGGAACAGGTTGTAACTGAGCTCGACGCCGGCCTGCCAGTCATTGTTGCTGTGGCCTCGCTCGCCGCCGATGTTGTTGTTGGCACCGGTGGCCAGCACCGCATCAAGACGCGGGTAGAACGGCGACTTGGCCACTTCGTATTGCTGTTCTGCGGCATTGACGTCGGCCTGGGCCGACTTGAGGTAAGGGTTGTTCTGGCGCATGGCTTCGCGTGCTTCGTCCAGGGTGCCTGGCACATCAATCTTGATCGAGCGCGGCCCTTCCAGTTCGTCTGGCGCTCGGCCGACCACACTGAAGAAGTTGGCTTCGGCATCGGCGAGGTCGACTTCGGCGGTGTCCAGGTTGTTTTCTGCCAGGGCGCGACGGGCGCGGGACTGGTCGAGGTCGGCGGTGCTACCGACACCCCGTTCGCTGCGCAGGCCGATCTGGTCGTTGACGCGCAAATGCGCCTGCAGGTTGTTCTTGGCCAGGTCCACAAGCTCTCGGCGCTTGAGCACTTCCAGGTACACCTCCACGGCGCGCAGGGCGACATCCTGGGCGATGGCCTGGGTGTAGTAGGCGCGAGAGGTCGCCACCGCCTCGGTGCGGCCCACTTCATTGGCGGTATTGAAGCCGTCGAAGATCATTTGCCGCAGGCGCAGTTCCGACTGTGTGTAGTTGAGGGTTTCCTTGTTGTGGTTGGTCGTGCCGTCCGGGTTGATACCACGAGTGTTGAGGTTGTCCGAGCGCTGACGCCCATAACCTGCCACCAGATCCACGGTCGGGTAGTAACCACCGCGGGCAAATTTGACATCCTCATCGGCCGAAAGCTTGCTGTTGCGATTGGAGCTGATCTGCGGGTGGTAATCCACGGCACTCTGGATGGCTTCGTTGAGGGACATCGCCTCGACGTTGGTGCATGCCATGGCTACCAAAATTGCGCTGGCGAGGGGGGTTAAAACGCGCATGGGGCTACTTCTCCCTGGTCACAAAAATTTCCTGCTTTTCGCCAAAAAAATGACGAAATTTATTATCCAAACCGTTTCATGTTTGTAACAACAGAGCTAAGAACATTTAACGGGCGATCTAAGAAGATTTTTTCATAACGACTATGCGAAAAAAAACTTATGCGGTCTATCCAAAGCAAGACATTGTTTCATCCAAGTGAATTCGCGAGTCGTTACAGAGCGCGAGTTACAAGCACTGGAGCAAGTTCCATATTTTTTGCAGCTAAGGACGGAGAGGGGTTAGGTGATAGCAGTATTTGGCGACAAAAAATTGGCATAAATTGATGGCCAACTTACATTATTACTATCGCCAAAGTAGTGCCTGAGAGGACGATTCTTGCTGTCGAGCGGTTTCGTACTCCATGCCTGCACCTGCCTGCGCAATGTCATTGGCTGATGTAGCCCACCAGTAAGGGGAGGCGTGCGCTCATGGCTAAGTATGTCGGTATGGTCAGCAAGGTGATTGGCCAGGTATTCGCAGTCGCCAGCGATGGAAGTCGGCGCCCCTTGATCGAAGGTGACCGCCTGTTCGTGGGCGAGCAGCTGGAGACGGGGGCTGTGGGGGCCGTGGCGGTGCGCCTGCAGAACGGTGCCGAGTTGACCCTGGGCCGCGACAGCAGCGTGGAGATGACATCGGACCTGCTCGCCAACCGGGCTCATCATGCACCGGCCCACGACGTAGCGCCGAGCGACGCACAATTGAGTGATGTGGAGCGTATCCAGCAGGCGATTGCCGCAGGCGACGACCCGACCCAGAGCGCCGAGGCGACCGCCGCCGGCTCAGGCAGCCCTAGTGTCTCCGGGGCGCTGGGAGGTGGTCACAGTTTCGTCATACTTGAGGAAGTCGGCGCCCGTGTCGATCCCGTGGTGGGCTTCCCGACGGCAGGTTTCAATGGTTTTCCTGAGCTTGCCAACCGCGAAGTGGGCGGCCTCGATTCTGGCAATGGCAGTACGCTCAACGGTCGGCCAGTGGGAGGTGACAACGGCAATGGCGGCACGGGACCTACGGAGCCGACCATCCCGACAGTAGACGAAAATCATCCTGTCACCTTGCTGGGGTTGAACATCGCCCCGGGTGAACTGAGCCTGAACGAGGCGAATCTGCCACTGGGTTCTGCCAGTGATGCGGTGGCATTGACCCAACAGGGCCGCTTTACCGTGGTGGCTCAGGATGGCGTGTTCAACCTCAGTGTCGGCGGCATCAATGTGGTGACGGGCGGTGTGGTGAGCGGCGTTGGACAGTCGATCACCACCGGGCTAGGTAACATCCTGACGATTACCGCCTACAACCCTCACACTGGCGAGGTAAGTTACAGCTACACACTCACTGCCTCCGGACAACATATCGAAAACGATGGGACCAAGTCGCTGACCGAGCATTTACAGGTGCTCGTCAGTGACAGTGACGGTGATGTCGCCCAAGGCTCGCTCGATGTGATCATCCATGATGATGCGCCGCAGGCGTTCGATGACGGAAACGCGGTGACGGCCACCGAGCAGCACGTCGAGCTGACCGGGAACGTGCTGAGCAACGATGTCCAGGGCGCCGACCGTGTGGCTGGCGGGCCAGTGATTGCCGGTACTTACACCGGCACCTACGGTACGCTGGTCCTGGCCGCAGACGGTTCCTACACCTACTCGCTCAACCCCAATGCCCCGGACTTCAAGAACCTGGGCGGTGGCGGCAATGGCGTGGAGCACTTCACCTATACGATCAAGGACGCCGACGGCGATACCAGCACGGCGACCCTGACGCTGAACGTCAGCAACCTCAACGACCCGGTGACCCTCAATGGCCTGGACGTGCAGAACGGCGAGCTGACCGTCTACGAGAAGAACCTGAGCGACGGCACCGCACCGGACGCGAACGCACTGACCCAGCAAGGCACTTTCAAGGTCACAGCAGCGGATGGCCTGCAAAGTCTGACCGTGGGCGGTATTGCCGTGGTCACTGGAGGAGTGGCCGCGGGCTTCCCGCAATCGGTGGTCACGCCGGAAGGCAACACCCTGACCATTACCGGCTACAACCCGACTACCGGGGTAGTGAGCTACAGCTACACCCTGACCGACAACGGAAACCACCCGGACGGAGCGGGCACCAACAGCATCAGCGAGCATTTCGACGTGGTCGCCAAGGATGTCGATGGCAGCACCGCCACCGGTAGCCTGGATGTGAGCATCGTCGATGACGTACCGAAAGCGGTGGACGACAGCAACGTGGTGATGGCCACCGAGCAGCATGTTGAGCTGACCGGTAACGTGCTGACCAACGATGCACAAGGCGCCGACCGTGTGGCTGGCGGGCCAGTGATTGCCGGTACTTACACCGGCACCTACGGTACGCTGGTCCTGGCCGCAGACGGTTCCTACACCTACACGCTCAACCCCGACGCCCCGGACTTCAAGAACCTGGGCGGTGGCGGCGAGGGCGTGGAGCACTTCACCTACACGATCAAGGACGCCGACGGCGATACCAGTACGGCGACCCTGACGCTGAACATCAGCAACCTCAACGACCCGGTGACCCTCGACGGGATGGACGTGCAGAACGGCGAGCTGACTGTCTACGAGAAGAACCTGAGCGACGGTACCTCGCCAGACGCGAATGCGCTGACCCAGCAAGGCACTTTCAAGGTCACAGCAGCGGATGGCCTGCAAACCCTGACCGTCGGCGGTATCGCCGTGGTTACGGGTGGCGTGGCCACCGGCTTCCCGCAATCGGTGGTCACGCCGGAAGGCAACACCCTGACCATTACCGGCTACAACCCGACTACCGGGGTAGTGAGCTACAGCTACACCCTGACCGACAACGGCAGCCATCCCGACGGTGCCGGCACCAACAGCATCAGCGAGCATTTCGACGTGGTCGCCAAGGATGTCGATGGCAGCACCGCCACCGGTAGCCTGGATGTGAACATCGTCGATGACGTACCGAAAGCGGTGGACGACAGCAACGTAGTGACGGCCACCGAGCAGCACGGCGAGCTGACCGGGAACGTGCTGAGCAACGATATCCAGGGCGCCGACCGCGTGGCTGGAGGCCCGGTAGTCGCCGGTACTTACACCGGCACCTACGGCACGCTGGTCCTGGCTGCGGACGGCTCCTACACCTACACGCTCAACCCCGACGCCCCGGACTTCAAGAACCTGGGCGGTGGCGGCAATGGCGTGGAGCACTTCACCTACAAGATCAAGGACGCCGACGGCGACACCAGCACGGCGACCCTGACGCTGAACATCAGCAACCTCAACGACCCGGTGACCCTCGACGGGATGGACGTGCAGAACGGCGAGCTGACTGTCTACGAGAAGAACCTGAGCGACGGTACCTCGCCAGACGCGAATGCGCTGACCCAGCAAGGCACCTTCAAGGTCACTGCAGCGGATGGCCTGCAAACCCTGACCGTGGGCGGCATCGCCGTGGTTACGGGCGGCGTGGCCGTCGGCTTCCCGCAATCGGTGATCACCCCGCAAGGCAACATCCTGACCATCACCGGCTACAACCCGAGCACGGGGGTAGTGAGCTACAGCTACACCCTGACCGACAACGGAAACCACCCGGACGGAGCGGGCACCAACAGCATCAGCGAGCATTTCGACGTGGTCGCCAAGGATGTCGATGGCAGCACTGCCACCGGCAGTCTGGATGTAAACATCGTCGATGACGTGCCGCAGGCGAGTGCCGATACCACCAGTGTGGTGGAAGGCGGGACAGCCACGGGCAACGTCCTCTGGAACGACAAGCTGGGGGCGGACCAGGCGGGCACCAGCAATGTCGTGGTCGGTGCGCGCGCCGGGTCCGATACCTCGACATTGGCCATTGGCAATCTCAACACCGCGATCGTTGGCCAGTACGGCACCTTGACCATTGATGCGGCGGGTAATGCGGTTTATCACGCCAACCCGAATGCGGTGCTGCCGCAAGGCGCCAGCGATGTTTTCGTCTACACCGTTCGCGACACTGACGGTGACGAAAGCACCACGACCATCACGATCAACGTGCAGGACTGCTCGCTCGTTGCCGGGCCCGTTGGCGGGGTAATGGTCCACGAGAGTGCCCTGGATACTCATCAGGATGGCAACGACCTGGCCGCCGGCAGTGTCACCGGCAGCGACCCGAACTCGACCCGTGAAACCGCGTCTGGCAGCTTGGCAGGCTCTGCCAGCGGCGGTGTCGGTGCGTTGACCTACAGCCTGGTGGGCGATGCCACCGGCCAGTACGGTCAGCTTCACCTGAACGCTGACGGCAGCTACACCTACACCCTGACCACACCGGCCAACTCGCCGACTCACGCCAATGACGGCCCAAACAGCGTCACCGAGACTTTCACCTACCAGGTGAAAGACTCGGTCGGCAATTCGACTACCAGCACCCTCGTCATCACCATCGTCGACGATGTGCCGCAAGCCCACAGCGATTACACAAGTGTGTACAAGGGCGACGTAGTGCGCGGCAATGTGATGTACAACGATGTGGTCGGTGCCGATGTGCGCACTGATGGCAACTATGTGGTCGGCGTGCGCGCTGGCAGCGACACATCCACCTCGGCCATCGGCCAGCTGAACACCCAGGTAAATGGCCAGTACGGCTACCTGACCATCGATGAAAAAGGCAACGCGGTCTACCACTCCAACCCGGACGTGGTGTCGCCGCGGGATGCCGTCGACACCTTCGTCTACACCATTCGTGATGCCGACGGTGACGAAAGCACCACCACGATCACCATCAACGTGCACAACTCGCTGATGGCGTGTGCGGACCGCGATGTCACGGTGTACGAAAACGCCCTGGACCTGCATAAGGATGGCAACGACCTCGCCGCGGGAAGTGTCACCGGCAGCGACCCGAACTCGACTCGTGAAACCGCGTCTGGCAGCTTGGCAGGCTCTGCCAGCGGCGGTGTCGGTGCGTTGACCTACAGCCTGGTGGGCGATGCCACCGGCCAGTACGGCCAGCTTCACCTGAACGCTGACGGCAGCTACACCTACACCCTGACCTCACCAGCCAACTCGCCGACCCACGCCAATGACGGCCCCAACACCGTCACCGAAACCTTCACCTATCAGGTGAAAGACTCGGTCGGCAATTCGACCACCAGCACCATCCTCATCACCATCGTCGACGATGTGCCGCAAGCCCACAGCGATTACACCAGTGTGTACAAGGGCGACGAGGTGCGCGGCAATGTAATGTACAACGATGTGGTCGGGGCCGATGTGCGTGGCGACGGCAACTACGTGGTTGGCGTGCGCGCCGGTAGTGACACCAGCACCTCGGCCATCGGCCAGCTGAACACCCAGGTAAATGGCCAGTACGGCTACCTGACCATCGATGAAAAAGGCAATGCGGTCTACCACTCCAATCCGGACGTGGTGTCGCCGCGGGATGCCGTCGACACCTTCGTCTACACCATTCGCGATGCCGACGGTGACGAAAGCACCACCACGATCACCATCAATGTGCATGACCCCCGCATCGAAGTGTGCATGGACAGTGGCGTCACGGTGTTCGAAAAAGCGCTGGACTTGAGTAAAGACGGCAGCGACCTCGCCGCAGGTACCGTTACCGGCAGCAACCCGACATCGCCCCTTGAAACAGCATCGGGCAGCTTGGTCGGCTTGGCCAGTGGCGGCATAGGCGCCTTGTCCTACAGCCTGGTGGGTAATGCGGTCGGCCAGTACGGTCAGATACAGCTCAATGCCGACGGTAGCTACACCTATACCCTGACGTCCCCGGCCAACTCACCGACGCATGCCAACGACGGCGCCAATACCGTGACGGAGTCCTTTACCTATCAGGTCCAGGACGCCTATGGCCATTCGGCCACCAGCACCATCGTCATCTCCATCGTCGACGACGTGCCCCAAGCCCATTGCGATTTCGTCAGCGTGTACAAGGGTGACGAAGTGCGCGGCAATGTGATGTACAACGACGTGGTCGGGGCCGATGTGCGCAGTGATGGCAACTACGTGGTCGGCATCCGCGCAGGCAACGACACCAGTACCTCGGCCATCGGCCAGCTGAACACCCAGGTCAATGGCCAGTATGGCTACCTGACCATCGACGAGAAGGGCAATGCGGTCTATCACTCCAACCCGGACGTGGTGTCGCCGCGGGATGCGGTCGACACCTTCGTCTACACCATTCGCGATGCCGACGGTGACGAAAGCACCACGACCCTGACCATCAACGTGCACGACGCTACGCTCGTGGCGTGCGGGGACCGTGATGTCACGGTTTACGAAAAAGCCCTCGACCTGCACAAGGATGGCAACGACCTGGCGGCAGGCACCAGCACGGGCAGCGATCCGGCATCGAGCGGCGAAACGGCATCCGGCTCGCTGGTCGGGTCGGTTTCCAGAGGCGTGGGGGCGCTGACCTACAGCCTGGTGGGCAACGCTGTCGGCCAGTACGGGCAGATCAGCGTCAACCCTGACGGCAGCTACACCTACACGCTGACTTCGCCCGCCAATACCCCAGGTGCCGATTCGGCGGTCGACCACTTCACCTACAAGGCCACCGACTCGCTGGGCCATAGCATCACCGGCAACATCGCCATCACCGTTGTCGACGATGTGCCCAATGCGGTCTGCGCCGAACGCAGCATCACACCGGGCAAGCTGGATTCCAACATCCTGTTGCTGATCGATGTGTCCGGCAGCATGGATTGTGCTTCCGGCATACCCGGCCTGACTCGCCTGGACGCGGCGAAACACGCCATCGCTGCGCTGCTCGACAAGTACGACGGGATGGGCGACATCAAGGTGCAGATCGTCACCTTCAGTGGAGGGGCGCAGATCCAGTCGGCGGAGTGGGTCAGCATCGAGGTCGCCAAGTCGATCGTCAGCGGCTTGCATGCTGGCGGTTCGACCTACTACGACAGCGCCGCCACCGCCGCCCAGACGGCCTTCGACCAGAATGGCAAGCTGGCCGGTGCACAGAATGTCAGTTACTTCTTCTCCGATGGCGAGCCCAGCTCCGGGCATGCCATGACCGCCTCCCGCGAAACCAGCTGGGAGACGTTCCTCGACAGCCATGGCATCAAGTCCTACGCCATTGGTCTGGGTCAGGACGTCAACGCGGGCAACCTGGACCCGTTGGCTTATGACGGCAGCAGCCATACCGATACCAACGCAGTGATCGTCAACGACTTCAACCAGCTTTATGGCGTGCTGTCGGGTACCGTGCAGGGTTCGCCGATTACCGGCAGCCTGCTCAGTGACGGCACCTTCGGTGCCGATGGCGGCTTCATCAAGGCACTGCTGGTGGACGGCACCACCTACACCTATGACCCGAAAGCGAACGCAGGGCAGGGCGGTTACCTGGCCAGCGGTGGCGCCGACCACGCCAGCTTCGACACCCAGGCCAACACGCTCACCATCAAGACCAGCCTGGGCGGCAGCCTGGTGGTGAACATGGACAGCGGCGAGTTCACCTATGCGCCACCCACTGTCAATGACAGCAGCCCGCCCGAGCGTATCGGCTTCATGGTCAGCGACAATGACGGCGATACCAGCACCGCCGACCTGCTGATAATGATCAATGGCAACCATGCGCCGGTGGCGGTGGCTGACCATGTCATCACCAACATCACCGGTGCCAGCATCACCCTGCCGTCCGAAGTGCTGCTGGCCAATGACAGTGATGCCGACAACGACCGCCTGAGTGCCACGCCGATCACCGTCGACACCCACTTTGCCGACAAGGGAGCGGGGTTCACCCTCGGCAATACCGTCCCGAACATCACATTCGATGGTCAGGGCAATACGCTCGACAACCAGTTCAAGGCCCTGGACCGCAGTGCATTCACCACTGCCGCTGGCAGCATGACCGCGGCGCTCGTGGTGCTCGGCTACCTCGGCAGTATCAACGGCAGCAGTGCCAACAGCGAGGATGTGATCACCGTCAGCCTGCGCAAGGGCGAAACCCTGCAGCTGGGCCATGACCGCCCCGAAGGCAACGTGAGCCTGGAGTGGAAGGATGCCAATGGCAGCTACCAACCCATCGCCGATGGCGGCAGCTTCACTGCCAGCCATGACGGTGTGTACAGCATCCATGTGGTCAATCAGGCCAACCCGTCGGACAGCAGCAGGGATGCCGAGAGCTACAAGCTGAGCCTGGTGGTCGACTACAGCAATGCCGAGAACGAAGTGCATCAGGCCAGTTACACGGTCACCGATGGCCATGGCGGCAGTACGGTGGGTGCGGTGGATATCACCTACCACGCCGGCACTGAGCTGAACGGAACGGCAGGCAATGATGTAATGATGGCAAGCAACGTCGACACCGTTCTCAACGGTGGTGACGGCCATGATGTGCTGGTGGGTGGTGGGGGTAATGACACGCTGCACGGTGGCAATGGCAATGACCTGCTGATCGGCGGCCTTGGCAACGACCTGCTCGATGGCGGGGCGGGCAACGACACCGCCAGCTATGCCTCGGCCACCGGCGCGGTGACGGTCGACCTGAGCCATATCGGCCCGCAGGATACCGGTGCTGCCGGCATCGATACCTTGACCGGCATCGAGAACCTGATCGGCTCCGACTACAACGACACCCTGATCGGTGATGCCGGCGACAATCTGCTCAACGGCGGCCTGGGCAATGATGTGCTCAAGGGCGGCGATGGCAATGACATCCTCATCGGCGGGCCAGGCAACGACATCATGACCGGGGGTAACGGCAACGACGCCTTCGTCTGGCAGAAGGGCGACACTGGGCATGACACGGTGACCGACTTCACCCCGGGCAGCGACCACCTGGACCTGTCGCAACTGCTGCAGGGTGAGAATGCCACGGCGGCCTCGCTGGATGACTACCTGCACTTCAAGGTCAGCGGCAGCGGTACCAACGTGGTCTCGACCATCGAAGTGAGCAGTGTGGCAGGGGCGGCGCCGACCCAGACCATCGACCTGGCAGGGGTCGACCTGGCCCAGCATTACGGGGTGACGGCAGGGGCGGGCGGAGTGGTTTCGGCGGGGCAGGATACTGCGACCATCATCAACGGGATGATCAATGATCATTCGTTGAAGGTGGATACAGTGTAATTGCTCGCCCTCTTTGGCCTGTGCCGGCCTCTTCGCGGCTAAAGCCGCTCCCACCAGGGTCAATGCTGCCTGAGGGCAGTGAAGTACCTGTAGGAGCGGCTTTAGCCGCGAAGAGGCCGGAACAGGCGATAGCAGGGCTCAGCCCGGCCGGCGCAAGGTCTTTTGCTTGAGGATATACAGGCTCACCAGCACCGCACTGGTGAGCATGAACACCCTGGCCCAGAACAGCGGCACCAGGTAGCAGGACAGGCCGATGCTCGCCCACATCAGGCCGATGGCGTAGACTTTGCCCTTGAGCGGTATGCCTTCGCCACTCAGGTAGTCACGGATCCACGGCCCCAGCTTGGGGTGGTTGACCAGCCAGTCGTGAAAGCGCGGCGAGCTGCGGGCGAAGCAGGCCGCCGCCAGCAGCAGGAACGGGGTGGTGGGCAACACCGGCAGGAAGATCCCCAGCACCCCCAGCGCAACACTGAGCCAGCCGACGGCCAGCAGCAGGTAGCGCACGGCCGACTCAGTGGTGGCGTGGCTTGAGCAGCGCCGGCTTTTCGTCTGGAGCGTGCAGCAGCAGGAACAGCGCGCTCAGCGCTTCCGGGATTTGCACGATCATGTCGTCCTGCAGGTTGGCATTGCTGGCGATGTCGGCGAACTCGGGCTGTTCGTCGAACAGGCCGGAACCGACCATGATCGGCAGCAGCATCTCGCTGACTTCTTCCTCGGCATCCTCGAACCAGGCCTCTTCACGCAGGAACACGCCCTCCATGAAGCCGATGCACCAGCCGCGCAGGTCGGAATCATCCGGCTCGTCGGTCAGGTCCAGGTCGCAGGGCAGGTCGAATTCCTCGTCGCTGGCCAGCTGGCGGGCGATGTGGGCTTTGAGGGCCACCAGCGTCGCTTCGATCTCGGTGCGCTGGGCTTCGCTGGCGTAATGGGGTTCTTCGGCAAACAGCGCGTCGATCCATTCACGCTCGGGGACTTCCTCGGAGCAGATCGACAGCGCGGTCAGGTAGCCGTGTGCGGCGACGTAGTCCAGCGCTTCTTCGTGCAGCTCATCGGCGTCGAGGAAGGCTTGCAGGCGGGTCAGTTGCTCGGCGAAGGACATTACAGGGCTACCTTGGGGAATAAACGATAGTGAATTCTAGCACCTTGCGGCGGCAGCGGGGCAAAGGGAACGTCTGTCACCGGGCATCCTGTGCAGGCCGTCACTACGGTATACTCCGCCGTTTTTCATCCAGGGCCGGGTTTCCCCGGCCATCTGGCAAAAGCCGCTTACGCTTTTGGCGTGTGCGGAGCGGGTTTATCGTCCAGCCTGTGTCCAGGATGGTACGGCGATTTGTGGAGTTGCACATGCTCGAACAGGCTCAGCGCGTTCTCAAGGATATCTTCGGTTACGACAGTTTCCGTGGGCGCCAGGCAGCGATCATCGAATGCGTGGCCAATGGCGGCGATGCCTTGGTGCTGATGCCTACCGGTGGCGGCAAGTCCCTGTGCTTCCAGGTGCCGGGTTTGTTGCGCCCGGGCCTGACGGTGGTGGTGTCGCCGCTGATCGCGCTGATGGACGACCAGGTCGCCACCCTCGACGAACTCGGTGTCGCCGCCGCAGCGCTCAATTCCACCCTGAGCCCGGAGCAGCAGCGTGACCTGGCCGGGCGCCTGCGCCGGGGCGAAGTGAAGATGCTCTACCTGGCGCCGGAGCGCCTGGTGCAGCCGCGCATGCTCGACTTCCTGCGCGGCCTCGACATTTCGCTGTTCGCCATCGATGAAGCCCACTGCGTCTCACAATGGGGCCATGACTTCCGCCCGGAATACCTGCAGCTCGGGCAACTGGCCGAACTGTTCCCCCATGTGCCGCGCATCGCCCTGACCGCCACCGCCGACATGCGGACCCGCGAGGAAATCGTCCAGCGCCTTCACCTGCAGGGTGCCGAGCGCTTCCTGTCGAGCTTCGACCGGCCGAACATCTTCTACCGCATCGTGCCCAAGGAGGCGCCACGCAAGCAGTTGATGGCCTTCCTCGGCGAGCGGCGCGGCAACGCCGGCATCGTCTACTGCCTGTCGCGCAAGAAGGTCGATGAAACCGCAGCGTTCCTCTGCGAGCAGGGTTTCCCGGCGTTGCCCTACCACGCCGGCCTTGCCGCCGAGACGCGTGCTGCCAACCAGCACCGCTTCCTCAACGAGGAAGGGCTGATCATGGTCGCCACCATTGCCTTCGGCATGGGTATCGACAAGCCCAACGTACGCTTCGTTGCCCACCTCGACTTGCCCAAGTCGCTCGAGGCCTATTACCAGGAAACCGGCCGCGCCGGCCGCGACGGCTTGCCATCGGATGCCTGGATGGCCTACGGCCTGCAGGACATGGTGATGCTCAAGCAGATGCTGCAGAACTCCGAGGGTGACGAGCGCCACAAGCGCATCGAGCAGCACAAGCTCGACGCCATGCTGGCCCTGTGCGAAGAAACCCGCTGCCGCCGCCAGGCACTGCTGGCCTATTTCGACGAAACCCTCGAACACCCCTGTGGCCACTGCGACAACTGTGTCGACCAGGTGCAGACCTGGGACGCCACCGAGCCGGCCCGCCAGGCGTTGTCGGCCGTGTTCCGCACTGGCCAGCGCTACGGCGTCGGCCATCTGGTCGACGTGTTGCTGGGCAAGGACACCGAGAAAGTACGCAACTTTGGCCATGAGAAGCTTTCGGTGTTCGGCGTCGGCAAGGGCCTGGCCGAAGCCGAATGGCGTTCGCTGTTCCGTCAGCTGGTGGCACGCGGCCTGGTCGACATCGACCTGGATGGCTACGGTGGCTTGCGCCTGTCCGACAGCTGCCGGCCGCTGCTGCGTGGCGAGGTGAACCTGCAACTGCGCCGCGACCTCAAGCCACAGACCGTGGCCAAGACGTCCACCAGCGGCGGCAGCCCGGCCAGCCAGCTGGTGCGCACCGAAGAGCGCGAACTGTGGGAGGCGCTGCGCGCCCTGCGGCGCAAGCTGGCCGAAGAGCACAGCGTG
This sequence comes from Pseudomonas sp. NPDC086566, assembly GCF_050280885.1. Classification (NCBI taxonomy): domain Bacteria; kingdom Pseudomonadati; phylum Pseudomonadota; class Gammaproteobacteria; order Pseudomonadales; family Pseudomonadaceae; genus Pseudomonas; species Pseudomonas sp. NPDC086566. The sequence goes on from NZ_JBNNWD010000007.1 coordinate 334,396, forward strand.
CCACCCTACGTCATCTTCCCCGATTCCACCCTGCTGGAAATGCTCCGCAGCCAGCCGACCAGCCTCAGCGACATGGCACAGGTCAGCGGCGTCGGTGCGCGCAAGCTGGAGCGCTATGGCCAGGCCTTCCTCGAAGTGCTCAACGGCGCCGGGGGCACCGAAGAGGCGCCGAAGGTGGTGCTCGACCTGCGCCACGAACTGGTCAGCCTGGCCCGCGCCGGCATGACCCCGGCACAGATCGCCGGGCAGCTCAACTGCAGCGAGAAGAATGTCTACAGCCTGCTGGCCGAGGCCCTTGGCCGCCAGGAGCTGAGCCTGGAGCAGGCGCTGGACTTGCCGGAAGACCTGATGATGGAGGTGCAGGACGCCTTCCTCGACGGCGAGGGCGAGCTGCCGCCAGTATCGGCAATTGCCCCGTTGTTCGGCGCACGGGTACCAGAAGGCGTCCTGTATTGCGTGCGTGCGGCACTGGCAGCGGAGTTCGAGCTTTGATGGGCGGCATTTCAGTCAACTGCTGATGTTTGTCATCCTTTTTGACGATTATCGGAGGTTTCCGCAGCGGGCAGCCTTGCCTGATGCTCCGGAGCATGGTTAGCTGACTAATAATTAGTTCTAGTCTATGAGTTGCTTATGCCCCTGACCGACAACCAACACCGCTTCGGCATGCAGCTGGCGCAGATGTCCCGCGGCTGGCGTGCCGAGCTGGACCGCCGCCTGGCCGGGCTCAACCTGTCCCAGGCACGCTGGCTGGTGTTGTTGCACCTCGCTCGCTTCGAACAAGCGCCTACCCAGCGTGAGTTGGCGCAGAGCGTGGGTGTCGAAGGCCCGACCCTGGCGCGGCTGCTCGACAGCCTGGAAAGCCAGGGGCTGGTACGTCGCCAGGCGGTGCTGGAGGACCGACGGGCGAAGAAGATTCTGCTGTGCCCACCGGCCAAACCGCTGATCGAGCAGATCGAGACCATCGCCAATGCCCTGCGCCTGGAGCTGTTCACGGGCGTTGATGAGGCTGATCTGGAAGTGTGCATGCGGGTGCATGCAAAGATCCTCGCCAATCTCGAGAAGTCCTGAGCCCTGCGGGGCCGCAAGGCGGCCCCGGCCATCTAGAAGGTATGCCCCAGGTTCAGGTATACCGCCTGCTCATTCGCCGTGTTGGCGCCATAACTCAGATTCAACGGCCCCAATGGCGTTTCCAGCCCCAGGAAGATGCTCGCGGCGTTGATGTAGCCACTGTCGAATTCGTTGTCGTTGTTCCAAGCCCGCCCACGTTCCAGCGACCCGCCGATATACAGCGGGAAGTCCAGCGGCAGATAGGCCCGCGGGGTCAGGCGCCGGTAGTACACCATCCGCAGCAGGCTCACGTTCTGCCCTGACACCGAGCCCTGGCGGAAGCCGGAGAGTTCCCTCGCGCCTCCCATCACAAAGCTTGAGGTCACCACCTCGGTATCGTCCAGCGTGCGCCCATAGCGGCCACCCAGCACGAAGGTGTCCGGGCCAATGCTGAATGCCTTGTCCAGGTTCAGCAGCCACTGCCGGTAGTCCTCGTCAGAATCCAGCGACTTGTCATATTTGCGCACGGTCAGCCCGATGTCCTCGCCGGTGTGCGGGAAGTACACGTTGTCGAGGGTGTCGAACGAGTATTTCAGCTCGTAAAAGCCTTCGTTGAAGCTGACCGAGGGCAAGTCCTGATCGCCGATACGCACTTCGGCCTCGCCCCAGGCCTTGCCTACCCCCAAGCGCACTTCGCCGGAGGTGCCGATCTGGCGGCCGACATTGAGGCCGAAACCGTAGCGCTCGAGGCGGTACTCGGCTATCGGGTCGTTGTCCAGGGTCGCTTCGATGTTCTGCGAGCCAAGGTCCAGGTAAGGCGCGACGAAGTAGCGCGAACCTACGTCCAGCGGCTGGTAGAACTCACTGTAAAGCTCCTGCTGGTCGCCGATCTGGGCGCGTGTCAGCCACTCCGCGCCCAAGCGGTTGATGCCGTTCATGCGGTAGCTGGCGCCAAGGTTGAAGGCACTGTCACCGCGCAGGTCGTCGGACAGGTTCAGGCCCAGGCGCAGGTAGTCGGTGCCGCCGCGCTTGCCACGGGCATTGATCACCAGGGTGTTGTCATCGCCCTTGTGCACCACGCGGTACTGCACCCGGTCGAAGTAGTCCAGGCCATACAGGGTGCCCATGTCGGTCTGCAGGCGGTCGAGCGCCAGCGGCTCGCCGATGGGCTGGCGGATGTAGTAACGGATCACGTCATCGCTGACTTTCGAGTCGTTCTCTATCCTGATGGCGGTGATCACTGGCGTGCGCTGGCCCGGTGAGCGGGCCACGGCCAGGCTGGTGTCATGCTCCGGTTGGCGCAACGCGGCCAGACGCGTGTCGAGCAGGCGAGTCGCGCGGTAGCCGGCGTCGATCATGTCGTGGGCGCGGCCGAAATCGGTGACGCCATAGGCCGCCAGCTGCGGCTGTATGAGGATGTCGTCGCGGTGCAGGCTGGCCAGCTGTTCCTCGGAGTTGCGCCGGGTCATCAGGGTGATCGACTGGTTGAGCACGTCGACCACCGTGGCCAGTTGCTTGCGGTCGCGCAGCGGGGTGCCGATGTCGACCACGATGGCCAGGTCGACGCCCATTTCGCGGGCCACGTCGAGCGGGATGTTGTCGACCATGCCGCCATCCACCAGCAGGCGGCCGTCGAGTTCGACCGGGGCGAATACCGCCGGGATCGACATGCTCGCCCGAATCACCTGCGGCAGGTGGCCGCGGCGGAACACCACCTTTTCGCCGCTGGCGATGTCGGTGGCCACGGCGCGGAAGGGGATTGGCAGCTTGTCGAAGTCGCGGGTGTCGGCCGTGTGGGCCAGCTTGCTTTCCAGCAGCAGCGCCAGGTTCTGGCCCTGAATCACCCCCAGCGGCAGGCCGAGGCTGCCGTCGTCGCGAAAACTCAGCTTCTGCTTGACCAGGAAGTCGCGGTCGTCCTGCTTTCGCCGGAACGGCACGTCCTTGCGGGGTGGCGCGTCGGAGAGCGCCTGTTGCCAGTCCAGTGTGGTGGCGAGTTTCTCCAGTTCCTCGACGCTGTAGCCAGAGGCATACAGCCCGCCCACCACTGCGCCCATACTGGTGCCAGCGATGGCGTCGATGCGCACGCCCTGTTCCTCCAGCGCCTTGAGCACGCCAATATGAGCCAGGCCACGGGCCGCGCCGCCAGACAGCACCAGGCCGACCTTGGGGCGGGCAGGCTCGGCGGCGAATACGGTGAGGGTGGTGAGCGTCAGCAAAAAACAGAGCAGCAGGCGGCGCATCGTGAGTCTCAAACCGAAGGCTAAAGACCGCTAGTATAAGCGGCCCCTCACCTGGAGATGCTTCAGCATGGCCGACAACAAGCCGGAAATCGTCATCACTTATTGCACGCAATGCCAATGGCTGCTGCGCGCCGCCTGGCTGGCCCAGGAACTGCTCAGCACCTTCAGCGACGACCTTGGCCGGGTGGCGCTGGAGCCTGGCACCGGCGGCATCTTCCGCATCACTTGCAATGGCGTGCAGATCTGGGAACGCAAGGCCGACGGTGGCTTCCCCGAGGCCAAGGTGCTGAAGCAGCGCGTGCGCGACCAGATCGACCCGCAGCGCGACCTGGGCCACAACGATCGCTGATCAGGCGCCCTCGGCCGCGACCTTGTGCCGCGGCGGTTGCTCGGCGGCCATGCGGCTCGACAGCACGATGGCGAAAATGATCAGCACGCCGCCCAGCAGCATGCGCAGGGTGGGCGTTTCGGCGAACACCGCCCAGGCCACGGCGATGCCGTAGACCGGTTCCATGGCAAACACCACGGCGGCGGTGCGCGCCTTGATCACCCCCAGGCTGGCCACGAACAGGCTGTGGGCGACGCCGGTGCAGAAGACCCCGAGCAGGGCGATCCACAGCCAGTCGATGCGGGCGACCTGGCTCAGCCCCGGGCCGGCGAAAGGCAGCAGGCACACGCCGATCACCAGGTTCTGCCACAGCGCTGCCTGCACGGCCGGCAAGCGCCCGGAGCCGGCACGGTTGGTCAGCGACAGCAGCGAGAACAACAAACCGGAGAGCAAGGCCCAGAGCAGGCCACCGGTGGCCTGGCTGGCCAGGTCGAACTGTGGGGTGACCAGTATCAGGCCGATGCTGACCAGCACGACCAGCACACCTTCGTTGCGGCGGATGCGCTCGCGGAACAGCAGGCCTTCGAGGATCACGGTGAACGCCGGGAAGCTGGCGAATCCCAGGGTGGCGATGGCCACGCCGCCGACCTTCACGGCGATGAAGAAGCTGACCCAATGACCGGCCAACAGCACGCCGCCGAGCAGCAGGCGGCGTATGTCATGGCCGCTCAGGCGTCGCCAGCCGGGGCCGGTGAGGCTGGCGAACAACGCCAGGGCCAGCACGGCGAAGGCGGCGCGGCCGAAGACGATGATCGTCGGGCTGGCGCTGGCGGCCAGTTTGCCGAAGACGCCGGTCAGGCCGAAGAACAGCGCGCCGATGTGCAGGGCGCCGAGGGCGGTGCGGTGGTTCATTGCAAGTCCTTTAATTCTTTACGGGCTGTACGGGCCCTTTCGCGGGTTCACCCGCGAAAGGGCCGGTACAGCACAGTGTAAAGCCACAGGCCAACAGGTTCTGTCGCCATCCTGCCGTCAGTTGTCGCCAGACGCTCGCCGCAGCGCCAGCGGCGAGCAACCGAACGCCCGCAGCATCGCCGCCGAAAATGCACTCTGCGAGCTGTACCCCACCTGCGCCGCGATCTCCCCGATCGGCAGCAAGGTCTGCGTGACCAGCCGCCTGGCCTTGAGCAGGCGTCGCTGGCGAATGTAGTCCATCGGCGTCATGCCACATTCGGCGCTGAACCGTGCATGCAGCCGGGTACTGGACAAGCCGGCGATGCGCGCCAGGTCGGCCACCTGCAAGGGGTACGCCGCGTGCTGTTCGATATGCACATCGAATGCGGCATAGGGCAGGCGGTGGCTGGGCGTGACGATGGCCGAAGCGCTGGGGTTGAGGCTGGCCAACAACAGTACCGCGCCTTGCCGGGCGATCAGCGGGTCGTCCATGGGGCTCGCCGCCAGCCAGTCCACCAGTTGCTGCTGGCGCTCGTTCAGCCCTCGTGCGCCAGGCTGGTCGAGCAGGCGCCGGCTGGCATCGGCATGCGCGCCCAGCTGCTCGTGCAGCCAGTGTTCGTCCGGTACATCCAGCACCAGGCAATCGCTGCCGACGTCACTGCCGCACGTGTGGTGGGCACCAGCGGGCACCACCACCAGCCCCTGGCGGGCGACCTTGGCGCTGTGGCCCTGCACCTCGAAGTCCAGGCGGCCGTGCAGGCCGAACACCAGTTGCGGGTGTTCGTGACTGTGGGCGATCAGCTCATCGCGGTAATGACGCATGGAAAGTATCGGGCCGGCCATGGGGCTTCCTCGTGGGGCTGCCCGCCATTGTGCCGCATTCCTGGCAGACCATCACTCGTCACATCCCTGCCACCAACCTGTCATCTGTGCCTGCCAGTCTCCAGCAAACAGCGCCGGAGCCTGCCCATGACCCATGTCGAACTTTCTCGCCCGTCACGCAAGCAGCGCGTGCGCACGCTGTGGATATCCGATGTGCACCTGGGCACGCGAGACTGCCAGGCCGAACACCTGTCGCAGTTCCTCAAGGGTTACCAGGCCGACCGTATCTACCTGGTCGGCGATATCATCGATGGCTGGAAGCTGCGCAGCGGCATCTATTGGCCGCAAGCCCATACCAATGTGATCCGCCGCTTGCTGACCATGAGCAAGCGCGGCACCGAGGTGATCTACGTCACCGGCAACCATGACGAATTCCTGCGCCGTTATTCGAAGCTGATGCTGGGCAACATCCAACTGGTGGACGAGGCCGAGCACCTGACCGCCGATGGCCGTCGCCTGCTGGTGGTGCATGGCGACCAGTTCGACGTCATTACCCGCTATCACCGCTGGCTGGCCTTTCTTGGCGACCGTGCCTACGAATTCACCCTGGTGCTCAACCGCTGGCTCAACCATTGGCGTGCCCGCTATGGGTATGGCTACTGGTCGCTGTCGGCGTACCTCAAGCACAAGGTCAAGGGGGCGGTGAACTTCATCAGCGACTTCGAGGATGCGATTGCCCATGAATGCACCCGGCGCGGCTTTCATGGGGTGGTGTGCGGGCATATCCATCATGCCGAGATCCGCCAGGTGGGGGAGGTGGAGTACCTGAACTGCGGCGATTGGGTGGAATCGTGCACGGCGCTGATCGAGCACTGGGATGGCAGCATCGCGTTGTATCGGCTGGCCGATGCCCAGGCGCGGCTGGCCGCGCAAGCTGCTGCGCTGCGCGAGCCGGCATGAACCGGCTGCGCCCCCAGGCTAGAGGCTGATCCTGCCGAGCAGGATGTCGCGGAACATGGCGAAGTCGCCAATCAGGCTGTACCAGGGGTGGCTGAACGTCGCCGGCCGGTTCTTCTCGAAAAAGAAATGCCCCACCCAGGCGAAGCCGTAGCCGCAGAACGGTACCGCCAGCAGCAACAACCACTTGCCACTGCCAATGGTGTAGGCCAGCAAGGCAATCACCAGGCTGGTGCCGACAAAGTGCAGGCGCCGGCAGGTGGGGTTGCTGTGCTCGCCCAGGTAATACGGATAGAACTCGGCAAAACTGCGAAACTGCGCTGTGCTGGTCATGGGCAGTGCTCCGGGATTATCACTTTTGGACAGGATACACGGCGTGGAGCCTGATTCGAGTCTAGAGTCATTGGCGGGGCCGGCCAGTGACAATAGGCGCCAAATGAGTATCCTTGAGGTTCACCGCATGAAGCGGTCCGTACAAGAAGCCTGCCATGAGTGAGAGAACCACGTCAGCCAGCTGGGCATCAGGGATTGTGAAGGCGCTGGAGCTCGAAGGGCTCGATTGCCCGGCGATGTTCAAGCAGCTGGGGTTGGATTTCGCCGCACTCGACGATCCGGATGCACGTTTTCCGCAGGACGCCATGACCCGCCTCTGGCAGCTCGCGGTCGAGCTCTCGGGCAACGAGGCGATTGGCCTGAACATGGCGCGGGTGGTGCGCCCGGCTTCGTTCCATGTGGTGGGCTATGCGCTGATGTCCAGCCGCACCCTGGCCGAAGGCTTTGAGCGGCTGGTGCGTTACCAACGCATCATTGCCGAAAGCTCCGACCTGAGTTTCACCCTTGGCCCTGAAGGCTATTCGCTGATCCTGACCGTGCATGGCGATCACCTGCCCCCCACCCGGCACAGCGCCGAAGCGTCACTGGCCTGTGCGCTGGCCTTGTGCAAATGGCTCAGTGGCCGGCCGGTGCAGCCGCGGCGGGTGCTGGTGCAAGGGCCGCAGCCGAAGGATATCGAGCCGTACAAGGTGGCCTTTCATTCCCCGCTGGTATTCGGCGCGCCACACGATGCCCTGGTATTCGAACGGGCCGACATGGAAGCGCCGTTGCCCACCGCCAACGAAGCCATGGCCATCCTGCATGACCGCTTTGCTGGCGAATACCTGGCGCGTTTTTCCGAGAGCCGCGTGACCCATAGGGTGCGCCAGGTGCTGTGCCGTATCCTGCCCCAAGGCGAACCCAAGCGCGAAACGCTGGCCCAGGCCCTGCACCTGTCCCAGCGCACCCTGCAGCGCCGTTTGCAGGAAGAGGGCACCAGCTTCCAGGCGTTGCTCGACGACACCCGTCGTGAGCTCGCCGAACAGTACCTGGCCCAGCCGGGCATGACCCTGCTGGAAACCGCCTACCTGTTGGGCTTTGCCGACCCGAGCAACTTCTACCGGGCATTTCGCCGCTGGTTCGATGAGACCCCCAGCGAATACCGCGCCCGGCTGGGCGCGGAGCCTGCCGAGGTCAATGACGCCAGAACGCCGGCATACATAACACCAGCACGGTGATGATCTCCAGGCGACCAAGCAGCATGCCGGTAGCGAGAATCCACTTGGCGGCATCCGGCAACGTCGAGTAATTGCCCGAAGGACCGACCACTTCGCCCAGGCCCGGGCCAACGCCCGACACCGTTCCGGCAGCACCGGTCAGCGCGGTCATCCAGTCCACGCCCAGCAATGACAGCAGCAGCGCCATTACGCAGATGGTGATGGCGAAGAAGAACGAGAAGGTCAGGATCGAGCGCACGATCTCTTCGTCCAGGCGATGCCCGTTGTATTTCTGCTTGATCACCGCGCGCGGGTGGATCAGCTGGTTGAGGCTCGCCTTGAGCAGGATGTAGGCGACCTGGAAACGGAAAATCTTGATGCCGCCGGCCGTCGAGCCAGAGCAGCCACCGACGAAGCCCAGGTAGAAGAACAGCATCAGCGAGAAGTTGCCCCACAGGCTGTAGTCGCCCAGCGCGAAGCCGGTGGTGGTGACCACCGAGGTCACGTTCAATGCCACGTGGCGCAGGGCATCGAGCCAGTGCAGGTTGGTGGTGTACCAGTACCAGGTGCCGAGCACGATCCAGGTCACCACCAGCATGCCCAGCAAACCCTGCACCTGCTGGTCGCGTATCAGCGCCTTGCGGTTGCCGCGCAGGGTGGCCACGTACAGCGTGAAGGGCAGGCTGCCGAGGATCATCACCACCACCGCGACCCAGTGCACGGCGGGGATGTCCCACTTGGCCAGGGACTGGTCAGAGGTGGAGAAACCGCCAGTGGAGATCGCTGACATGGCGTGGTTGATGGCATCGAACGGGCTCATGCCGGCCCACCAGAAGGCCAGTGCGCCAAAGATGGAGAAGCCGACGTATACGCCGACGATCGACTTGGCGACCATGTGCGAGCGCGGCATGACCTTTTCCGAACGGTCCGACGATTCGGTCTGGAACAGGCGCATGCCCCCGATGCGCAGCAGCGGCAGGATCGCCACCGCCATGGCGATGAAACCGATGCCACCGAGCCAGTGCAGCATCGAGCGCCACATCAGGATGCCCGGCGACATGCTGTCCAGCCCGCTGAGCACCGTGGCGCCGGTGGCGGTGATACCGGACATGCTCTCGAAGAAAGCGTCGGTGTAGCTGATGTGCTGGGTCAGCAGGAAGGGCAGTGCGGCGAAGACGCACACCACCACCCAGCTGCTGACCGTGAGCAGGTACATGTCGCGCGGGCGCAGGTGGACGTGCTCGGGGCGCCCCTGCAGCACCATGGCCAGGCCGGCGATGAAGGTGATCAGGCTCGACCAGAGGAACGACGGCATGTCGCCGGTGCGTTCGAACACCACCAGGGTCGCCATGGGCACGACCATGCTGACCGCCAGGGTGATCAGGAAGATGCCGATGATGAAACCAATGATCCTTAAGGTCGGCATCGCCATGTGATCTGCTCTGACTCGAAACGGAAGGGCGCCATTCTACCTATGGGTCTGGTGATGTAAACGCTAGAATGGCCGCACATTTACCTGCCAGGAGGGTAGCCGATGGAGGCTCTCGACGCATTGCTCAACCGTGTTTCCGTGCCACGCCTGACCGACCCTGCGCCCAACGAGGCCCAGCGTGAGGCGCTGTTCCAGGCCGCCTTGCGCGCACCGGACCACGGCCAGCTGCGGCCATGGCGCTTCCTGACCATCGAGGGCCAGGGCCGCGACAAGCTCGGTGAACTGTTTGCCGAAGCGTTGCAGCACAAGGGCGACGCCAGTCAGGCTGCGCTGGACAAGGCGCGGGCCATGCCGTTGCGTGCACCGTTGCTGATCGTGGTGATCGCCAAGCTGCAGGACCACTTCAAGGTACCCAAGTCGGAGCAGCGCCTGGCTGCGGGTTGCGCGGCCCATGGCATCCTGATTGCGGCCCATGCCCAGGGGATCGGTGCGGTATGGCGTACCGGCGACATGGCGTTCGATGCCCATGTGCACAAGGGTTTGGGCCTGGCTGAAAACGAAGAGCTGATCGGCTACTTGTACGTCGGCACGCCAATGGCCGAGCCGCGCACGGCGCCGATTCTGGAGACTGCCGAGTACGTCAGCGCCTGGGGCGAATAACGCGCCGGATTCTTCGCGGGCAAGCCCGCCCCACAGGTACAGCGCTGGCTCCAGGCCTGAGGCGATCCCTGTGGGAGCGGGTTTACCCGCGAAAGGGCCGGTAGCCCACTATCACTTCAACTGCCAGTCACCACCACCAGCGGCAATTCCAGCCGGGCCACAAACCCGCCCTGCGGGTGATTCTCCAGCACCAGGCTGCCGCCATGCCGCTCTGCCGCCTTGCGCGCAATCGCCAGCCCCAGCCCATGACCTGCCGCTTCCTGCCCCGGCGCCCGGAAGAACGGCTCCCCTAATTGCGCCAGGTGCTCCGGCGCAGCCCCCGGCCCATGGTCACGCACACTCAGCACGATCGTGTCCTGCTCGCGCTGCGCGCTGATTTCGATCGGCTGCCCTTGCGGGTTGAAGCGCAGGGCATTGCGCACCAGGTTGTCCACGGCACGCTCGATCAGCGTCGGCCAGCCTTGCAGCGTCAGCCCCGGCTGCGCCTCCAGTTTCACCTCCTGCTCTGGTGCGCTGAGCTGAGCGTCCTTGCGCACGCTGCCGAGCAAGGCGTTGAGGTCGACAGGCTCGGCGTGGGCCTGCTCGGCATCGACCCGGGCCAACGTCAGGATTTCGCTGATCAGGTCTTCCAGGCGGTCGCATTCACGGGTCAAGCGTGGCCACAAGGCCTGGCGCTGTTCGGTTTCGGCGCGCTCGGCCAGGGCCAAGGCAATGCGCAGGCGGGCCAGCGGCGAACGCAGCTCGTGAGACACGTCACGCAGCAGCTGGCGCTGGCTGCCGATCAGGCTCTGCAGGCGCGCGCCCATCTTGTTGAAGTCCTTGGCCAGCACGCCGAACTCGTCACGCCGGGCGGCCAGGCGGGCCAGGCTGTTCTGTTGGTAGCTGGCCTGGCCAAGGTCGTGCACGGCGCTGCGCAGGCGGCTCAGGGGGCGAGTGATCGACAGGGTCACCAGCAAGCTGAACAAGGTCAGCACCACCAAGGCAATGCCCAGCGCACTCAACGGCCAGAGCAGGCTCTCACGGTGCCAGGCGTCCAGCTCTGGGTGCGGGATGCGGTAGATAAGCAAGTAGGTATTGCCGGTGTCGGGGCTGGTGTATTCCTCGGTCAGGCGCCGCCACGGCAGGTGGCGCTCGTCATTGTGCTGGCGCGCCTCGAACGCCGCAGCGCGGCGCGGGAAAGTCCCGGGCACCACCGCATCGCCGCTGTCGTCCAGCACCTGCACATCGATCTTGTAGCGCTGCTTGCGTCGCTCGAGGAAGGCCTGGGCAGACTCCAGGCCTTCTTGCTCGTAATGCTTGGCCCAATGGCTGGCCATGGTCTTGAGGCCCGGGTGGCGGCTGAGGATCCAGGCGTCCTGGTTAAGCACGTGGCCGAGCAGGATCGACAAGCCTGCGACCAGGGTGATGGCCAGCCAGAAACTGGCCAGGATGCGCCAGAACAGAGAACGCAAGAGCACCTCCTGTAAACGGGAAAAGCCCGGCCCGCTTGAGGCGGGCCGGGCATTGCGGAGGAAGCTTACTGGGCCTTGGCGGCTTTTGCAGCTTTCCAGTCCTGGAACTCCTTCCATTCAGCCTTGCGGGCTTCGCGTTCCTTTTGCAGTTCGTCGAACTTCTTCTGCTGGTCAGGCTTGAGCAGCGCGCGGACTTGGCTGTCGGTCTTGTCGTGGCTGGCCTTGAGCTCGTCCTTCATGGCCTTCTGCTCGGCGGCTGGCAGCTTGTTCAGGTAGCGCTCGGTGATTTCGCGGCGGTGCTGCATCTGCTCGCCCATCAGCTTGCCGATCTGCTGGCGCTGGTCGCGGCTCAGGTCCAGTTGGGCGAAAGGCGCATCACCGCGATGATGCGGGCCGTCGTGACGCGGGCCGCCTTCAGGCATGGCCATGGCCACGGTCGGCAGAGCGGCGGCGAACATCAGGGCGATAAGGGTCTTGCGCATGGCGTCTCTCCTGTCATGGGCCGGTGGTTACCGGATGAGCTCAGTCTAGGGAGATCAAGGTCAAGCGCAGTCAGCGGACGGTAAAGGCAGGGTAAAGATGGGGCGCGGGCGGCCCCATGCTGGCTTACAGGCAGTAGTAGTAACCGCGGCTACGCAGCGCGACGATCCGCGCCCGCCCATCGGCATGCGGGCCGATCTTCTTGCGCAGGTTGCTGACATGCATGTCCAGGCTGCGGTCATACAGGGTCAGCTTGCGCCCCAGGGCGATCTGCGCCAGTTCCTGCTTGTCCAGCGGCTCGCCCGGTTGGCGCAGCAGCGCTTCGAGGATGCGGCTTTCGGACAGGGTCAGGCTCATGTCGCGGCCATCGATGCTGACCACGCCGCGCACCGGGCTGAACGCCAGATCACCGATCTCCAGCTGGGTGGTGGTGGCGGTGGGGTGGCTGCGGCGCAGCACGGCGCGCAGGCGGGCGGTGAGCTCACGAGGGTCACAGGGCTTGGCCAGGTAATCATCGGCACCCAGCTCCAGGCCGAGGATGCGGTCCAGGGGTTCGCCACGGGCCGACAGCATCAGTACCGGCAACTCGGCATGCTCGCTGCGCAGTTGCTTGAGCAGCTCCAGGCCGCTGCCGTCGGGCAGCATCACATCCAGCACCACGGCCGCCGGGGCATGCTCGGCCAAGGCCTGGCGCGCGCTCAGCCCATCGTGGCAGGCGCGTACCGCAAACCCTTCCTGGGTCAGCCAGCTGCCGAGCAGCTCGCAGAGTTCCTGGTCATCATCAATCAGTAACAGCTCGCTCATGACTCACTCAATTCAACCATTGACGGCGTCTTCTGTGTCCGCCAGCGGCAAAGATACCGCAGACTGGGCACGAGCGTGCAATTCAAGCCTGCGATCAGGGCGGGGCAGGGCACGTCGCCGGCTTTAAAGGCGACGTGCTGCAGCTCAAGGCAGGACTTGCTTGAACGGCTTGACGATGACCTTGTCGTACACGCCGGCGGCGATGTACGGGTCGGCATCGGCCCAGGCCTGGGCCGCTGCCAGGGAGTCGAACTCGGCGACGATCAGGCTGCCGCTGAAGCCGGCTTCACCTGGGTCGTTGCTGTCGATGGCCGGGTGCGGGCCGGCCAGTACCACGCGGCCTTCGGCCTTGAGCTGCTGCAGGCGCTCGATGTGCGCCGGGCGTGCGGCCAGGCGTTTTTCCAGGGAGTTCGCGACGTCGCTGGCGATGATGGCGTAGAGCATGTCAATCCTTGGGTTTGGAGGTTGAAGGGTCGTCGTGCAAGTGACGCGACAGGTAAACACCCTGCGCCACCAGGAAGATCACGGTCATGCCCAGGCTGCCGAACACCTTGAAGTCGACCCAGAAGTTCTGGAAGGTAAAGGCAACGAACAGGTTGGCGGCGCCGCAGAACACGAAGAAGGCGACCCAGGCCACGTTCAGGCGCGACCAGATGGCATCGGGCAGGGTCAAGGCGTGGCCCATGATGCGCTTGATCAGCACCCGGTCGCCGATGAAGTGACTCCCGGCGAAGCCCAGGGCAAACAGCCAGTTGACCACCGGCGCTTTCCACTTGAGGAAGGTTTCGCTGTGAAAGGTCAGGGTCAGGCCACCGAACACCAGGCAGGCGATCAACGTCAGCCACTGGCCCTTCTCCAGCTTGCGCTGGCGCAGGAACAGTGCGCCGTAAACCACCAGCGAGCTGATGATCAGCATCGCTGTGGCGCTGTAGATGCCGCCGAATTCGAAGCTGTGACCGGCGACGTCCACCGGGCGCGGGTCGAGCTTGTAGACGATGAAGAACAGCAGCAGCGGGATGAAATCGATGAATTGTTTCACAATGGCAGCCAGGATCGGGATGTGACGGCATAATAACAAACATCGATTCCAGCGAAAGCGCTCCTCCATGAATGTTGATCTGCACTGTCACAGCACGGCCTCCGACGGCGCCCTGTCGCCTACGGACCTGGTCGCCCGGGCCCATGAGCACGGGGTGCAAACGCTGGCACTGACCGACCACGATACCCTCGAAGGGCTGGCCGAGGCGCGCCAGGCCTGCCACGCGCGTGGCATGCGCTGGGTCAGCGGCGTGGAGCTGTCGTGCACCTGGGGTGGCGCGACCATTCACGTGCTGGGCTACAACTTCCCGCTCGATGCGCCGCCCTTGCTCCAGGCCATCGAGGCCTTGCACCGCGGCCGCTGGTTGCGCGCCGAGGAAATCGACAAACGGTTGGCGGCCAAGGGCATGCCGGGTGCCCTCGACGGCGCACGGGCCGTGCAGCAGGAACTGGGTGACAGCGGCAACGCCCCGGCGCGGCCACACTTTGCCGAATTCCTGGTGCGCGCCGGCCATGTCAAGGACCGCGCCGAGGCCTTCCGCAAGTGGCTCGGGGCCGGCAAGCTGGGCGACGTCAAGCAGCACTGGCCGACGCTCGATGAAACTGTCGCCACCCTGCGCCAGTCCAACGCCTGGGTGAGCCTTGCGCATCCCATGCATTACGATCTGACCCGCAGCAAGCGCAGGCGCCTGATTGCCGACTATATTCAGGCAGGCGGGCAGGCACTTGAAGTGGTCAACGGGATGATGCCGGCCGAGCAGGTGGGCACGATGTCCATCCTTAGCCGTGAGTTCGGCCTGCTGGCAAGCGCTGGCAGCGATTTCCACGGCCCCGGCACCTGGGGCGAGATCGGTGCCTACCGGCCATTGCCCGAGGACCTGCCACCTCTGTGGCGTCGATTCAGCCATGAACAGCCTATGGCGCTATGAACAGGACGACTTTGTGAGCCAATTTTTCCAGATTCATCCGGAGAACCCACAACCGCGCCTGATCCGCCAGGCGGTGGAGATCATCCGCAAGGGCGGCGTGGTGGTCTACCCGACCGACTCGGCCTACGCCCTGGGCTGCCAGATCGGCGACAAGGCGGCGATCGAGCGCGTGCGCCGCCTGCGCGGCCTGGACAAGACCCACAACTTCACCCTGATGTGCTGCGACATGTTGCAACTGGGGCTGTACGCCAAGGTCGACACCGGCACCTTCCGCCTGCTCAAGGCCCACGTGCCCGGGCCCTACACCTTCATTCTCAACGGTACCCGCGAAGTGCCGCGCCTGCTGCTGCATGAAAAGCGCCGCACCATAGGCCTGCGCGTACCTGACCACGGCATCACCCTGGCGCTGTTGGCCGAACTGGGCGAGCCGCTGATGAGCGTGAGCCTTATCCTGCCGGGCGACAGCGAGCCGATGACCGATCCCTACGAGATTCGCCAGCGCCTGGAGCACCATGTGGACCTGGTCATCGACGGCGGCTTTGGCGACCTCAAGGCCTCGACCATCATCGACCTGTCCGGCGACGAACCTGAGCTGATCCGCGAAGGTTGCGGCGACCCCACGCCGTTCATGGTCAACGCGTGAGTCAGGTGGAGGTAGCCGGGGCGCCGGCCGGGCAGGGCGCTTCGCCCCAGCAGTTGCAACTGGCGCTGGTCTACGGCGAAGCACTGACCGAAATGCCGGTGGACCTGTACATCCCGCCGGACGCCCTGGAGGTCATCCTCGAAGCCTTCGAGGGGCCGCTGGACCTGCTGCTGTACCTGATCCGCAAGCAGAACATCGACATCCTCGACATTCCCGTGGCGGAGATCACACGCCAGTACATGGGCTATGTCGAGCTGATGAAGAGCGTGCGCCTGGAGCTGGCCGCCGAGTACCTGGTGATGGCCGCGATGCTGGCCGAAATCAAGTCGCGCATGCTGTTGCCGCGCTCGGTCGAGGTCGAGGAAGAGGAGGGCGACCCGCGCGCCGAGCTGATCCGCCGCCTGCAGGAGTACGAGCGGTTCAAGGCTGCCGCCGAAGGCATCGACGAGTTGTCGCGGGTGGGCCGCGAGATCGTCGTGCCGCGTCTTGAGGCCCCCCAGGCCAAAGTGCGCAAGCTGCTGCCACAGGTCAGCCTGGAAGAGCTGCTGGTGTCCATGGCCGAAGTCATGCGCCGCAACGATCTGTTCGAGAGCCACCAGATCACCCGCGAGACGCTGTCCACCCGCGAGCGCATGAGTGATGTGCTGGAGCGCCTCAAAGGTGGCGCTTTCGTGCCGTTTGTCGAGTTGTTCGCTTCGGACGAGGGTAAGCTTGGCGTGGTGGTGACCTTCATGGCGGTCCTCGAGCTGGTGAAGGAATCGCTGGTCGAACTGGTGCAGAATGCGCCCTTTGCGCCGATCCATGTGCGGCTGCGTCCCGAGTCTGTCGAAGAACCTGATGAACCTGAATGAACCCCGCGACCTGGCGTCGCTGATCGAAGCTTTCCTGCTCGCTTCGGGCAAGCCGCAGTCCCTCGAACGCCTCTACGAGCTGTTCGAGGAGGCCGAGCGCCCCGAGCCGAAGGTGTTCAAGAAAGCCCTGGAAGTGCTCGCCAAGTCCTGCGCCGGGCGAGCGTTCGAGCTCAAGGAGGTGGCCACCGGTTACCGCCTGCAGATTCGTGAAGACTTCGCGCCCTGGGTCGGAAGGCTGTGGGAGGAGCGCCCCCAGCGTTATTCCCGTGCGTTGCTCGAGACCATGGCGCTGATCGCCTACCGCCAGCCCATCACCCGCGGCGAGATCGAGGATGTGCGGGGCGTGGCGGTCAACAGCAACATCATCAAGACGCTGATGGAGCGTGAGTGGATTCGCGTGGTCGGCTACCGCGAGGTACCCGGGCGACCGGCGATGTTCGCCACCACCAAGGCGTTTCTCGATCACTTCAACCTCAAGAGCCTGGACGAGCTGCCAGCGCTGGCCGAACTGCGCGAGATGGAGCCGGCGCCGCTGCTGGACCCGGATGATGCCCCGGTGCCGGCGCACATACAGGCCTTGGCCGATGCCAGCCTGGGTGACGAAGAGATGCAGGCTGAGCCCAAGGAAGAGACCAGTTTCCGCAGTTTGCTGGTGGAGCTCGATGCCATGGAGGAGGGGCTGAAGACCGACTTCGACGACCTGCGCGAGGAAGAGCCCGAGGCCTCGGTGGAAGAGGGCAAGTCGCAGCCCTGACTCTTCTGCTGCCTGTGCCGGCCTCTTCGCGGGTAAACCCGCGAAGAGGCCGTTACTGCCTACTCATCACCATTAGGCAGAATTCACTCCCAAAGCCGACAAAACCCTCTACCCTGCAGTGCGTTCCCCCAGCGAACCGCGTATGATGCGCGGCCCTTTGGCGCGTTCGCTGCCAAGACCCTTATTTCATTCCTACACCGGGAGGTGCCCAGATGAGTGAGCAAGACCTGCAAAATACCGAAATTACCCCGCCAGCCGGCGAAAAGCTGCAGAAGGTGCTGGCGCGCATTGGCGTCGGTTCGCGCCGTGACGTCGAAGCCTGGATCAGCCAGGGCCGTATCAAGGTCAACGGCGTCGAGGCCACCCTCGGCCTGCGCGTCGACCTGCACGACGCCATTACTGTCGATGGCAAGCTGATCAAGCGTGAGGAGGCCGCCGAGGCCACGCGCCGGGTGATCATGTACAACAAGCCCGACGGCGAGATCTGCACCCGTGACGACCCGGAAGGCCGCCCGACCGTGTTCGACCGACTGCCGCGGCCTAAAGAAGGCCGCTGGATCAACATCGGCCGCCTCGACATCAACACCACCGGCCTGCTGCTGTTCACCACCGACGGCGAACTGGCCAACCGCCTGATGCACCCGTCCTACGAGATGGACCGCGAGTACGCCGTGCGCGTGCGGGGTGAAGTCGATGACGAAATGATCGATCGCCTCAAGGCCGGCGTGATGCTCGAAGACGGCCCGGCCAAGTTCACCGACATCCAGAAGGCGCCAGGCGGCGAAGGCTTCAACCACTGGTACCACTGCGTGGTGATGGAAGGCCGTAACCGTGAAGTGCGCCGCCTGTGGGAATCCCAGGGCATGGTGGTCAGCCGCCTGAAGCGCGTGCGCTTCGGCCCGGTGTTCCTCAACTCCGACCTGCCGATGGGCCGCTGGCGTGAAATGACCCAGGGCGAAATCGACATCCTCGCCGCTGAAGTCGGCCTGCAGCCGGTTGCGCTGCCAGCCATGAACCTCAAGGCCAAGGACAAGATGGAACGCCTGCAGCGCAAATCGAGCCGCCCACTGGGGCGCAACGAGCGCGTGCGCAGCCTGCGTCCGGCCCATGAGGGTGCCGCAGCCGAGCGCCCTGCACGTCAGCCGCGTGACGAAGCGCCGCGCAAGGGCAGCCGTGGCAGCGCTGTGGCCGAGCGGCCGAGCGAAATGCGCAAGCGCCCGGGCAAGCCTGACGGTGACAAGCCGGCTGGTCGCGGTCGTGGCAAGCCTCGCGGCTGATGGGTCACAGCGGTAATGAGAACCAGCCTTCGGGCTGGTTTTTTTATGCCTTTAAGATTTTTGGGGCTGCGCAGCAGCCCAAGATATTGAAGAAAAAGAAAATTTCGGACGACTGGCAAGTTTCCAAACCACCCTGTAAAAAAATTTATACAGAACTGGCCGAATTCGGCCCGCAATTCGGATTTTTCCTGTCCGTGTAAACAGAACTTGCCGCGGCACCCATCAAGAATCCCCTCCCTCCATCTCGTCCAGTCTTGCTCAAACCCCCGTACCACGGTGATATAGCACTCATTGCCATGTGCAAAAAGCCCGTCCACAGAGCCGGGCCAACAGAACAACAAATGGAGGCGCCATGTACGCCGATCACTTCGCCTTTTCAGGCTCCTACCACAGGATCGCTGCGTTTTTTCCCAGGGAAACGATGCAACGCGTTGACGCCTGCGCGTTTGCAGGGGTATACAGTGCGCCGCGTTTTACCTGTGACCCTCTTGCGTACCGCGCACTCCTGCCCACACCTGGCTGATCCGCCCCGGCGGCATCCGTTGGCAGGAAACCCAAGGTAACCACCTTGCCCATTCCGCTGCGCCACGAGCGCGGTGGGTCCGATTCCGTCACAGATAAAAACAATGCAGGTGACTTCGTTCATGAGTGGACAAAACATGCATTCAGGCGAGCTCAAGCGGGGCCTGAAGAACCGCCACATCCAGTTGATCGCCCTCGGCGGCGCGATTGGTACCGGCCTGTTCCTCGGTTCGGCAGGCGTGATGAAATCCGCCGGCCCGTCGATGATCCTCGGTTACGCCATCTGCGGCTTCATCGCCTTCATGATCATGCGCCAGCTCGGCGAGATGATCGTCGAAGAGCCGGTGGCCGGCTCGTTCAGCCATTTCGCCCACACCTACTGGGGCGGCTTCGCCGGCTTCCTGTCGGGCTGGAACTGCTGGGTGCTGTACATCCTGGTGGGCATGTCGGAGCTGTCGGCGGTGGGCAAGTACGTGCATTACTGGTGGCCGGAGATCCCGACCTGGGTCACGGCGGCTGCGTTCTTCGTGCTGATCAACGCCATCAACCTGATGAACGTGAAGTTCTTTGGTGAGGCAGAGTTCTGGTTCGCCATCATCAAGGTCGTGGCCATCGTCAGCATGATCGGCTTGGGGGCGTACCTGCTGACCAGCGGCAACGGCGGCCCTGACGCCTCGGTGAGCAACCTGTGGAGCCACGGTGGCTTCTTCCCGCATGGGGTCAGCGGCCTGGTGATGGCCCTGGCGTTCATCATGTTCTCGTTCGGTGGGCTGGAGATGCTCGGTTTCACTGCCGCCGAGGCCGACAAGCCAAAGACCGTGATCCCGAAAGCGATCAACCAGGTCATCTACCGCATCCTGATCTTCTATGTAGGCGCTCTGGTCGTGCTGCTGTCGCTGACCCCATGGGACAACCTGGTCGCCAGCATCGATGCGTCCGGCGGCAGCTACGGCAGCAGCCCGTTCGTCCAGGTGTTCTCGCTGCTGGGCAGCGACGTGGCGGCCAACCTGTTGAACTTCGTGGTGTTGACCGCAGCGCTGTCGGTCTACAACAGCGGCACCTACTGCAACGCCCGCATGCTGCTGGGCATGGCCGAGCAGGGTGATGCCCCGGCCTCGCTGGCCAAGGTCGACAAGCGCGGCGTGCCGGTGCGTTCGATCCTGGTGTCGGCGGGCGTGACCCTGATCGCCGTGCTGCTCAACTACCTGATGCCGCAGAATGCCCTGGAGCTGCTGATGTCGCTGGTGGTCGCGACCCTGGTGATTAACTGGGCGATGATCAGCTACTCGCACCTGAAGTTCCGCCAGCACCTTGACCGCATCGGCCAGAAGCCGCTGTTCAAGGCATTGTGGTACCCGTACGGCAACTACCTGGTACTGGCTTTCGTGGTACTGATCCTGGGCATCATGCTGATGATCCCCGGTATCCAGGTATCGGTGTACGCGATCCCGGTGTGGCTGGCAGCGATGCTGGTTGCCTACCTGCTCAAGGAGCGCCGCCGGCCACGGGCCAGTGTCATTGCTGGCACGCCTGTCGCCAAGTAGGTCGCCACAGGCGCTGCACAAGGCCCGATGCCTGCTTGCAGGTATCGGGTTTTTTTCGCCCTGCCATTTACCTATCTACCGCCTGATTCGCCTGCCTGTTACCTACCTTGGCCCGCTTCATTAAAGTAGATGAAGGCGAGGCATATGGTTACCGACAATGAGCAGGCCCGGCAGTCCGACGTGATCGCTCAACTGCAGGGCTTCCAGGACGAGCTGATCGCCAGGCGGCTACCCGCCTGGTTGAAGAGGCTGAACCCGGAGCATTTTGCCTTGCTGGGCGAGGCATTGCAGGCGGGTCTTGCCGCGCGCTACCAGCTGTCTGCGATATTTTCCCGGGTTCAGGACATCGATCGCTTTGCCGAACAGCAGCTTGCCGGGCGGTTGCAGCTGACGACCCCCGTCGATCAGCTGTACCTGCGCCAGTGGTATGACTATGCATCGCCGTCGAAGAGTTACTTCACCAGTCGGTTACCGACCCTGGAGCGTGACTGGTACGACACATCGTTACTCTGGGCGGCCATGCAGAACTTCACCGCGGACCATGTCGTCGCGAAAGCGGACTGTGTGGTCGACGCGACCGGTAGCACGATCGATTCGCTCTCGGCCAAGGCGTTTGTCAAGGCTTGCCGAAGCCTGGACATTGGCGGGAAATACCGCGAGCACTTGCAGTCGACACTTGAGGCTCCCCCGCAAGAAGGGCAGCAGGGCTTTGCTGCATTGCTGGAGAGCCAGATACGTTCGATGATGCTGGTCGATGCGTTCAAGGCGCACGTCGATGGCGTGCTCCGCGATGCGCATTTGCAGTGGGTGATCGACCTGTATCGCCAGGGCAGCCCCGGCCCCTTCGCGGAGCGCCCTGTGGTCGCCAGGCAGCTCGAGGCATTTGGCTGCCAGTTGCAGCAGATCGTGGTCTTCGATGTGGTGAATGAAGGCTGGCTGCGTAATACCAGCCTGTGCGTGCTCGTCTACATTCCGGCAGACCCGGTGGCCCCGTGGAGCATCAGCGAAGATCTTGAACAGTTTGCCCGCAAGGTGCTGGGGCGGCGCCTGCGTGACAAAGCGTATCAACAGTTCTTCAGGCGATTTGTACGCCGGCGTGACAGCCAGCATTTCTTTTCCAGCGTGCAGGAGCGTCTCGGTGACCTCGCGGCCTTTGCCACCCGGTCGCTGGACCAGCACATGAAGGCATACCCTGAGCCTTTGTTTTCAGCCTTGGCCACTGCACGCATCACGCAGATCAAGGACGACGCCGCGATGATCGCCGTCCCGGTCGCTGAAATCGACCTTGCCGCTCAGCTCAGCCATGACCAGCGCTTGCAGGCGGAAGGTTGGTCGGGGCTGGTGCTGGCCAGCCTGTTCGTGCCGCAACTGGGGGTGATCCTGCTGGCCGTCATGGCGTGGGACTTGCTCGATGAAACATTCCTGGCAGTGAAGGATTGGCGCGAAGGTGATAGCGCTGCTGCCCTGGATCACTTGGTCAATGTGGGCAAGACCGCAGCCTGGGTAGCGGCAGTATCGGCAGGCAGTGTTGCTGTACGAGAGGCCTGGCAGCGGGCAGTGGTGGTCGACGACATGGTGCCTGCCGTGCTCGGTGACGGTACTGAAAAATTGTGGAACCAAGACCTTGCCCCCTACGTGAGCGCCCCGCCACCTGCGCAGGCACAGCTGGATACCAGCGGGGTCTACCGCCTGGGCGACGAAAGCTGGATCGAGATGGCGGGGGCCTATTACAAGGTGTGGCAGGAGGCTGACGGTGACTGGTACTTGAACCCCTATGGCAGCCATTCGCCACAGCTCGAGCACAACGGCGCGGGCGCCTGGCGGTTGTGGAGCGAGCAGCCGGCCGACTGGAGCGATACGCACCAGTTGTTCAGCCGCCTGGGCGGCGCATGCGCAAGCCTGCCACGCCACCTGATCGACCACGTGCTTGCCGTGCATGGCCTGGACGATGAGGCGCTGAGGGCATTGCATGTGTTCGACCAGGCACCGGAAGTCGAATTGATCGATACGGTGGACCGCTTTGCGATAGCCGCGCGGGTGACGGACCTGGAGCAGCGTTTGCGTGCCGGCGCAGTGATCGAGGACCAGGCCTTGTTGCACAGCGCCCGCGCACTTGCCGATGAGCAGGGCCTGGCACATGACGCGTTGGCGCAAGTCGTCGCCGATCACCGGCGGCAACTGTTCCAGATGCTCTATGCGCGCACGGACACCATCGATCAAGCCACCGTCCCGTTGCGTCAGGCCTTTGCCAGCCTGCACCGGCTCGCTGCGCAACAGGTGCTGGAGCAGGCGAGCGAGGCGCAGCGGACGCTGATGGCGGATTCACAGCGTGTGCCGTTGGCCATGGCGCTGGCCGCCCGGGAGCGCGTTGTGCGCATCAGGGTGGCGCGCGCCGGGGAGGGGTTGTGGATCGATGTGCCGCAGACGCTGGATTTTGCCAGGGCGGTGGTCAAGCTGGTGCAGGGCTTGCCAGGCGTGGCGCCGGACAAGCATTGGCAGGTGCTGGATGCGCACGGTCAATGGGCTGCGTCTGCTTCCGACAGCCCTGCCGGTGCATTGAGCGTGATGTACCAGGAAGGCGCGTTCTGGCTGCGAGATGGCAAAGGGGCAGACCTCGGTGCACCCGGTGAACTGTTCGAAACCCTTGCCGACAGTTTCTCTGCCCGGGAGCGCGCAGCCATGGCAATCGGTGAGCCGTTTGCCGCCAACCTGCGTGTGGCGGTGGCCGGGCAATGGCGGGCGCGGCGTCAAGAGGTGGAGGACCTGTTCAGTGCCGATCATCCGGCGCCTTCTTTTCTGCTGCCCAAGCGTCTACTGGATGGCAGGCTGGGTTATCCATTGTCTGGTGGCCGCGGCCTGTTCGGGCGTGGGAGGCCTGCCGCGCTGCAAACCCGGTTGCGCTGGTTATGCCCTGACGTCACCGAGGCGCAGGTTGATCGATGGCTGCGTGCCGCAGGCGCGGACAACGCCTCGACGGCTCTGGATGAGCTTGAGCGGCAATTCAAGGTCCTGCGAACGACCTTGACGCATTGGCAGCGGCTTGGCGTCTTGCGGCTGGAATGGTTGGCCCGTTACGGTTTGCGCAAGACCTTGATCAGCCGTTGGCGCTATGCAGTGCTCGGCAGGTTCCTCGACCTCGAACTTCCGAGCGCCATCTGGGATATCGGCCTCGGCCTGGGGCAACTTCCCGACCTGCCTGAGCCGATAGTCTTTCCGCACATTACCCAGCTGGCGTTAAGGGACTCCGAGCTGCGTGCGATGCCTGATGGTTTCCTGCGTGCATTTCCCAATCTCAAGGCGCTGGAGCTGACCAATGGCGACTTGCGTAAATTTTCCCTGCCGACCTTTCTGCGGGCGCAGTTAACCTCGTTGGACCTGTCTGGCAACAAGATCGTGCTGGATGCCGGTCAGGTAGAGCAGTTGGAGAACTGCACGGCCCTGCTGTACTTGAACTTGTCGAACAACCCGCTGCAGGCTGGTTTTTCAGTCGACAAGATGCCGGAATTGAGGTCGCTGCTACTGCGCTCCACGCGTTTAAGGGCACTGCCGGCAGGGGTAACGACCCATGCCACATTATCCAGGCTCGAGATAACGGACAGTTCGATCGGCCCTTTGCCGTCCGGGTTCTGGACATCGCGCATATGGCAGACGGGCAGGGTCCGCACAGGCGCGCGGGATGAGGCGGCCAGCCACTGGCACGACCCTGAAGATGTGCTCAACCCAGTACCCGCTCGTTATCAGTGGGAAGATGCCGTTGACGAAGAAGACAGAGACGACCTGGCGTCGTTATGGCAGTTTCTCGAGGAGCAGCCAGGTTCGCACAACTTCTTCAACTTGCTCAAAGTCCTGGCCAGCTCCGAGGAGTTCGCCCATGACAACGGAGCGTATCAACTGGCGTACCGGGTGTATGACATGATGACCGGGATCAAGGAAGACGGCGACCTGATCGTGCTCACGGACAGTGAGTTGGCCACGATCGTCGACAGCAAGCTGGCCCGCGGGTTGACCCAAGAGCAGGCATTGGTTGAAGCCCGTGAGGAGAGCGCTTTCAGGGCTCAACTGTTCAGTTTGTCGGAAATCGATGGCTGCGGTGATGATGCCATTTCGCGCTTCACCGACCTTGAGTTGTACATCAAGACCTGGAGGCTGCTGCGCGATACCGGCAACCCGCTGACCGAGGTGCAGCTACTGGAGAAGGGCGGGCAGTTCTGGCGACTGGAGCAGCTGGATGACTTTTCCAGGCGTAAGGCCTATGCGCTCGACCTCGGCGCGCAACTGGTCGATGTCGAGTTGCTGTACCGCATGAAGCTGTTCGATGACCTGCAGCTCCCCATCCGGCGCCCCGAGATGCGCTTCGAACAGGCGCTGCAACTGCAAGCGAGCCGTGATGAGGCGTTGAACTACATCCGCGCACGCCAGACGGTACCGGTGATGGCCAGGTGGTTCTGTGATCAGTCCTGGTGGCGCCAATACCTGGAGCGTACATCGCCCGCGCGCCTGCAGTTGCCGGCCAGTAAACGCATCGAAAAGGACCTGTTGCATGAAAACGATGATGTCGAGGGGATGCAGGCTTTCAATGTCTGGGAAGCAGGCTGGCTGCTAGAGCAGCGTATGACGCTGACTGAAGAGGCCATGCAGCGTGCTGTGCACGCTTGGAATATCTACATTCCTTGATGAGCCCTGGAAACAAGCGGGGGCAGAGCCTTCAGATCTGCCCCAGCAGCCAGCTGCGAAACGCTTTCAGCGACGGCAACGCTTCATTCCTCGCCGGGTAGATCAGGTAGTAGCTGCGCTGGCTGGCGAACGCGTTGCCTGGGCTGAACAGCTCACCCTTGGCCAGTTCCTCTTCGACCAGGATACGCGGCACCAGGCCGATACCGATCCCGGCCCGGACTGCCTGGATCAGGTGCGAGGTCAGCTCGAAACTCGGCCCCAGGCGCATCGCCCGGTGCGGCAGGCCATGGTGGGAAAACCACTCGCCCCAGGCATGCGGGTTATTGGCCACGTTGAGCAGCACTTCTTCGCTGATTCGCCCCGGGCCCCAGGCTTGGGCATCGCCAGCCGCCTCCGGCGGCAGGATGACCACCAGCTCCTCGGCGTGCAACCGGTGGCAGATCAGGCCCGGCAAGTCATGGCTGGCCACGCCGATGGCGGCGTCGATCTCGCTGGTGTCGAAGTTGATCGCTTCGATGCGTGAATGAATGTGCACCAGCATCCCCGGGTGGGCGCTGTAGAACGCATGCAGGCGCGGCAGCAGCCACTTCGAGCCGAACGTGGGCAGGGTGGCCAGGCGCAGGGTGCCGACCCCGGACTGGTAGGCCAGCGCCTGCAAGGTGGCGCTGCGGATGCGCCCCAGCGCCTCGCTCAGCTCGCGCTGGTACAGCCGGCCGACGTCGGTCAGCTGCACCTGGCGGCCCTCGCGGCGGAACAGGGTCAGGCCCAGTTGCTGCTCCAGGGCCTGCACCTGACGGCTGACCGCGCTCTGGGTCAGCGACAGTTCGGCGGCGGCGCGGGTGTAGCTTTCATGCCGGGCGGCGGCCTCGAAAGCCAGCAGCAGCGACATGGACGGAGTGAGGTGGCGGTAGTTCATTCATAAAAGTCATTGATAGCGGCAGGATTATCCGTTTGCCCCTCAAGCGAAACTACAGGAACATTGGCCTATACGTCATCCCCGCATGAAACCATGCATGCCGGAACGACAGGATTCCCGTGAATTAGCCTATATCAAGAGGCCATCCTTCGATGATCGCCCAGCTGTCGACCCTTGCGCCGAGCGCCAACTACCCCGAATTCCTCGAAGCCCTGCGCAACAGTGGCTTCCGTGGCCAGATCAGCGCCGACTACGGCACCCGTACAGTGCTGGCCACCGACAACTCGATCTACCAGCGCCTGCCCCAGGCGGCGGTGTTCCCGCTGGACGCTGATGACGTGGCGCGTGTCGCCACCCTGATGGCTGAGCCGCGTTTCCAGCAAGTCAAGCTGACCCCGCGCGGTGGCGGGACCGGCACCAATGGCCAGTCGCTGACCGACGGCATCGTCGTAGACCTGTCGCGGCACATGAACCAGATCCTCGAAATCAACGTCGAGGAACGCTGGGTGCGGGTCCAGGCCGGTACCGTCAAGGACCAGCTCAACGCCGCACTCAAGCCATACGGCCTGTTCTTCGCCCCTGAGCTGTCCACTTCCAACCGCGCCACTGTTGGCGGCATGATCAACACCGATGCCAGCGGCCAGGGCAGCTGCACCTATGGCAAGACCCGCGACCACGTGCTGGAACTGCACAGTGTGTTGCTCGGCGGCGAGCGCCTGCACAGCCTGCCGATCGACGATGCCGCGCTGGAGCAGGCCTGCGCCGCGCCCGGCCGGGTCGGCGAGGTGTACCGCATGGCCCGGGAGATTCAGGAAACCCAGGCCGAACTGATCGAGACCACCTTTCCCAAGCTCAACCGCTGCCTGACCGGCTATGACCTGGCGCACCTGCGTGACGAACAAGGCCGCTTCAACCTCAACAGTGTGCTGTGCGGTGCCGAAGGTTCGCTGGGCTATGTGGTCGAAGCCAAGCTCAATGTGCTGCCGATCCCCAAGTATGCCGTGCTGGTCAACGTGCGCTACTCAAGCTTCATGGACGCCCTGCGCGACGCCAATGCGCTGATGGCGCTCAAGCCGCTGTCGATCGAGACGGTCGACTCCAAGGTGCTGATGCTGGCGATGAAGGACATCGTCTGGCACAGCGTTGCCGAGTATTTCCCGGCAGACCCCGAGCGCCCGACCCTGGGCATCAACCTGGTGGAGTTCTGCGGCGACGAGCCGGCCGAGGTCAACGCCCGGGTCAAGGCGTTCATCGACCACCTGCAGCGCGACACCAGTGTCGAGCGGCTGGGCCACACCCTGGCCGAGGGTGCCGAAGCGGTGACCCGCGTCTACACCATGCGCAAACGCTCGGTAGGCCTGCTCGGCAACGTCGAAGGCGAGGTGCGCCCGCAGCCGTTCGTTGAGGACACCGCCGTGCCGCCGGAGCAACTGGCCGACTACATCGCCGACTTCCGCGCGCTGCTCGACGGCTACGGCCTGGCCTATGGCATGTTCGGCCACGTCGATGCCGGCGTGCTGCACGTGCGCCCGGCGCTGGACATGAAAGACCCGGCCCAGGCTGCCCTGGTCAAGCCGATCTCCGACGCCGTGGCCGCGCTGACCAGACGCTATGGCGGTCTGCTGTGGGGCGAGCACGGCAAGGGCCTGCGTTCGGAATACGTGCCGGAGTACTTCGGCGAGCTGTACCCGGCCTTGCAGCGCCTGAAGGGCGCCTTCGACCCGCACAACCAGCTCAACCCGGGCAAGATCTGCACGCCGCCTGACAGCGCCGAAGGCCTGACCAAGGTCGACGGCGTGACCCTGCGTGGCGACCTCGACCGCACCATCGACGAGCGCGTATGGCAGGACTTCCCCAGCGCCGTGCACTGCAACGGCAACGGCGCCTGCTACAACTACGACCCCAACGACGCCATGTGCCCGTCGTGGAAGGCTACCCGCGAGCGCCAGCACTCGCCCAAGGGGCGTGCCTCGCTGATGCGCGAATGGCTGCGCCTGCAGGGCGAGGCCAACATCGACGTGCTGGCGGCGGCGCGCAACAAGGTGTCGTGGCTCAAGGGGCTGCCGGCCCGGCTGCGCAACAACCGAGCCCGCAACCGGGGCCAGGAAGACTTCTCCCATGAAGTGTACGACGCCATGGCCGGCTGCCTGGCCTGCAAGTCGTGCGCCGGGCAGTGCCCGATCAAGGTCAACGTGCCGGACTTCCGCTCGCGCTTCCTTGAGCTGTACCACGGTCGCTACCAACGCCCGCTGCGTGACTACCTGATTGGCTCGCTGGAGTTCACCATTCCGTACCTGGCCCATGCGCCTGGCCTCTATAACGCAGTGATGGGCTCGAAGTGGGTCGGCAAGCTGCTGGCGGACAAGATCGGCATGGTCGACAGCCCGCTGATCAGCCGCTTCAACTTCCAGTCGACCCTGACCCGCTGCCGCGTCGGCGTGGCCAGCGTGCCGGCCCTGCGCGAGCTGACCCCGGCCCAGCGCGAGCGCAGTCTCGTGCTGGTGCAGGATGCCTTCACCCGCTATTTCGAAACGCCGCTGCTGGCCGCGTTCATCGAGCTGGCCCATCGCCTGGGGCACCGGGTGTTCCTCGCGCCCTACAGCGCCAACGGCAAGCCGCTGCATGTGCAGGGCTTCCTGGGCGCCTTCGCCAAGGCGGCGATCCGCAACGCGACCCAGCTCAAGGCCCTGGCTGACTGCGGCGTGCCGCTGGTGGGGCTGGACCCGGCGATGACCCTGGTCTACCGCCAGGAGTACCAGAAGGTGCCGGGCCTGGAAGAATGCCCGCAGGTGCAGCTGCCACAGGAGTGGCTGATGAACGTGCTGCCGGAGCAGGCGCCTGCTGCGCCGGGCAACTTCCGCCTGATGGCGCACTGCACCGAGAAGACCAACGTGCCGGCCAGCACCAAGCAGTGGGAACAGGTGTTTGCCCGCCTGGGGCTGAAGCTGGTGACCGAGGCAACCGGCTGCTGTGGCATGTCCGGTACCTACGGGCACGAAGCGCGTAATCAGGAGACTTCGCGAACAATCTTCGAGCAATCGTGGGCGACCAAGCTGGACAAGGAAGGCGAGGCGCTGGCGACTGGCTACTCGTGCCGCAGCCAGGTCAAGCGCATGACCGAGCGGCAGATGCGCCACCCGCTGGAAGTGGTGTTGCAGTACGCCAAGCGCTGACCTGCAAGGCCCCGGGGGCTGCTTCGCAGCCCATTCTCGACACAAGGCCGCTCCCACAGGATTCGTGTTTAGCTCAAGAACAACTCAGTATCTGTGGGAGCGGGCTTGCCCCGCGAAGAGGCCGGTACAGGCGATCCGTTATTCGGCTTGCTTGTGCCGGTTACGAGCCTGGCGATACAGATACAGGCTCAACACCAGCCCACAACACGCCGCTGCGGCCGCAAACAGAAACATCGAAGCAAACCCGAACCCCGATGCCACCGCACCCACCAGCGGCCCGGTAATCCCCAGCGACAGATCGATGAACAGCGAATACGCCCCCACGGCCGCCCCGCGGTTGGCCGCCGACACCTGGTTCACCGCCTCCACGCCCAGCGCCGGGAACACCAGCGAGAAGCCGAACCCGCTCAGTGCCGCCCCCGCCAGTGCCATTTCGGCATTCGGTGCCAGCCACAGCATCAGCAGGCCAAGGGTTTCCACCGAAAGGCAAACGATTGCCACCCTGAACCCGCCAATCCGGTTGATCAGGTTGCCAAACAGCAACCGCGCGCAGATGAAACTGGCGCCGAACAGGCTCAGGGTGAGCGCCGCATTGGCCCAGCCGCGGCTGGCGTAATACAGGGTGATGAAGGTGGCGATGGTGCCGAAGCCGATCGAGCCCAGGGCCAGCCCCGAACCATGCGGGAACACCTTGCCCAGTACCTGCATGAACGGCAGGCGCTTGCCGCTGACCACCGGTGCAGCGCGTTTTGGCCAGGCCAGCAGCAGGCCCAGCGTGCACAGCAGGAGGATGCTCACCCCCATGCTCCACAGCCCCAGGCTCTTGACCATCAGCACGCCCAGTGGCGCACCGATGGCCAGCGCGCCATAGCTGGCGATGCCGTTCCAGGAAATGACCTTGGCGGTGTGCTCGGCACCGACCCGTCCGATGCCCCAGCCGATAGAGCCGGAACCCACCAGGCTTTCCGCGCTGCCCAGCACCAGGCGGCCGACCAGCAGGCAGCCGAGGCTGACCCAAGGCAGGTCGGTGAGGAAGGCACAGGCCAGCATGAACACGCCGCTCAGGCCGCAACCGGCGAGGCCGATCATGACCGCTTTCTTGCTGCCATGGTTGTCGATGATACGGCTGGCGGTCGGGCGGCTGAGCAGGGTGGCGAGGTACTGCACGCTGATCACCAGGCCCGCGATCACGGCACTGAAGCCGAGGTCGTTGTGGACATAGCCGGGCAGTACGGCGAGGGGGATGCCGATGTTCAGGTAGCCGATGAAGGTGAACAGGACGATGGAAACGACTTGCAGGGTGACCGCAAGAGGGCGCGGTGAGTCAGGCATGGGGGTCTTCGTGGCAGAGGTTCGTGACGGTGTGAAAACGTGATGACGGGGTAGCCCGCAGGTCAGCCGTTTTCACACAGTCGCAGGGATGCGCGGTTTATTCCTGGTCAGCGCTGGATTGATCGTCACCATCCTGATCGACGGCAGGCGTCGGTTCGGCGTGGACGGTAACGGTTGGCTCTTCTGGGTTCAGGCTTGGGAAGGGAAGATTCGGGATTTCATGCATCTCGTCGTTCCTCGCAAGTGTGAGTGAAAAGTCTGCGCCAGGCGCGTTTGGAGCTTCGTGAAGCTCGGGCAGGATACACAAGTCTGGATGACAGTTTGTAACTTTTCCCGGTCGCTTGTCGGTTTTGCGGGCGGATACCGGACGGCCTGCGGGCAAAAAAACAGGGCCATCAGGCCCTGTTGTTGGTGATTACTTGCGGCCTTCAGCCGTCTCGGCGACCTTGTCGGTGCGTGCGCACATGATGAAATCATTGCGGTGCAGGCCCTTGATCGAGTGGCTCCACCAGGTCACGGTGACCTTGCCCCATTCGGTCATCAGGCCAGGGTGGTGGCCTTCGGCTTCGGCGATCTCGCCTACGGCATTGGTAAAGGCCAGGGCCTGCTTGAAGTTCTTGAACAGGAACACGCGCTCCAGTTCCATGTGGCCGTCGCGGACTTCGATATTCCAGTCCGGGATCTCGCGGATCAGTTCCGCCAGTTCCTCGTCGGTGACCTTGGGTGCGTCAGCGCGGCAGGCTTCGCAGTGGGCTTGGTTCAAGGCATTCATGAGTGTGTTTTCCGCTTCGAGTTGTTATCGGCAAGGCGCTCAGGCAGCGACCTTGGGTGGAAATTTCGGTGCGTGCAGCCCCAGCTGCATGGCTTGCCGGACCATGGCCATGATGTCTTCGTGGGCCAGGTCGAACAGGCGCTTCATGTTCGGCAGCACAAAGTACAGCGGCTGCAGGATGTCGATACGGTACGGCGTGCGCATGCACTCGATCGGGTCGAAGGCCTGGTGCTCAGGCTCGCCAGACAGACTGTAGACGGTCTCTTTTGGCGAAGAGAGGATGCCGCCGCCATAGATCTTGCGGCCCTGCGCGGTTTCCATCAGGCCGAACTCGATGGTCATCCAGTACAGGCGCGCCAGGTAGACGCGTTGTTCCTTGGTCGCGGCCAGGCCGAGCTTGCCGTAGGTGTGAGTGAATTCGGCAAAGAACGGGTTGGTCAGCAGTGGGCAGTGGCCGAAGATCTCGTGGAAGATATCCGGTTCTTGCAGGTAGTCCAGTTCTTCCGGTGTGCGGATAAAGGTGGCGACCGGGAAGCGCTTGCTGGCCAGCAGCTCGAAGAATGTCTGGAAAGGGATCAGCGCCGGTACGCGGGCAACCTGCCAGCCGGTGGTGGCACCCAGCACCTTGTTGATTTCGCCCAGCTGAGGAATGCGCTCATGGGGCAGTTTGAGCTGGTCGATGCCGTCCAGGTATTCCTGGCACGCGCGGCCTTCGATGACCTTCATTTGGCGCGTGATCAGGGTGTTCCATACCGCATGCTCTTGCTGCGGGTAATCGATAAAACCGTGCGCATCGGGCTCGCGTGCCACGTATTGCGTCTGTTTCATGTGGCTCTCCTGGTGAGGCTTTTCTTGTTATGTCCACGACATGACCTAGGAATATCCCTTCACCGGGTGATTTGCACGAGGGGCGAGGCTGCTGGCGAGTGCCCTGGGGCCTGTCTTGCGTAACGATTATTTTACAAAATACCGCACATGCCGGAAAATCCGGCTCATCAAGCTGCCGTTTATAGCGTTTTTGTCAGCTTATCTTTACGACTTTTCTGTGCGAGGTCGAAAAATCTCGCCGCTTCGAGAGCATCCATGCGTATCAAAGTGCACTGCCAGAACCGCATCGGCATTCTTCGCGACATCCTCAACCTGCTCGTGGAATACGGCATCAACGTGCTGCGCGGCGAGGTGGGGGGAGACCATGGCAATGCCATCTACCTGCATTGCCCGAACCTGATCAATCTGCAGTTCCAGGCATTGCGGCCCAAATTCGAGTCGATCGCTGGCGTATTCGGCGTCAAGCGCGTCGGCCTGATGCCAAGCGAGCGTCGGCACATGGAGCTGAACGCGTTGCTTGGTGCGCTGGATTTCCCGGTATTGTCGATCGACATGGGTGGCAGCATCGTCGCGGCCAACCGCACTGCGGCGCAGTTGCTCGGGGTGCGCGTCGACGAAGTGCCGGGCATGCCGCTGGCGCGCTATGTCGAGGATTTCGACCTGCCTGAACTGGTGCGTGCCAACAAGTCGCGCATCAATGGCCTGCGCATCAAGGTCAAAGGTGACGTGTTCCTGGCCGATATTGCGCCGCTGCAGTCCGAGCATGATGACAGTGAGGCCCTGGCCGGTGCCGTGCTGACCCTGCATCGCGCTGACCGCATCGGTGAACGTATCTATAACGTGCGCAAGCAGGAATTACGCGGCTTCGACAGCATCTTCCAGAGTTCGCGGGTGATGGCGGCGGTGGTGCGTGAGGCGCGGCGCATGGCGCCGCTGGATGCGCCTCTGCTGATCGAAGGCGAGACCGGCACCGGCAAGGAGTTGCTGGCCCGCGCCTGTCACCTGGCCAGCCCGCGTGGCCAGGCGCCCTTGATGGCCCTCAACTGCGCCGGCTTGCCCGAGTCGATGGCCGAGACCGAGTTGTTTGGTTATGGCCCCGGGGCTTTCGAGGGCGCGCGTGCCGAGGGCAAGTTGGGGCTGCTGGAATTGACCGCCGGCGGGACCCTGTTCCTCGACGGGGTAGGGGAAATGAGCCCGCGCCTGCAGGTCAAGCTGCTGCGCTTCTTGCAGGACGGTTGCTTCCGCCGCGTCGGCAGCGACGAAGAGGTGTACCTGGATGTGCGGGTGATCTGCGCCACCCAGGTGGACCTGTCCGAACTGTGTGCCCGTGGCGAGTTCCGCCAGGACCTGTATCACCGGCTCAACGTGCTGTCGCTGCACATTCCGCCACTGCGCGAGTGCATGGATGGGCTGGAAGGGCTGGTACAGCATTTCCTCGACCAGGCCAGCCGGCAGATCGGCTGCGCCATGCCTCGCCTGGCACCGGCGGCCATGGACAAGCTCAGTCAGTATCACTGGCCGGGCAATGTGCGGCAGTTGGAAAACGTGTTGTTCCAGGCGGTTTCATTATGTGAAGGCGGGGTGGTGAAAGGCGAGCATATTCGATTGCCGGATTACGGTGCGCGGCAACCGTTGGGCGAGTTTTCGCTGGATGGCGACCTGGCGCAGATTGTCGGGCGATTTGAAAAGGCGGTGCTGGAAAGCTTGATGAGCGAGTTTCCCAGCAGCCGGGCTTTAGGGAAAAGATTGGGGGTTTCGCATACTACGATTGCCAATAAGTTAAGGGATTACTCACTGGGCAAGTCTGCAGATTAAATCGGGTCATTAATTAACTGTTAATCTTGTGCAATATTTTTCACGGGCTTGCCCGCGAAGGGCCCCGCAGGGGGCCCAATCTCGAGGCTTAGCCGTTGGAGCAGCCGTTCCCCATCACGCGGTATTCGAGAATGTGCTTCTGGCCCTTGGAGTCCTCGTAGGTCATGCGGGCGGGCACGACTTCACACACGTTGGGCACTTCGCTCATGGAAATGACGCGGGCAATGTCCAGGTGCTGCGAGTAACTGTACTGTTCAACCGGAATCTGCTCGACATTGTTTGCTTCGTCGGCCATCGCCGCGCCGCAAAGACCGCCAAGTACCAATACCAGTAAAGCTTTCATTTTCATTTTACCTGTCTAAGGTCGTGAGGGGGCACGCGGCGCTTGTGGCGCCGCGAGTACTGCAAAAGTTCAACTATCGGGATTAGAGGGGGATTAACTGATTGCCTTCGTGGGGGCTGTTTCCAGTAGTTAATCGCCTTGCCGTTGCTGGCGAGGTGAATCTTATGCCTGGGCAACTAAGGGAAACAGATAGCGTTTTGATAAAGTTTTTTTGCCTTTTTCCATAATCTGTAACAATCCGCTCGCAGGCGCTGTCGCATTTTTCCCTTGCCGGGCCGACAGCGGCGGGCTAGAGCCATTTGTGCCGTTCGCGTGAAGATTTTGCTGTCGCGCTACTACCATCGTCGTATGGTTTTTCCCGCTCTGGTACAGTTACAAACGGTTCCATACAAAAACAACTATTACACCGAGGTAACACAGATGAGTGCGGCTCCACTGTATCCCGTTCGTCCCGAGGTTGCGGCCACTACCCTGACCGACGAGGCCACCTACAAGGCCATGTACCAGCAATCGGTGATCAACCCGGACGGCTTCTGGCGTGAGCAGGCCCAGCGTCTGGACTGGATCAAGCCGTTCACCAAGGTCAAGCAGACCTCGTTCGACGACCACCATGTCGATATCAAGTGGTTTGCCGACGGCACTCTGAACGTCTCCTCCAACTGCCTGGACCGCCACCTCGAAGAGCGCGGCGACCAACTGGCAATCATCTGGGAAGGCGACGATCCTTCCGAACACCGCAACATCACCTACCGTGAGCTGCACGAGCAGGTCTGCAAGTTCGCCAATGCCCTGCGCGGCCAGGACGTGCACCGTGGCGATGTGGTGACCATCTACATGCCGATGATCCCCGAGGCCGTGGTTGCCATGCTGGCTTGCGCCCGCATCGGCGCGATCCACTCGGTGGTGTTCGGCGGCTTCTCCCCGGAAGCACTGGCCGGCCGCATCATCGACTGCAAGTCGAAAGTCGTCATCACCGCCGACGAAGGCCTGCGTGGTGGCCGTCGTACCCCGCTCAAGGCCAACGTCGACCTGGCGCTGACCAACCCGGAAACCAACAGCGTGCAGAAGATCATCGTGTGCAAGCGCACCGGTGGCGATATCGCCTGGCACCAGCACCGCGACATCTGGTTCGAAGACCTGATGAAGGTTGCTTCCAGCCACTGTGCGCCGAAGGAAATGGGTGCCGAGGAGCCGCTGTTCATCCTTTATACCTCGGGCTCCACCGGCAAGCCGAAGGGCGTGCTGCACACCACCGGTGGTTACCTGGTGTATGCCGCGCTGACCCATGAGCGCGTGTTCGACTACCGCCCGGGCGAAGTCTACTGGTGCACGGCCGATGTCGGCTGGGTCACCGGCCACAGCTACATCGTCTACGGCCCGCTGGCCAACGGTGCAACCACGCTGCTGTTCGAAGGCGTGCCGAACTACCCGGACATCACCCGCGTGTCGAAAATCGTCGACAAGCACAAGGTCAATATCCTCTACACCGCGCCGACCGCGATCCGCGCCATGATGGCCGAAGGGCAGGCTGCCGTGGCGGGCGCCGACGGTTCCAGCCTGCGCCTGCTGGGCTCGGTGGGCGAGCCGATCAACCCTGAGGCCTGGAACTGGTACTACAAGACCGTTGGCAAGGAGCGTTGCCCGATCGTCGATACGTGGTGGCAAACCGAGACCGGTGGCGTGCTGATCAGCCCGCTGCCGGGCGCCACGGCGCTCAAACCGGGGTCGGCGACCCGTCCGTTCTTCGGCGTGGTGCCGGCGCTGGTGGACAACCTGGGCAACCTGATCGAAGGGGCAGCCGAGGGCAACCTGGTGATCCTCGATTCCTGGCCGGGCCAGTCGCGTTCGCTGTACGGCGACCACGACCGTTTCGTCGACACCTACTTCAAGACCTTCCGCGGCATGTACTTCACCGGTGACGGCGCACGTCGTGACGAGGATGGCTACTACTGGATCACCGGCCGCGTGGACGATGTGCTCAACGTGTCCGGCCACCGCATGGGCACCGCCGAGATCGAAAGCGCCATGGTCGCCCATGCCAAGGTGGCGGAAGCTGCAGTGGTCGGCGTGCCGCACGACATCAAGGGGCAAGGCATCTATGTCTATGTCACCCTCAATGCCGGCATCGAGCCAAGCGAACAACTGCGCCTGGAGCTGAAGAACTGGGTGCGCAAGGAGATCGGCCCGATCGCCTCGCCGGATGTGATCCAGTGGGCGCCGGGGCTGCCGAAAACCCGTTCGGGCAAGATCATGCGGCGTATCCTGCGCAAGATCGCCACCGGCGAATACGATGCCCTGGGTGACATTTCGACCCTGGCCGACCCAGGCGTGGTGCAGCACCTCATCGATACCCACAAAGCGATGAGCCTGGCTTCGGCCTGACCCTGCGCTGACACCTACCTTAAACCCCGCCAGGGCAACCGGCGGGGTTTTTGCTTTACTGTTACCCGACAATCATCGGTAACTATTCTGTCACCGATTTCGCACAGGATCGGGGCGCAGGGAAACAGGTCCGTGCCATTTCGGTGCGTTCGCCTGGACGTTTTCAGCAAGGTGAAACGCTGCACTTGCCGTATCGCAAGGGTTTGCCAATAATAGGCCCGGTAATTGCTTGGCTTACAGGTTATTTCTCTCGAGCTCTTGCATGTTTTGCAAAAGCTGTCAACATCGCCCGCCGCGATTTCAAGCGCTTCTGTAAGTAGTTGTCGCTTTGAAGAAATATCGACTACCGGGCTGTCGTTAAAATGCCACTCACTCGCTCGTGGTCTGCGACCTTGGTCGAAACCTGCGCGGCTCGCGTTGTACCCATTCGCATATCGGGCAGTTGTTACCCCTGCCTCGTATTGCCCCGTACCGATGGAGTTACCTGATGAAGAAGCTCGCACTGCTTGGCGCTCTGGCGCTTTCCGTGTTTTCCCTGGTATCGCAGGCCGATGAAAAACCGTTGAAGATCGGCATCGAAGCCGCTTACCCACCGTTCGCCTTCAAGCAGCCAGATGGCAGCATCGCCGGTTTCGACTACGACATCGGCAACGCCCTGTGTGAAGAGATGAAGGCCAAGTGCACCTGGGTCGAGCAAGAGTTCGACGGCCTGATCCCGGCGCTGAAGGTGCGCAAGATCGACGCCATCCTGTCGTCGATGTCGATCACCGACGACCGCAAGAAATCGGTCGACTTCACCAAGCGCTACTACCTGACTCCAGCGCGCCTGGTCATGAAGGAAGGCACCACCGTCAGCGACAGCCTCGACGAGCTCAAGGGCAAGAAGATCGGCGTGCAGCGCGGCTCGATCCACGACCGCTTCGCCAAGGAAGTGCTGGCTCCCAAGGGCGCGACAGTCGTTCCTTATGGCACCCAGAACGAAATCTACCTGGACGTCGCCGCCGGTCGCCTTGACGGTACCGTGGCCGACGCTACCCTGCTCGAAGACGGCTTCCTGAAAACCGATGCCGGCAAAGGCTTCGCGTTCGTCGGCCCATCGTTCACCGACGTGAAGTACTTCGGTGACGGCGTCGGCATCGCCGTGCGCAAAGGCGACGACGCCAACCGCGAGCGCATCAACAAGGCCATCGACGCCATCCGCGCCAACGGCAAGTACAAAGAAATCGAGAAGAAGTACTTCAACTTCGACATCTACGGTCCAGACTCGAACTAAGACGTCGGGTTTCACCTGTGCAATGGTGCAAACAGCAGAGGCTCTGAGGTTTGCACCATTTTTCATTCCCAAGCCCTGAGGAATCCCAATCATGTTGAAAGGCTATGGGGCAGTCATCCTCGACGGGGCGTGGCTGACGCTACAGCTCGCCTTGTCGTCGATGGCCCTGGCCATCGTCCTCGGCCTGATCGGCGTGGCGCTGCGTTTGTCGCCGGTGCGCTGGCTGGCCTGGCTGGGGGATCTGTATTCCACGGTGATCCGTGGCATCCCCGACCTGGTCCTGATCCTGCTGATCTTCTACGGCGGCCAGGACATCATCAACCGGGTGGCGCCGCTGCTCGGCTATGACGACTACATCGACCTGAACCCGCTGGTGGCCGGTATCGGCACGTTGGGCTTCATTTTCGGTGCGTACCTGTCGGAGACCTTCCGTGGTGCGTTCCTCGGTATCCCCAAGGGCCAGGCCGAAGCCGGCGTGGCCTATGGCATGAGCGCGCGCCAGGTGTTCTTCCGCATCCAGGTGCCACAGATGATCCGCCTGGCCATCCCGGGCTTCACCAACAACTGGCTGGTGCTGACCAAGGCCACGGCGCTGATCTCGGTGGTCGGCCTGCAGGACATGATGTTCAAGGCCAAGCAGGCGGCCGATGCCACCCGCGAGCCTTTCACCTTCTTCCTGGCCGTGGCTGCGCTGTACCTGGTGATCACCAGTATTTCGCTGCTGGCGCTGAAGTATCTGGAGCGGCGCTACTCGGTAGGCGTCAAGGTGGCTGAGCTATGATTTTTGACTACAACGTCGTCTGGGAGGCCATGCCGCTGTATCTCGGGGGCCTGCTGACCACCCTGAAGCTGCTGGCGCTGTCGCTGCTGTTCGGGCTGCTGGCGGCGATTCCGCTGGGCCTGATGCGGGTATCCAGGCAGCCGCTGGTGAACATGAGCGCCTGGCTGTACACCTACGTCATCCGCGGCACGCCGATGCTGGTGCAATTGTTCCTGATCTACTATGGCCTGGCCCAGTTCGAGACCGTGCGCGAAAGCATCTTCTGGCCGTGGCTGTCCAGCGCGACCTTCTGCGCCTGCCTGGCCTTCGCCATCAATACCAGTGCCTACACTGCGGAAATCATCGCCGGCAGCCTCAAGGCCACGCCCCATGGCGAGATCGAAGCGGCCAAGGCCATGGGCATGTCGCGCATGAAGATGTACCGCCGCATCCTGCTGCCATCGGCCCTGCGCCGGGCCCTGCCGCAGTACAGCAACGAAGTGATCATGATGCTGCAGACCACCAGCCTGGCGTCGATCGTCACCCTGATCGACATCACCGGTGCTGCGCGCACGGTCAATGCCCAGTACTACCTGCCTTTCGAGGCCTACATCACGGCGGGCGTGTTCTACCTGTGCCTGACCTTCATCCTCGTGCGCCTGTTCAAGATGGCCGAACGCCGCTGGCTCGGCTACCTGGCGCCGCGCAAGCACTGAACGCTCTGTGAGAACCGACAGCATGTACAAACTCGAAGTCCAAGACCTGCACAAGCGCTACGGCAGCCATGAAGTGCTCAAGGGCGTGTCCCTGGCGGCCAAGGCAGGCGACGTGATCAGCATCATCGGCTCCAGCGGTTCGGGCAAGTCGACCTTCCTGCGCTGCATCAACCTGCTCGAGCAGCCCCATGCAGGCAAGATCCTGCTCAATAACGAAGCGCTCAAGCTGGTGCCTGGCAAGGATGGCGCACTCAAGGCCTCGGACCCGCGCCAGCTGCAGCGCATGCGCTCGCGCCTGTCGATGGTGTTCCAGCATTTCAACCTGTGGTCGCACATGACCGCGCTGGAAAACATCATCGAAGCGCCGGTGCACGTGCTGGGCGTGAACAAGAAAGAAGCCCTGGAGAAGGCCGAGCACTACCTGGCCAAGGTGGGCGTGGCGCACCGCAAGGACGCGTTCCCCGGCCACATGTCCGGCGGTGAGCAGCAGCGTGTGGCCATTGCCCGGGCCCTGGCCATGGAGCCAGAGGTCATGCTGTTCGACGAGCCAACCTCGGCGCTCGACCCGGAGCTGGTGGGGGATGTGCTCAAGGTGATGCAGGCGCTGGCCCAGGAAGGCCGCACCATGGTGGTGGTGACCCACGAAATGGGCTTTGCCCGCGAGGTCTCGAACCAGCTGGTATTCCTGCACAAAGGCCTGGTCGAAGAAACCGGCTGCCCGCGTGAAGTGCTCGCTAACCCGCAATCGGAGCGGCTCAAGCAGTTCCTCTCCGGCAGCCTGAAGTAAAGGCTGCACCTTTGCACCAGAATAGGGCATGCTGCGCAGCGAGCGCAGCGTGACCCGGCGCCACAGACTCGAACGAACTCAGGTTTCGGACCGTACCCTATGACCACCCAGCGAATCGGTTTTCTCATCTGGCCAAGCACCAAGCCTTTGACCCTGGCGCTGGCGGAGGAAGTGTTGCTGGTGGCCCAGCGGGTGCACCCGGAGGTGGTCTACGAGATCGCCTTTCTTCAGGCGGAGCCCGCCGGGGAGGGCGCCTGGCGCCTGCCGGGCGAGCCGTGGAACGGGCGCCTGGAGGGCTGCCACAAGCTCTTTTTGCTGGCCGACGACCTGCCCCAGGCAGTGGGATCGGCGCTTTCGGCGGCGCTCAAGCAGCTGGCGCGCAGTGGTTGCATGATTGGCGGCCTGTCCGCCGGGGTTTACCCGCTGGCCATGCTCGGCCTGCTCGACGGCTATCGTGCTGCGGTGCACTGGCGCTGGCAGGACGACTTTGCCGAACGATTCCCCAAGGTGATTGCTACCAGCCACCTGTTCGACTGGGACCGTGACCGCCTGACGGCCTGTGGTGGCATGGCCGTGACCGACCTGCTGCTGGCGGTGCTGGCCCGCGATCACGGGGCCGAGCTGGCCGGGGCGGTGTCGGAAGAACTGGTGGTCGAGCGCATTCGCGAAGGGGGCGAGCGCCAGCGCATTCCGTTGCAGAACCGCCTGGGTTCGAGCCATCCGAAGCTGACCCAGGCTGTGCTGTTGATGGAGGCCAATATCGAAGAGCCGCTGACTACCGACGAAATCGCCCAGCATGTGTGCGTATCGCGTCGGCAGCTGGAACGGATCTTCAAGCAGTACCTGAACCGCGTGCCGAGCCAGTATTACCTGGAGCTGCGGCTGAACAAGGCGCGGCAGATGCTGATGCAGACCAGCAAGTCGATCATCCAGATCGGCTTGTCCTGCGGCTTCTCCTCGGGGCCGCATTTTTCCAGCGCCTATCGCAACTTCTTCGGCGCCACTCCGCGCGAGGACCGTAACCAGCGGCGCAGCAGCAGCCCGTTCGAACTGAGCTCGGCGCCGGCCGAAAAGGGCTGACATGTGCTTCTCCTGTGGCGACCCTTTCGCGGCTAAAGCCGCTCCCACAGGACCCGTGCAGGGCTTGAAGCTTGTGCGGTCCCTGTGGGAGCGGCTTTAGCCGCGAAAGGGCCGGCACAGGCAGCCATCTTAGTTAATGTGCACACCCGTTCACCCAGCCCCCTCTCTCCCGTACACTGCGCGATTGCGACAGTGTTTGTCGCATTGCCGAAAGCCTGGGTAAAACTGGGTTTTGCGCTGTAACAAGTTGTCGCTTGGCCGCAAGGACAGGCGCGGTTCAGTCCTTACAATCCCCCCATCGCTCGCCACTTCCAGGCCAGCGTTCCTCTTCAGGAGACTCAGATGTCCGTTGAGCAAGCCCCGGTGCAACGTGCCGATTTCGACCAGGTCATGGTCCCCAACTATTCTCCGGCGGCCTTCATTCCTGTGCGAGGCGAGGGTTCCCGCGTCTGGGACCAGTCGGGCCGCGAACTCATCGACTTTGCCGGCGGCATCGCGGTGAACGCCCTGGGCCATTGCCATCCGGCCCTGGTCAAGGCCCTGACCGAACAGGCCAACACCCTCTGGCACGTATCCAACGTGTTCACCAACGAACCAGCCCTGCGCCTGGCGCACAAGCTGGTCGATGCCACCTTTGCCGACCGGGCGTTCTTCTGCAACTCCGGCGCCGAGTCCAACGAGGCCGCCTTCAAGCTGGCCCGTCGCGTCGCCCATGACCGCTTCGGCCCTGAGAAGCACGAGATCATCTCCACCGTGAACAGCTTCCACGGTCGCACCCTGTTCACCGTCAGCGTCGGTGGCCAGCCCAAGTACTCCGACGGCTTCGGGCCGAAGATCACCGGCATCAGCCATGTGCCCTACAACGACCTGGAAGCGTTGAAGGCACAGATTTCCGACAAGACCTGCGCCGTGGTGATCGAACCGATCCAGGGCGAGAGCGGTGTGGTACCGGCCGACAAGGCTTACCTGGAAGGCGCGCGCAAGCTGTGCGACGAGCACAACGCCCTGCTGATCTTCGACGAAGTGCAGACTGGCGTTGGTCGTACCGGCTCGCTGTACGCCTACCAGCACTTCGGCGTGACCCCCGACATCCTGACCAGTGCCAAGAGCCTGGGCGGCGGTTTCCCGATTGGCGCCATGCTGACCACCAGCGACATCGCCAAGCACCTGGCTGTCGGCACCCACGGCACCACCTACGGCGGCAACCCGCTGGGCTGCGCCGTCGCCTGCGCGGTGCTGGATGTGGTCAATACCCCGCAAACCCTGGCGGGCATCAAGGCCAAGCACGAGCGTTTCAAGTCCCGCCTGGAAAAGATCGGCCAGCAGTACGGGCTGTTCAGTCAGGTGCGTGGCGTCGGCCTGCTGATCGGCTGTGTGCTGTCCGAAGCCTGGAAGGGCAAGGCCAAGGATGTGCTCAACGCTGCTGAAAAAGAAGGCGTGATGGTGCTGCAGGCCGGCCCGGATGTGGTCCGCTTCGCGCCAAGCCTGGTGGTCGAAGATGCCGACATCGACGAAGGTCTCGATCGCTTCGAACGCGCTGTGGCGCAACTGACCAAGGGCTGATCGGCCTGCGGTCCGTTCACCGGCCGTGGCCGTTCGAGGCCCCGGGCCGGTGAACCTCGAATTCCAGTGCGGGGGCTCATGCGCCCGCCGATTTTCCGTGCCGTCGTGAATGGCCCGTTTTTCCAAAGGAGTGACACCATGCTGGTGATGCGCCCCGCGCAAATGGCTGATCTGAACGAAGTGCAGCGCATGGCTGCCGACAGCCCCGTTGGTGTCACCTCGCTGCCGGACGATGCCGCCCGCCTGGGCGACAAGATTGCCGCCTCGGAAACCTCCTTCGCCGCTGAAGTCAGCTTCAACGGTGAAGAAAGCTACTTCTTCGTGCTCGAGGACAGCGAGACGGGCAAGCTTGCGGGGTGTTCGGCCATCGTCGCCTCGGCTGGCTATTCCGAGCCGTTCTACAGCTTCCGCAACGAGACCTTCGTGCATGCTTCGCGTGAACTGAAGATTCACAACAAGATCCACGTCCTCTCGTTGTGCCACGACCTGACCGGCAACAGTTTGCTGACCAGCTTCTATGTGTTGCCGGAACTGGTGAACAGTGGCTGGGCCGAGCTCAACTCCCGTGGCCGCCTGCTGTTCATGGCCTCGCACCCGGAGCGCTTCGCCGACTCGGTGGTCACCGAGATCGTCGGCTATAGCGACGAACAAGGCGAATCGCCGTTCTGGGATGCCATCGGTCGCAACTTCTTCGACCTCAACTACGCCCACGCCGAGCGCCTGTGTGGCCTCAAGAGCCGCACCTTCCTCGCCGAACTGATGCCGCATTACCCGATCTACGTGCCGCTGCTGCCCGACGACGCACAAGAAGCAATGGGCCAGGTGCACCCGCGGGCACAGATCACCTTCGACATCCTCATGCGCGAAGGTTTCGAGACCGAGCACTACATCGACATCTTCGACGGCGGCCCGACGCTGCATGCGCGTACCTCGGGGATCCGCTCGATCGCCCAGAGCCGCGTGGTGCCGGTCAAGGTGGACGACACCCCGGTAAAGGGCGGTCGTCCTTACCTGGTGTGCAACGGCCAGTTGCAGGATTACCGCGCCGTGCTGCTGGAACTGGACTGGGTGCCGGGCAAGCCGGTCAACCTGGGCAGCCAGGCGGCCGAAGCCCTGGGTGTGGGTGAAGGCGCCAGCGTGCGCCTGGTCGCCGCCTGAGCTTCGCACACGCCGGAACGTTGAGTTTCGCGGCAGGCACAGGCCGCCGCACTAGGAGATAGCATGATCGTTCGTCCTGTACGCAGCAGCGATTTACCCGCGCTGATCGAATTGGCCCGCAGCACCGGCACCACCGGGCTGACAACCCTGCCGGCCAACGAGGAGCGCCTTGGCCACCGCGTCGGCTGGGCCGAAAAGAGCTTCCGCGGCGAAGCCGAGCGTGGCGACACCGACTACCTGTTCGTGCTGGAGAACGATGAGGGCCTGGTGGTCGGCATCAGCGCCATCGCCGGCGCCGTGGGCCTGCGTGAGCCCTGGTACAACTACCGGGTCGGCCTGA
The DNA here is from genome assembly GCF_050280885.1 of Pseudomonas sp. NPDC086566. NCBI lineage: Bacteria > Pseudomonadati > Pseudomonadota > Gammaproteobacteria > Pseudomonadales > Pseudomonadaceae > Pseudomonas > Pseudomonas sp. NPDC086566. The sequence continues at coordinate 378,567 of NZ_JBNNWD010000007.1, forward strand.
CGGTCAGCGCCTCCCAGGAGCTGAAGATCTACCGCGAAATCCCCACGCTGTTCCTGGCCAACGACCTGACCGGCAACTCCGAGTTGTGCTCGCTGTTCCTGCGCAGCGATTACCGCTCCGGGCTCAACGGCCGCCTGCTGTCGCGTGCGCGCATGCTGTTCATTGCCGAGTTCCCTGAACTGTTTGGCAACAAGATCATCGCTGAAATGCGCGGCATGTCCGACGAGCAAGGCCGTTCGCCCTTCTGGGAAAGCCTGGGCCGGCACTTCTTCAAGATGGAATTCAGCCAAGCCGACTACCTCACTGGCGTGGGCAACAAGTCGTTCATTGCCGAGCTGATGCCCAAGTTCCCGCTGTACACCTGCTTCCTGTCCGAAGCTGCGCGCAATGTCATCGGTCGTGTGCACACCGACACCGAACCTGCGCTGGCGATGCTCAAGCAGGAAGGCTTCAGCTACCAGGGCTACGTCGACATCTTCGACGCAGGCCCGGCCATCGAATGCGAGACGTCGAAGATCCGCGCCGTGCGCGAGAGCGAAACCCTCGTGCTGGCCGTGGGCACGCCCGGTGATGACGCGACCCCTTACATCATTCACAACCGCAAGCGCGACGACTGCCGCATCACCGCAGCCCCCGCGCGCCTCGCCGCGGGCACCCTGGTGGTCGACCCGCTGACCGCCAAGCGCCTGCGCATGGGCGCCGGCGACAATGTACGCGCCGTGCCGCTGTCGGCAAGCCGGGAGGCCCAGTAAATGACTACGCATTACATCGCAGGCCATTGGCTGGCTGGCCAGGGCGAAGCCCTGCAGTCGCTCGATCCGGTGACCCAGGCGGTTGTCTGGCAAGGGCAGGGGGCCGATGCCGGCCAGGTCGACGCAGCCGTCAAGGCGGCCCGCCAGGCATTCCCGGCCTGGGCTCAACTGAGCCTGGACGCCCGCATCGAGGTGCTGGAGAAGTTCGCCGATCAGCTGAAGCAGCATGCCGAGGCACTGGCACATTGCATTGGTGAGGAGACTGGCAAGCCACTGTGGGAATCGGCCACGGAAGTGACCAGCATGGTCAACAAGGTGGCGATTTCGGTGCAGAGCTACCGCGAGCGTACCGGCGAGAAGAGCGGCCCGCTGGCCGATGCCACCGCCGTGCTGCGGCACAAGCCCCACGGCGTGGTGGCAGTGTTCGGCCCTTACAACTTCCCTGGCCATTTGCCCAATGGCCACATCGTGCCGGCACTGCTGGCGGGCAACTGCGTGGTGTTCAAACCCAGCGAGCTGACCCCGAAGGTCGCTGAACTGACGGTCAACTGCTGGATCGCCGCTGGCCTGCCGGCCGGTGTGCTCAACCTGGTGCAGGGCGCCCGTGAAACCGGTGTGGCGCTGGCTGCCAACCCGGGTATCGATGGCCTGTTCTTCACCGGCTCCAGCCGCACCGGCAACCTGCTGCACCAGCAGTTCGCCGGCCGCCCGGAGAAGATCCTTGCCCTGGAAATGGGCGGTAACAACCCGCTGGTGGTGGATGAGGTCAAGGACCTTGATGCTGCGGTGTACACCATCATCCAGTCGGCATTCATTTCTGCCGGCCAGCGCTGCACCTGTGCGCGCCGTCTGCTGGTGCCGCAAGGTGCCTGGGGCGATGCGCTGATCGCGAGGCTGGTCGAGGTGTGCCGCAGCATCACCGTCGGCGCCTTCGACCAGCAACCGGCGCCGTTCATGGGGTCGGTGATCTCGCTGCAGGCAGCGCAGGCATTGATTGCGGCCCAGGCCGAACTGCTGGCCAAGGGCGCCGTGACGCTGCTGGCAATGACCCAGCCGCAGGCCGGCGCCGCACTGCTGACGCCTGGCATTCTCGATGTCACGGCCGTGGCCGGGCGCCCGGACGAAGAGTTCTTCGGCCCGCTGTTGCAGGTCATCCGCTACGCCGACTTCGATGCCGCCATCGACGAGGCCAACAACACCCAGTACGGCCTGGCCGCCGGCCTGCTGTCCGATTCCCGGGCGCGCTACCAGTACTTCTGGCTGCGCAGTCGCGCCGGTATCGTCAACTGGAACAAACAGCTGACCGGCGCCGCCAGCAGTGCGCCGTTCGGTGGGGTCGGTGCCAGTGGCAACCATCGCGCCAGTGCCTACTACGCAGCCGATTACTGCGCTTACCCCGTGGCTTCGCTGGAGACCGCCAGCCTTGCCCTGCCGGCGACCCTGACGCCGGGCGTCACCCTATAACAACAGGTCACGGAGCCTAGCCGATGAAATCCTATGAAGTGAATTTTGATGGCCTGGTGGGGCCAACCCACAACTACGGCGGCCTGTCCTACGGTAACGTGGCTTCGCAGAGCAACAGCCAGCAAGGGTCAAACCCGCGGGAAGCGGCACGCCAGGGCCTGGCCAAGATGAAAGCGCTGGCCGACATGGGCTTCAAGCAGGGCGTGCTGGCGCCGCAAGAGCGCCCTGACGTGGCCGCCCTGCGCCGCCTGGGCTTCAGCGGCAGCGATGCCGAGGTGATTCGGCGTGCCGCCAAGGAGGCCATGCCACTGCTGGTCGCCAGCTGCTCGGCCTCGAGCATGTGGGTGGCCAATGCCGCCACCGTCAGCCCGAGCGCCGACACCGCCGATGGTCGCGTGCACTTTACGGCTGCCAACCTCAACTGCAAGTACCACCGTAGCATCGAGCACCCGACTACCAGCCGTGTGCTGGCGGCAATGTTCAACAACGACAAGCACTTCGCCCACCACGAAGCGCTGCCCGCTGTGGCGCAATTCGGCGATGAAGGCGCGGCCAACCATACGCGCTTCTGCCGCGAATACGGTGAGGCCGGTGTGGAGTTCTTCGTCTATGGCCGCAGTGCCTTCGATAGCCGCTACCCCGCGCCGCAGAAGTATCCGGCGCGGCAAACACTGGAGGCCTCCCAGGCTGTGGCGCGGCTGCACGGCCTGAACGAGGACGGTGTGGTCTACGCTCAACAGAACCCGGCGGTGATCGACCAGGGCGTGTTTCACAACGATGTGATTTCGGTCGGTAACGGTGAAGTGCTCTTCTACCATGAGGACGCGTTCCTCGAGACCGACGCGGTGCTTGGCCAGCTGCAGGCTAAACTGGCCAGCAAGGGTGGCAACTTCCAGGCCATCCGTGTGCCGCGTGCGGCGGTGACGGTAGAAGATGCAGTGCGCTCCTACCTGTTCAACAGCCAGCTGCTCAGCCGTGACGATGGCTCGATGCTGCTGGTGGTGCCGGAAGAGTGCCGCAACAACGAGCGGGTCTGGGCCTATCTGGGGCAGTTGACCGCCCAGGGCGGTGCGGTGAAGGAGGTCAAGGTGTTCGACCTCAAGCAGAGCATGCAGAACGGCGGTGGCCCGGCTTGCCTGCGATTGCGCGTGGCATTGAAGGAATCGGAACTGGCAGCGGTCAATCCAGGCGTTATCATGACCGCCCCGCTGTACGACACCCTGCTGCAGTGGGTCGACAAGCATTACCGCGATCGCCTTGGCGAAGCCGACCTTGCCGACCCGCAGCTGCTGCTGGAGTGCCGCACCGCACTGGATGAATTGACCCAGATCCTGAAGTTGGGCTCGGTGTACCCGTTCCAACGCCAACCTTGAAGAGAGAATTTGCAATGACCGACGCCCTGCGCCTGATCCTCGAAGATGTAGACGGCACCCAGCTGGAAACCTCCTGCACCCGTTTTGCCATTGTCTGGCAAGGCAAGGAAGTGTGGGTTCAGCAGGACGGCCGTGGCCAGCTGCTGATCGGCGTGGATGTCGAGGAAGGCGATGTCGAGTACGCCAACCTGCTGCTGCGCCCGATGGCCACCAACCTGGTCAGCCTGCAGCTGGAAATGGAGCCGGCGGAAGTCGGCGAAGAGGACGATCACGTCCATGGCCCTGACTGCGGCCACCACCACTAAGGAAGCGCCTATGCTCGCCCTTGGCAAATTGCTCGAGCTGACCCTGACCGATCACGAACCGGCCGAGAAGACCCAAGTGACAACCAAGGGCGTGCGGTTGCGCTGGTTGGGGGAGGGCGCACTGGAAGTGCGTCCGCCCGAAAACGAGGATTGTGGGCTCGACCTGCTGCTGTCGGCTGGTATTCATGGTAACGAGACGGCACCGATCGAACTGCTCGAAAGGCTCCTGCATGGCGTGGCCAACGGCAAGATCAAGCCGCGTGCGCGGATTTTGTTCCTGTTTGGCAACCCGGTCGCCATCCGCAAGGGCGAGCGTTTCGTCGAGCAGGACATCAACCGGCTGTTCAACGGTCGGCACGAGCTCTCCAGTGGTTTCGAGGCGTTGCGCGCCGCCGAGCTGGAACAGTTCGCCCGGGTATTCTTCAGCAAGCCTGGGCGTACCCGCCTGCATTACGACCTGCATACCGCCATCCGTGGCTCGAAGATCGAGCAGTTCGCCCTTTACCCTTACAAGGAGGGGCGCACGCATTCCCGTCGCGAGCTGGCCCGCCTGGCTGCTGCCGGCATGGAGGCGGTGCTGTTGCAAAGCAAGTCATCCATCACCTTCAGTGCCTTCACCTACGAGCAACTGGATGCCGAGGCGTTCACCCTGGAGCTGGGCAAGGCGCGGCCGTTCGGGCAGAACGAGCACGTCAACCTCGACAAGCTCGAAGAGCGGTTGATCCATATCATCGAGGATACCGAGCCTGAAATCGACGGCTCGCTGCATGGCCTCAAGCTGTTCAGCGTCGCCCGCGAGATCATCAAGCACAGCGACAGCTTCCACCTGCACCTGCCGGCGGACATCGAGAACTTCTCCGAGCTGAGCAAAGGGTACTTGCTGGCCGAAGACCTGGCGGAGATGCGCTGGGTGGTCGAGGAGGAGGGGGCGCGGATCATTTTTCCCAATCCCAAAGTCAAGAATGGCCTGCGCGCCGGCATCCTGATCGTGCCGGATTCTGGGCAGCGACTGGGCTGAGACCTGCGTTGTCTTCTTCGCGGGCTTGCCCGCGAAGCAGCCGGCCCGGTTTCGGATCCAGGCGCTCATGAAAACCTTTTAATTCATCGCCTGTTCCATTTTCCCTTCCCTTGGGCGGTAATTGGCTTGCCAGTGGCGAAAGGCTGCAATTAGCATCCGCTCATGTCATTTTCGTTTGCAAGCGCCTTGAAAGCCGTCCAATCGACGCTTTCTATCGCATAAACACACTGCACCTTGCTTGCAGGACCGATATAATGCGGCCCTTTGCCGTCGTTTCGTCGACGTGTTTGCCCCCAAGGGCCGCCGTTTCCGTGGAAGAACCTATGAAAAGCGCAGAAATCCGTGAAGCCTTCCTCCGCTTCTTCGAAGAGCAGGGCCATACCCGAGTCGCCTCCAGTTCGCTGATCCCGAACAACGACCCGACCCTGCTGTTCACCAACGCTGGCATGAACCAGTTCAAGGACTGCTTCCTCGGTGCCGAGAAGCGTGCCTACACCCGCGCTGTCAGCAGCCAGAAGTGCGTGCGTGCCGGTGGCAAGCACAACGACCTGGAAAACGTCGGCTACACCGCGCGTCACCACACCTTCTTCGAAATGCTGGGCAACTTCAGCTTCGGCGACTATTTCAAGCGCGATGCGATCACCTTCGCCTGGACCTTCCTGACCTCAGACAAGTGGCTGAACCTGCCAAAGGAAAAGCTCTGGGTCACCGTCTACGCCTCCGACGACGAAGCCTACGACATCTGGACCAAGGAAGTCGGCGTGCCGGCCGAGCGCATGGTGCGCATCGGCGACAACAAAGGCGCCCCATACGCCTCCGACAACTTCTGGACCATGGGTGACACCGGCCCGTGCGGCCCTTGCACCGAGATCTTCTACGACCACGGCGCCGACATCTGGGGCGGCCCACCCGGCTCGCCGGAAGAAGACGGCGACCGCTACATCGAGATCTGGAACAACGTCTTCATGCAGTTCAACCGCACCGCCGACGGTGTGCTGCACCCGCTGCCAGCGCCGTCGGTGGATACCGGCATGGGCCTGGAGCGCATCAGTGCGGTCATGCAGCACGTGCATTCGAACTACGAGATCGACCTCTTCCAGAACCTGCTGTCTGCCGCGGCCAAGGCCATCGGCTGCAGCAACGACGGCCAGGCTTCGCTGAAAGTGGTTGCCGACCACATCCGTTCCTGCGGCTTCCTGATTGCCGACGGTGTACTGCCGTCCAACGAAGGCCGTGGCTACGTGCTGCGCCGCATCATTCGCCGCGCTTGCCGTCACGGCAACAAGCTGGGCGCCAAGGGCAGCTTCTTCTACCAGATCGTCGCTGCGCTGGCCGCCGAGATGGGCGAGGCCTTCCCCGAGCTCAAGAGCCAGCAGGCGCACATCGAGCGCGTGCTCAAGGCCGAGGAAGAACAGTTCGCCAAGACCCTGGAGCAGGGCCTGCGCATCCTCGAGCAGGACCTGGCCCAGCTCAAGGGCGACGTGGTCCCGGGCGACGTGGTGTTCAAGCTGTATGACACCTACGGTTTCCCGATGGACCTGACCGCCGACATCGCCCGCGAGCGCGAGCTGACCATCGACGAAGCCGGCTTCGAGCGTGAAATGGAAGCCCAGCGCGAGCGTGCCCGCTCTGCCAGCAGCTTCGGCATGGACTACAACAGCCTGGTCAAGGTCGACAGCGCCACCGAGTTCCTCGGCTATGACGCCACCGAAGGCCAGGGCAAGATCATCGCCCTGTACAAGGACGGCCAGTCTGTCGACCAGTTGGGTGAAGGCGAGCAGGGCGTCGTGGTGCTCGACCGCACCCCGTTCTATGCCGAATCCGGTGGCCAGGTCGGCGACAGCGGCTTCCTCCAGGCCGGCGCTGCACGCTTCGACGTGCGCGACACGACCAAGACCGGCGGTGCCTTCCTGCACCACGGCGTGGTCGCCAGCGGTGCGCTGGTCATCGGCTCGCCTGTCGAGGCCAAGGTCGATGCCGAGGTGCAGCACGCCACCTCGCTGAACCACTCGGCCACTCACCTGCTGCACGAAGCGCTGCGCCAGGTGCTGGGCGAGCACGTACAACAGAAGGGCTCGCTGGTCGACAGCCAGCGCCTGCGTTTCGACTTCAGCCATTTCGAGGCGGTGAAGCCGGAGCAGATCAAGGCCCTGGAAGACATCGTCAACCGTGAAGTGCGCAAGAACACCCCGGTTGAAACCGAGCTGACCGATATCGAAACCGCCAAGGCCAAGGGGGCCATGGCCCTGTTCGGCGAGAAGTACGGTGACACCGTGCGCGTGCTGAGCATGGGCGGCGATTTCTCCGTCGAGCTGTGCGGCGGCATCCACGCCAAGCGCACCGGCGATATCAGCCTGTTCAAGATCATCAGCGAAGGCGGCGTGGCCTCGGGCGTGCGCCGTATCGAAGCGGTTACCGGTGCCGCTGCGCTGGACTACCTGAACGCTGCCGAAGAGCAGGTCAAGGAAGCCGCGCAGCTGGTCAAGGGCAACCGTGACAACCTGATCGACAAGCTGTCGGCTGTGCTCGAGCGCAACCGCCAGCTGGAAAAGCAGCTCGAGCAGCTGCAGGCCAAGGCCGCCAGCGCCGCCGGGGACGATCTCTCCAATGCGGCCGTTGAGGTCAAAGGTGCCAAGGTGCTTGCCGCCCGCCTGGATGGGCAGGATGGCAAGGCACTGCTGGCGCTGGTCGATCAGCTGAAGAACAAGCTCGGCCACGCAGTGATCCTGCTGGGCAGCGAGCATGAGGGCAAGGTCGTGCTGGTGGCCGGCGTGACCAAGGACCTCTCCAGCCAACTCAAGGCTGGTGACCTGATGAAACAAGCCGCTGCGGCAGTGGGTGGCAAGGGCGGTGGCCGTCCGGACATGGCCCAGGGTGGTGGCGTCGACGTCGCTGCACTGGACCAGGCGCTGGCGCTGGCCGTGCCGTTCGCAGAGCAGGGACTTTGAGATGAAGGGGCCGACGGTCTAGTCGTCGGCTCCTTCATGTTGGATGGTTTTTTTGAGGCCCGGTACGGGCTGAGGCACCATTGAAATGGCGTTGATCGTACAGAAATTTGGCGGCACCTCTGTCGGTTCCATCGAGCGGATCGAGCAGGTTGCCGAAAAGGTCAAGAAACACCGTGAAGCGGGCGACGACCTGGTGGTTGTGCTGTCGGCCATGAGCGGTGAAACCAATCGCCTGATCGATCTGGCCAAGCAGATCACCGATCAGCCGGTTCCGCGTGAGCTGGATGTGATCGTGTCGACCGGTGAGCAGGTCACCATTGCCCTGTTGACCATGGCCTTGATCAAGCGTGGTGTGCCAGCGGTGTCCTACACCGGCAACCAGGTGCGCATCCTCACCGACAGCGCGCACAACAAGGCGCGCATCCTGCAGATCGACGACCAGAAGATCCGTGCCGACCTCAAGGAAGGCCGCGTGGTCGTGGTGGCCGGTTTCCAGGGTGTCGACGAGCACGGCAGCATCACCACCCTCGGCCGTGGTGGCTCCGACACCACCGGCGTAGCCCTGGCGGCTGCGCTGAAGGCTGACGAGTGCCAGATCTACACCGACGTCGATGGCGTCTACACCACCGACCCGCGCGTTGTGCCGCAAGCGCAGCGCCTGGAGAAGATCACCTTCGAAGAGATGCTGGAAATGGCCAGCCTCGGTTCCAAGGTGCTGCAGATCCGTTCGGTGGAGTTCGCCGGCAAGTACAACGTACCGCTGCGCGTGCTGCACAGCTTCAAGGAGGGTCCGGGTACCCTCATTACCATTGATGAAGAGGAATCCATGGAACAGCCGATCATTTCCGGTATCGCCTTCAACCGTGATGAGGCCAAGCTGACCATTCGTGGCGTGCCGGACACCCCGGGCGTTGCCTTCAAGATCCTCGGCCCGATCAGCGCTTCGAACATCGAAGTGGACATGATCGTGCAGAACGTTTCCCACGATAACACCACCGACTTCACCTTCACCGTGCACCGCAACGAGTACGAGAAGGCCTACAGCGTGCTGGAAAACACCGCGCGTGAGATCGGTGCCCGTGAAGTGATCGGCGACACCAAGATCGCCAAGGTGTCGATCGTCGGCGTTGGCATGCGCTCCCACGCGGGCGTTGCCAGCCGCATGTTCGAAGCCCTGGCCAAGGAGAGCATCAACATCCAGATGATCTCCACCTCCGAAATCAAGGTCTCGGTGGTCATCGAAGAGAAGTACCTGGAGCTGGCCGTACGTGCGCTGCACACCGCGTTCGAACTTGACGCTCCGGCCCGACAGGGCGAGTAACGCCTTGCCTGGAGGGCGCGGCTTAGCCGCGCCCTTCGCGTTTCTGGTCGCCACGCAGGCCTTGTCCTGCCGGCGGGGCGATCATCCAGGCCATGTGCGTTGTCCGCGCTCAGGCCTGACATCCCAAGACTGTAATCCCTGAATGTTTTGCGTAAGGAGAAAGCTATGTTGATTCTGACTCGTCGGTGCGCCGAGAGCCTGATCATTGGAGACGGCGAGATCACCGTGACGGTGCTCGGCGTGAAAGGCAACCAGGTGCGTATTGGTGTCAGCGCCCCTAAAGAAGTGGCCGTTCACCGCGAAGAAATCTACCTGCGGATCAAGAAAGAGAAGGACGAGGAGCCAAGCCTTTAATTTTTTTGAAGTTTTTTTCAAAAAAAGGGTTGCAAACGAGGAAGAGCCTGTTTAATATTCGCCTCGTGTTGCGGTGAGGTGGCCGAGTGGCCGAAGGCGCTCCCCTGCTAAGGGAGTATACCTCATAAGGGTATCGGGGGTTCGAATCCCCCCTTCACCGCCATTATTTGCGTAGGGCGCTGTAAACGGTAAGAACGCTAACTCGTTGAATTTAGACGAAAAAGTTCTTGCAAAAATGTTTCAGCGAACTATCATGCGCGGCAAGACACGGACTCATAGCTCAGCTGGATAGAGTACTCGGCTACGAACCGAGCGGTCGCAGGTTCGAATCCTGCTGAGTCCGCCACTTTTGAAGTGGCTTTGCATGCAGAGCTGCTTCAAATCACCAGTGGTAACCTGGTCTAAAATTACCAATCGCGGACTCATAGCTCAGCTGGATAGAGTACTCGGCTACGAACCGAGCGGTCGCAGGTTCGAATCCTGCTGAGTCCGCCACTTTTTGAAGTGGCTCTGCTTGCAAGGTCGCTTCATTCACCAGCGGTATCTGGTTTAAAACTGCCAACCACGGACTCATAGCTCAGCTGGATAGAGTACTCGGCTACGAACCGAGCGGTCGCAGGTTCGAATCCTGCTGAGTCCGCCACTTTTGAAGTGGCTCTGCTTGCAAAGTCGCTTCACTCGCCAGCGGTATCTGGTTTGAAACTGCCAACCACGGACTCATAGCTCAGCTGGATAGAGTACTCGGCTACGAACCGAGCGGTCGCAGGTTCGAATCCTGCTGAGTCCGCCATACACGACAAGAAGCCCGCTCACTTGAGCGGGCTTTTTGTTTTCTCTTTCACTGATTTGTCAGTGATGCCTGACTAGACTGCACAGTAACCAGCCCGACAGACTTTTGCACGGTGAATGTGTTTTTTTTCACGCGCATGCCGTCGCACAGGTGGCATCGAGCGTTGTCCCAGCTTTATCTCGCAAACGATTGTTCTGGCCGAAATTTTAAGCGATCTGACAGCTTAGGCAGTGTATGATTGCGCCCGTCAGCCCCGCCGGGGCTTGTGGAAAACCACCATGGACTTACCCAGTAGTTACTCCTTAACAAGTTTCTTACAGCTAGATCTGACTGATTGATTCTCCCGGCGTGCTCCGCTGCTGGGAGTGGAGTTCGCCTATGACTGAAGTAGAAGTAAAGAAAGCGCAAGAGAGCCTGCAGGATCGCCTGGCCCAGGTGGTCGAACTGCTGCAGCGCCAGCGTGTGGTGGAAGACCTGACGCATCGTCAGGAAGGTCAGCACAACGACCTGGTGGAAAACCTTGTCCACCGTCAGAATCTGGTCGACCTGCAGCGCAAGCTGGACGACCTGCACCCTGCCGACATCGCCTACATCCTCGAAGCCTTGCCCCTGCAAGACCGTCTGACGGTCTGGCAGTTGGTGCGCTCGGACCGTGACGGCGACATCCTCCTCGAAGTTTCCGACTCTGTTCGTCAATCGCTGATCGCCGACATGGACGATCACGAGATCCTGGCTGCCGCCAAGGAAATGGACGCCGACGAACTGGCCGACCTGGCGCCAGAGCTGCCGCGTGACGTGGTTCACGAGCTGATGGAAAGCCTCGATGCCCAGCAGCGCGAGCGGGTGCGTTCGGCACTGAGCTATGACGAGGAGCAGGTCGGTGCGCTGATGGACTTCGAGATGGTCACCATCCGCGAAGACGTCAGCCTGGAAGTGGTGCTGCGTTATTTGCGCCGCCTGAAAGAGCTGCCCAACCACACTGACAAGCTGTTCGTGGTCGACTATGAAGGCATTCTCAAGGGCGTGTTGCCAATCAAGCGCCTATTGGTCAACGACCCAGAGAAGAAAGTGGCGGAGGTCATGGCGACCGACCCCGTATCTTTCCATCCTGAGGAAGATGCCTACGACGCGGCTCAGGCCTTCGAACGTTATGACCTGGTTTCGGCGCCCGTGGTGGACAAGGGCGATCGTCTGATCGGCCGTCTGACCATCGACGAGATGGTTGACCTGATTCGTGAGGAGAGCGAAAGCGAAGTCCTCAACATGGCCGGTCTGCGTGAAGAGGAAGACATCTTTGCCTCGGTCTGGCGTTCGCTGCGCAACCGTTGGGCCTGGCTGGCGATCAATCTGATTACCGCCTTTGTCGCCTCACGGGTAATCGGCTTGTTCGAAGGTTCGATCGAGAAGCTGGTGGCGCTGGCTGCGCTGATGCCTATCGTTGCCGGTATTGGTGGCAACTCGGGCAACCAGACCATCACCATGATCGTCCGTGCCATGGCGCTGGACCAGGTGTCGCCGGGCAATACCAGCCGGCTGATGCGCAAGGAGTTGGCGGTGGGGCTGCTCAATGGCCTGGTCTGGGGCGGGGTAATCGGCGCGGTGGCCTTCTGGCTCTATGGCAGCTGGTCTCTGGGCGTGGTGATGACCGCCGCCATGACGCTGAACCTGTTGCTGGCGGCCTTCATGGGCGTGCTGATTCCCATGACCCTGACGCGCCTGGGGCGCGATCCGGCCATGGGCTCGAGCGTGATGATCACCGCCGTGACCGACAGTGGCGGCTTCTTCATCTTCCTGGGCCTGGCAACACTGTTCCTGCTCTGAAGCGCCTGGAGAAAAACAAGCCCAACGAAAAAAGCCAGCATACGCTGGCTTTTTCGTGTCTGCTCGCTGCCGGCCTCAGGAGGCGTCGGCGGCCATTTCCACATCGTGAGCGATGAGGGCCACCAGCGCATTCTGCTGGCGGTGCGACAGCTGGCGGAAACGTTGCAGGAGCTCGCGCTCATGCAGCGACAGCTCCGGGCTGTCCAGGCGCATGCTCAGCTCGTCGCCCAGCGCACCTTCCTGGATAAGGCTCTGCTCCAGGCGCGCGATGATCTCGGAGTTCATGCTGCGGTGATGGTTGCGCGCTACCTCGGCAATGCGCTCACGCATCCCGTCTGGCAGGCGGACGACGAACTTGTCAGCGGTGCGGCTCGAATAAATAGCCTGTTTCATTGGGCGCATATAAATTGACCGGATTTACTGGTTCAGGGGAAGCGGTTCTCAAATTGGCCGCACGGGGTGGAAGTACGACCGTGGCGACGACAAAATGTTCAACCGTCATGAATATTTGGAAGGTCATCTTGCCTCATGGTCGCCGTTTCCTTGGCGTCAATTCTGTGACAAATAGTGAGCCGGATAAAGGCTTTTTGCCAGTACCAATTATCAGAAATGAGTACTGGTTTGAAAAGTTTTACATCATCCGGCCAGTCGTACCGTCAGCCTTTTGCCGTCAAAAACCTGTAAAACGCAGCAAAGGACGCAGAAAACACCTAGAATGCGCGGGTTTCCTTCCATAGAGCATAGTGGCTATGCAACATGACGCAAGCGCCCGAGAAAGGGCCTCAGGCCGCCTGATATTCCTGATAGGACCCTCCGGTTCAGGAAAAGATTCCCTGATCGATGCGGCTCGTGCGCAATTGTCTGCCGCGGGGGTGGAAATAGCCCGTCGCGTCATTACCCGTTCCGCCGAAGCCAAGGGTGAAGCGGCCCATGGCGTCAGCGCAGAGCGGTTCGCGCGGTTGCGCGAGGAGGGCGCGTTTGCCATGCACTGGCGGGCCAATGGTCTGGATTACGGGATACCGGCCCAGGTGGACGCTTGGCTGGCGCAGGGGCGCTCGGTGCTGGTCAATGGTTCTCGGGCTTATTTGCCAGAAGCCCAGGCGCGTTACCCTGGTCTTTTGGCGGTGTGCCTGGACGTGCAGCCCGACGTGCTGCGTGAACGCTTGCTGGCCCGTGGGCGGGAGACCCCGGAGCAAGTCGACCAGCGCCTGGCGCGCAATGCGCAGTTGCAATTGGACGCTGGGCCGTCGCTGCACCACCTCGACAATTCAGGGGCGTTGGCCACGGCGGTGGCGGCCTTCCTCGATCTGTTGCGCCAGGAACAGTTGATTGGCTGAACGGCTTTCAGAAAGCCCCTACGTGCAAAAAGCCCGATTCAGGCATGACAAACGGTGGCGCGCTGGTTAACATGCTCGCCGTCCCGCTGTTGTTGCATTCAGTCAGCACATGGCTGGCGGGTTTCAGTCCCTGTAGTTTAATGGATAGAACGGGGTCCTCCTAAGACTCTGGTGCAGGTTCGATTCCTGCCGGGGACGCCATCCACGCTAAATCCCTCCCTCTGCCCCTCGTTTCCTTTGCACAAGGCCGACGTGCGCCGTAGGCGCCACCGGAGCTTGCTGTCTTTTCATCGAGGGTCGAAGGATGCTTGCCGCCACCTGTTTCAAGGCCAGCCAGGCGCTGCCTGTTGCCAAACAATTGCTGCTCAACCCGCTGCGGCCAGCTGCCGCAAGGGGGACGCCATGAGCGCCATTCTGGAACTGCTGGCCAGGCCCTTGTTGCCCGGCCAGCGCAGCCTGCCGTTGTTGGTCGAGGCGCCCCACGCTGGCCTGGACCTCAACGAGGCGCTGGAGCCAATCCGCGCGTTGGTTGATCGCCACTTGCTCGATGCCGGTGGCATCCTTTTTCGTGGTTTCGACGTGGGTGGCGCCGAGGCCTTCCGCAGCTTCGCCGGCGGCTTCGGCCACCCGCTGCTGAACTACGAGTTCGGCTCTACCCCCCGCAGTAACGTCACCCAAGGCGTGTACACCTCCACCGAGTACCCGCCGCACCAGAAAATCCCGCTGCACAACGAACAGGCCTACACCCGTGAATGGCCGATGAAGATCTGGTTCTACAGCATGATCGCCGCCGAGAGCGGCGGGGAAACGCCCATTGCCGACAGCCGCGAAGTGTTCCGCCGGATCGATCCGCGCATTCATGAACGATTCAACCGCCATGGGCTGATGTACGTGCGCAACTTCGGCAACGGCCTGGATGTACCGTGGGAGCAGGTGTTCAACAGTGACGATCCGGCAGTCGTGCAAGCCTACTGCCAACGCCATGCGATCAGCTGTGAATGGAAGGACGATGGCGAACTGCGCACGCGCCAGGTCTGCCAGGCCGTGGCCCGCCACCCGCGAACCGGTGAGGATGTGTGGTTCAACCAGGCGCACCTGTTCCATGTGTCCAACCTGCCGCCCGAGGTGCGCGAGAGCCTGCTGGAAATCGTCGACGAGGAAGACCTGCCACGTAATGTCTATTACGGTGACGGTTCACCTATCGAAGACGCGATCCTTGACGAAGTGCGGGGCGTGCTGGATGAATGCACCATCGCCTTCCCCTGGGAGGAAGGCGATGTGCTGATGCTCGACAACATGCTCGCCGCCCACGCCCGCAGCAGCTTCACCGGCAAGCGCAAGGTCATCGTGGCCATGGCCGAGGGGCACGGCGCGGGCTGATCCGCGCAGCGCTGCAGCGACCGCCGGCTCGTCTCCGGGCGTGCCGGCGCGTTGCCGCAAAAGCGGGGTTGCGGGTTTTGCACACAGCGCCTAAATGCAAGCCGGAATCATTCGTTCAACAGGTATCGCGGAGCCCAGGGCGGCTCCCATCACCGGTTCGGACGACCTATGAGCACCCTCGATCAATCCCTGAAGCTGGCGCGTCGCTTCATTGAACTGCCGCTGGAAAAACGCCGTGTCTTCTTCGCCGCCCTGCGCGACGAGCAAGTCGATTTCACTCAATACCCCATCCCCGACTGCAGCGGCATAGCCGGTCGCGACCAGCTTTCCTATGCCCAGCAGCGCATGTGGTTCCTCTGGCAGCTGGAACCCGGCAGCGCTGCCTACAACCTGCCAGGGGCCGTGCGCCTGCTAGGCTGCCTCGACCGCCAGGCGCTGGACCTGGCCTTTGCCGATCTGGTGCAGCGCCACGAGTGCCTGCGCACCACCTTCGAGGAAGTCGACGGCCAGGCCTTGCAGCGTGTCGCTGAGGGTGTGCAGGTGCAGGTTCGCCATGTCGACCTGTCCGCCCTGGATGCCGAACAGCGCCTGCGGCGGACCCGTGAGGAAGTCACCCGTGAAGCCGGCCTGCCGTTCGACCTGCAACAAGGCCCGTTGCTGCGGGCCGCGCTGCTGCAACTGGCTGCGGATGAACATGTGCTGCTGTTGACCCTGCATCACATCATTGCTGACGGTTGGTCGATGAACATCCTCATCGACGAGTTCATGCGCTGCCTGGACGCCCGCAGCGCCGGAGACCAAGCCCAATTACCGGCGCTGGCCGTGCACTACCGTGACTACGCCCTGTGGCAGCGCAGCTGGATGGAAGCCGGGGAGCAGGCCCGTCAGCTCGACTACTGGCGAGCTCAGCTGGGGGAGGAGCATGAGCCTCTGGAGCTGCCCACCGACCGGCCACGCCCGGCACAGCCGAGCCATGCCGGTGCGCGCCTGGAGTTCGCCATCGACGCCGGGCTGCGCAGCGGCCTGAAGGCGCTGGCCCAGCGCCAGGGCACGACCTTGTTCGTGGTGCTGCTGGCAGCCTTCAAGACCCTGTTGTACCGCTACAGCGGGCAGGGTGATATCCGCGTCGGCGGCCTGATCGCCAACCGCAACCGCGCTGAGGTCGAGGGGCTGATCGGCTTCTTCGTCAATACCCAGGTGCTGCGCAGTCAGCTGGATGGGCGCCAGACCTTCGAGCAGCTACTGGCTGCGCTGCATCAGACCGCCCTTGGCGCCCAGGCCCACCAGGAGCTGCCATTCGATGCGCTGCTCGAGGCGCTGCAGCCCAACCGCAGCCAGAGCCACAACGCGCTGTTCCAGGTGATGTACAACCACCAGCCGCTGGTCACCGACATCCAGGGCATGCGCCTGGGTTGCGGCTTGCAACTGGCGCATCTGGATGCCGAGCAGAGCGTGGCCGGCGCCCGCAGCCATGCCGCGGCCAGCGACCTGATGCTGGAAACCCGTGAGGAAGGCGAGCGCTTGATGGCCGCTTTCACTTACGCCATCGACCTGTTCGATGCTGCTACCGTCGCGCGCATGGCCGACCACTGGCGCAATCTGTTGCGCAGTGTGCTGGCCGACCCGAAATGCCGGATCGGCCAGTTGCCATTGCTGGATGCTGCAGAGGCGCGCCAGTTGCAGGGCTGGGCACTGCGAGCACCTGCATCTCAGGCGGCGGCGCTGGCCCACCAGCGCTTCCAGGCCCAGGCAGCGCGTACGCCCGAGGCCGTCGCGCTGGTGCTGGCTGGCGAAGGGCAGGGCGCCAGCCTGAGCTATGCCGAGCTGGAGCGTCGCAGCAACCGCCTGGCCCAGAGCCTGGTGCAGGCGGGTGTCGGCCCTGAGGTGCTGGTCGGTGTTGCGCTTGAACGCTCGCTGGACATGGGGGTGGCCCTACTGGCGGTGCTCAAGGCCGGCGGTGCCTATGTGCCGCTGGACCCGCAAGCACCCAGCGAACGCATCGCCCAGGTGTTCGCCGACAGCGGCCTGCGTCTGCTGTTGACCCAATCGAACCTGCTTAGCCAACTGCCTGAAGCCGACGGTATCGAGGTCCTGTGCCTGGACCACGCGCAAGGTGAGCAACCTGAGCATGCACCGCAGGTAGCACTGCAGCCCGGCAACCTGGCATACGTGATCTACACCTCCGGCTCCACCGGCCGTCCCAAGGGCGTCGCCATCAGCCACGGCGCGCTGGCCGAGTTCTGCGAACTGGCCAGCGACTATTCGCGCCTGACCGCCGATGATCGCGTGCTGCAGTTCGCCACCTGCAGCTTCGACGGCTTCGTCGAGCAGTTCTACCCACCGCTGTGCGTCGGTGCCCGTGTGGTGCTGCGCGACAGCCGCCTGTGGGACAGCGCCAGCTTCCTGCAGGCACTGGAACAGCACGGGATCACCGTCGCCGACCTGCCGGCTGCCTACTGGCACATGCTGGTGCAGGACTACGCGCGCGACACGCCACAGGCGTTTGCCGCACTGCGCCAGGTGCATGTCGGCGGCGAAGCCATGGCAGTGGACGGCCTCGACCTGTGGCGCCGCGCCGGCCTGGCCGGCGTGCGCCTGCTCAACACCTATGGCCCGACCGAGGCCACGGTGGTGTCCAGCATCCACGACTGCACGGCGCTGGCCTCGCAGGATGTGTCCTGGCGCGGTATTCCCATCGGCGAGGGGCTGGCCGGCCGGCGCCTGTGCATCCTCGACGGCGAGATGCAGCCCGTACCGGCTGGCGCCATTGGCGAGCTGTACATCGGTGGCCCGGGCCTTGCGCGCGGTTACCACGGCCAGCCCGCACTCAGCGCCGAACGCTTCCTGCCCGACCCCGAGGTGCCCGGCGCGCGCTTGTACCGCACGGGTGACCGTGCCCGTTTCGACGCCAATGGCGCCATCGAGTACATCGGCCGGGTCGATCATCAGGTGAAGGTGCGCGGCTTCCGTATCGAACTCGGCGAAATCGAGATGCGCCTGCAGCAATGCCCCGGCGTGCGCGAAGCGGCGGTGCTGGCCCTGGACATGGCCGGTGGACGGCAGCTGGTGGCCTATGTGGTCATTGCTACCGACGGCGGTGCTGCCGGGGCGCAGCGCCAGACGATCCGCGAGGCCCTGCGCGCGACGTTGCCGGACTACATGGTCCCCTCGCACCTGGTGCTGCTGGACCGCCTGCCGCTGACCGCCAGCGGCAAACTCGACCGTAAAGCCTTGCCCGCGCCTGACCCGAGCCAGCTGCAGGCCGGCTTCCGTGCGCCAGTCAGCGAGCCGCAGCAACGCCTGGCGGCAATCTGGATGGAAGTCTTGCAGGTGCCCCGCGTCGGCCTCGACGACAGCTTCTTCGACCTGGGCGGGCATTCGCTGCTGGCAGCCCAGGTCATTGCCCGGATCAAGTCCGAACTGGGCGTCGCGCTGCCCATGCGCAGCCTGTTCGAACGCCCGCACCTGGCCGCCCTGGCTGAAGAACTGGAGGCCCTGGGCGGTACCGCCGACGAGGACTGGGCCGACATGGAAGCGTTCATGAATTCACTGGAGGAGGTTTGAGCATGTCCCGCAACACGACGCTGCGTATCGCCGAGAAGTTCATCGGGTTGCCGCTCGAACAACGCCGTCAGTTCCTCGCCAGGCTGCGCCAGGAGGGCAAGGACTTCGGCCTGCTGCCGATCCCGGTCAGCCGCCATGGCCTTGAGGCCATCCCGCTGTCCTACGCCCAGCAGCGCCTGCTGTTCCTTTGGCAACTGGACCCGCAGAGCGCGGCCTATAACATGGCCGCCGGCCTGCGCCTGCGCGGTAAGTTGGACCGTGGCCGTCTGCAAGGCGCCTTCGACGCCCTGATCGAGCGCCACGAAGCGCTGCGCACCGTATTCCTGGTCGATGGCGAGCAGCCGCTGCAACGGCTGCTGGCGGCCGAGCCCCTTGCCTTGCGACATGTCGACCTTGGCACCGCCGACGAGGCTGAGCTGGCCCGACAGGTAGATGACGAAGTCAGTCGCCCGTTCGACCTGCTCAACGGCCCACTGCTGCGCGCCAGCCTGTTCGGCCTGGGCCAGGACGAATACGTGCTGGTGGTGTGCATGCACCACATCGTCTGCGACGGTTGGTCGATGGACGTGATGGTCCGCGAGTTCGTCCAGTGCTACCAGGCCGGCGCCCAGAGCCTGCCAGCGCTGCCGTTGCAGTATGCCGACTATGCCGTGTGGCAGCGCCGCTGGCTGGAAGCCGGCGAGGGCGAGCGGCAATTGCAGCACTGGCGCGAGCAGCTGGGTGATGACCATCCTTTGCTCGACGTGGCAGCCGATTTCCCGCGCCCGCCGGTGCAGAGCCTGCAAGGCGAGACCCTCAAGTTCGATTTCGGCGGGCCGCTGTCGCAGCGCCTGCGCGACGCAGCCCGGGCGCAGGGCGTGACGCTGTTCATGCTGATGCTGACCGGTTACGCCGTGTTCCTCTCGCGCCATTCCGGCCAGTGTGACATCCGCATCGGCGTGCCCAACGCCAACCGCGGGCGCGAAGAGGTGGAGGGGTTGATCGGCTTCTTCGTCAACACTCAGGTGCTGCGCTGCGTGGTCGACGAGCGCCTGTCGCTGAGTGAACTGCTGGTGCAGGTGCGCGAAGCGACCTTTGCCGCACAGGCCAATCAGGAACTGCCCTTCGAGCAACTGGTGGAGGTGCTCGCGCCCGAGCGTAGCCTTGGCCATAACCCGTTGTTCCAGGCCAAGTTCAACCAGAACGTTGGCGTGCAGAAGCAGATCGCCATGCAGCTGCCGGGGCTGGCCGTCAGCGAGTATCCGCTGCGCAAGGAGGGCACCCACTTCGATCTCGCCCTGGACATCACCGACGACGGCAGCCTGGTGCACGGCGAGATGACCTACGCCAGCGATCTTTACCAGCGCGCTAGCATAGAAGGGTTCATCGTTGCCCTGCGCGAGCTGTTCGAGACGCTGCTGGATGCGCCCGATACGCCGCTGCATGCCCTGGTGAGGGCGCCTGCCGCAGCGGTTGTCAGCCAGCGTACGCAACCGGCCCTGGTCTTGCAGCGTTGGGACGAGCAGGTCCGTCGCCAGCCTGACGGCATTGCGCTGGCTTGTGCCGGGCAGCGCCTCAGCCATGCCGAGTTGGACCACCAGGCCAATCGCCTGGCCCACCACCTGCGCGGCCTGGGCATCACTGCGGGGCAGCCGGTCGCGGTGCTGATGGAGCGCTCGCTGGACTGGCTGGTGTGCCTGTTGGGCATTCTCAAGGCAGGTGGCGTGTACATGCCGCTGGACACCAAGGCGCCAACCGAGCGCCTCCAAGGCATGCTGCAGCGCAGCGGCGCGCAGGTGCTGCTGTGCGATGCGGCTGAGCCGCGCCAGCAGGCACTGGAATCGTCTGGTTGCCAAGTGCAACCCTATGTTGCGGAGCACTGGGCCGCCTTGCCGGGCAATGCGCCACACATCCCGATTCTGCCGGGCGCACCGGCCTACGTGATCCACACCTCCGGCTCCACCGGCCAACCGAAGGGGGTGGTGGTCAGCCATGGCGCGCTGGCCAGCTATGTCGATGGCCTGCTGCACCGCCTGGATCTGGCTGCGGGCGCGAGCATGGCGCTGGTCTCCACCATCGCCGCCGACCTTGGCCACACCGTGTTGTTCGGCGCGCTGTGCTCCGGGCGCACGCTGCACGTGTTGCCAGAGACGCTGGGCTTCGACCCGGATGCCTTCGCCGCCTACATGGCCGAACAGCGCATCGGTGTGCTGAAGATCGTTCCCAGCCACCTCAGCGGCCTGCTGCAGGCGGCCAATGCCGCCGACGTGCTGCCCGAACACGCACTGATCGTTGGTGGCGAAGCCTGCTCACCCGAGTTGTACCAGAAAGTGCGCGAGCTCAAGCCTGGCTGCCGCTTCATCAACCACTATGGCCCCAGCGAAACCACGGTCGGTGTGCTGACCCATGAGCTGCAAGGTGCAGTGACCCAGGCGGTGCCGTTGGGCACTGTGCTGCCCGGGGCCAGCGTGCGGGTGCTGGACGCTGTGCTCAACGGGGTGCCGGCGCGGGTCGCTGGCGAGCTGTACATTGGCGGCGACAGCCTGGCGCAAGGTTATCTTGGCCAGGCGGCACTCACCGCCGAGCGTTTCGTGCCCGACCCGTTCGGCGCGCCGGGCACGCGCCTGTACCGCAGCGGTGACCGCGTGCGTCGCGACAGCGCGGGCTTGCTGCACTTCCTCGGGCGGGCCGACGACCAGGTGAAGATTCGTGGTTACCGTGTCGAGCCAGGGGAAGTCGGCCGCGTACTGCGTGGCCTGGCCGGGGTGCATGACGCGGTGGTGCTGGCCGTGCCGCAAGGGGATGACGCGGCGCAGCTGCAACTGGTCGGCTGGTGCGTGCCGGGCAACCCTGCGCCGAGCGTCGAGGCCCTGCGCGAGCAACTGCAGGCGCTGCTGCCGGACTACCTGGTACCTGCCCACCTGCTGCTGCTGGATCGCCTGCCACTGACCGCCAATGGCAAGCTGGACCGCCGCGCGCTGCCGCAGCCGCAGGTGCACCTCAAGCGCCATGTCGCCGCCAGCACGCCGCTGGAGGAGCAGCTGCTGGCGATCTGGCAAGCGGTGCTCAAGCGTGAAGACATCGGCGTCGAGGACAATTTCTTCGAGCTCGGGGGCGATTCCATCCTCAGCCTGCAGATCATCGCCCGGGCCAAGCGCCAGGGCATCAGGCTGAGCCCGCGCCAGTTGTTCGAGAAGCAGACCATCGCCCAGCTGGCCCAGGTCGCCAAGGTGATCACAGCAGCGGCCAAGCCTGCCGCTGTCGCGCAGGTCAGTGGTGGCATGCCGCTGCTGCCGGTGCAGGCGCGCTTCTTCGAGCTGGGCCTGGATCAGCCTGGGCATTACAACCAGGCGGTCATGCTGCAGCCACGCCAGGCGCTGACGGCGAACATCGTCGAACAGGCCCTGGCGTTGCTGGTCAACCAGCACGACGCACTGCGCCTGGCCTTCAACAAGGTGGACGGCAGCTGGCATGCCGAGCACCGCAACGGCGTGCCTGGTGGGCTGCTCTGGCACCGCCAGGCGGCCGATGCCGCGCAACTGCTGGCCATCGCCGAAGAGGCGCAGGGCAGTCTCGATCTCGCCCAGGGGCCGCTGCTGCGCGCAGTGCTGTGCGACCTCGCCGAAGGCGGGCAGCGCCTGCTGCTGGTGATTCATCACCTGGTGGTCGACGGTGTGTCCTGGCGGGTGCTGCTGGACGACCTTGAGCAGGCTTGCCAAGCCCGGCTGGCCGGGCGCACGCCCACGTTGGCGGAAAAGGGCACGGCGTTCAAGGACTGGGCCGAACGCCTGGTGGGCTGGGCCGCGGAGCCTGCCCGCGAGGCTGAACTGGCCTACTGGCAAGCGACCCTTGCCGGGCTGACCGGTGACCTGCCGGCGGCACGCCGCGACGCCGGGTTGCAGGTGCGCCACGCACGCACCGTGCGCTGCCGCCTGGACGCCGACACCACGCAAAACCTGCTGCAGCAGGCACCCGCGGCCTATCGCACGCAGGTCAACGACCTGCTGCTGACCGCCCTGGCGCGGGTGCTTTGCCGCTGGACCGGGCAGGGCAGTGCACTGGTCCAGCTGGAAGGCCACGGCCGCGAAGACCTGTTCGACGGTGTGGACCTGAGCCGCACGGTGGGTTGGTTCACCAGCCTGTTCCCGGTGGCGCTGACGCCGGCCGATGACCTGGGGGGCTCGCTCAAGGCCATCAAGGAGCAGTTGCGTGGCGTGCCCATGCGCGGCATCGGCCATGGCGCGCTGCGTTACCTCGGCAGCCCGGCGCAGCAGATGGCGTTGCAGGCGCTGCCGCAAGCGCGGGTAACGTTCAACTATCTCGGCCAGTTCGACCAGGGCTTTGCCGAGGACCGCTTGTTCGCACCCGCCCTGGAAACTGTGGGCGCCACCCAGGCCGCCGATGCGCCGCTGGGCAACTGGCTGAGCATCAACGGCCAGGTGCTGGGGGGCGAACTGGAGCTGGGCTTCACCTTCAGCCACGCGATGTTCGACGAGCCGGTGATCGCTGGCCTGGCTGATGACTACGCCCATGAGCTGGCCGCGCTGGTCGCCCATTGCCTCGACGACCAGGCCGGCGGTGCCACCCCGGCCGACTTCCCGCTGGCGGGCCTGACCCAGGCCCGGCTGGATGCGCTGCCGGTCGACCTGCGCCAGGTCGAGAACATCTACCCGTTGGCACCGATGCAGGAAGGCATGCTGTTCCACAGCCTGTACGACGGCCAGGCCAGCAGCTACGTCAACCGCCTGCGCCTGGACCTCGACGACCTCGACCCGCAACGTTTCATCCAGGCCTGGCAGCAGGTGCTGGACCAGCATGAAGCGCTGCGTGCCGGGTTTGTCTGGGAGCAGGGTCTGGAGGCGCCGCGCCAGGTGGTGCTGCGACAGGTCCAGCTGCCGGTGGAACGCTTCGACTGGGCAGGCGAGGCCGATATCGACGCACGCCTCGAAGCACTGGCGCAGGCCGAGCAGGCCCGCGTCTTCGACCTCGGCCAGGCGCCGCTGTTGCGCCTGGTGCTGGTGCGCACCGGGCCGCAGCGCCATCACCTGATCTACACCAGCCACCACATTCTCATGGACGGCTGGAGCAATTCGTTGCTGTTCGCGGCTGTGATGCAGGCCTATTCGGGGCAGCCTGCCGCGCCGGCGCCGGCCACCCGCAGCGACTACCTCGGCTGGTTGCAGCAGCAGGATCGCGCGGGTGCCGATGCGTTCTGGAAAGCCCAACTGCTCGACCTCGACGGCCCGACACTGCTCGGCGCTGTACGCGATGCCAGCAAGTCCGGGCAGGGTGCGGTGGTGCTGGAGCTGGGTGAGGCATTGAGCCAGGCCCTGAAGCAGTTTGCGCAGGCCCAGCAAGTCACCCTCAACAGCGTGCTGCAAGCCGCCTGGGCGTTGCTGTTGCAGCGCCGCACCGGTCAGCGTCGGCCCTGCTTCGGTGCCACCGTTTCCGGGCGCCCGGCGGAGCTGCCGGGCATCGAGCAGCAACTGGGCCTGTTCATCAATACCCTGCCAGTGGCCGCCGAGCCGCAAGGGCAGATGGCGGTCGCCGACTGGGTGCGTGAAGTGCAGGCACTCAACCTGCGCCTGCGCGAGTATGAATACCTGCCGCTGTATGCCATCCAGGCAGCGGCCGGGCGCCCTGGCGAGGCGCTGTTCGACAGCCTGCTGGTGTTCGAGAACTATCCGCTGGCCCAGAGCCTCTCGGAAAGCAGTGCCGGGTTGCGCTTGTCCGGCCTGGATTATCAGGAGTACAGCGGCTACCCCCTGACCCTGATTGCCGAAGCCCGTGATCAGATGCAGCTGACCTTCGCCTACCAGCGCCAGGTCTTCGGCCCTGCGCAGGTGCAGCAGATTGCAGCCGAGCTGCGACATCTGCTGCAAGGCTTCGCCAGCGCGCCGCAAGCCTTGCTGGGCAGCTTCGGGCTGGTCGACGCAGCGGCTCATTCGCAAATCGTGACGGGCTGGAATGCCACGGCGCGTGAGTATCCAGGCAAGCCGTATGTGCATCAGCTGTTCGAACAGCAAGTGGCCCTTCAGCCGCAGGCGCCGGCACTGACCTTCGCCGAACGCACCCTGAGCTACGCCGAACTCAATGCCGAGGCCAACCGCCTGGCGCAGTATCTGCGCGGCATGGGCGTCGGCCCGGACGTGCTGGTGGGCATCGCCGCCGAGCGTTCGGTGGAAATGGTCGTCGGCCTGCTGGCGATCCTCAAGGCCGGTGGCGCCTATGTGCCGCTCGACCCGGAGTACCCGCAAGAGCGCCTGGCCTATATGTTCGAGGACAGCGGCATCGCCTTGCTGCTGACCCAGTCGCACTTGCGTGATGGC
This sequence comes from Pseudomonas sp. NPDC086566, assembly GCF_050280885.1. NCBI lineage: Bacteria > Pseudomonadati > Pseudomonadota > Gammaproteobacteria > Pseudomonadales > Pseudomonadaceae > Pseudomonas > Pseudomonas sp. NPDC086566. Next base: position 403,302 of record NZ_JBNNWD010000007.1, read on the forward strand.
CTGCCGATCCCGGCAGGGCTGGCCGTGCTCGATCTGGACCGGGCTGAAGCCTGGAACGCTCTGGCAGCACACAACCCGGACGTGCTGCTGCACCCGGAGAACCTCGCCTACGTCATCTACACCTCCGGCTCCACGGGCAAACCGAAGGGCGCCGGCAACCGCCACGTGGCGCTTCACAACCGCCTGGCCTGGATGCAGGAGGCTTACCCACTCAGTGCCGATGACAGCGTGCTGCAAAAGACACCGTTCAGCTTCGACGTCTCGGTGTGGGAATTCTTCTGGCCCTTGATGGAAGGCGCACGCCTGGTCATGGCGCTGCCGGGGGACCACCGCGACCCGGCGCGCCTGGCCGAGCTGATCAGCCGCGAGCAGATCAGCACGCTGCACTTCGTGCCGTCGATGCTGCAGGCCTTCGTCGGTGATGAAAACGCCGCTCGCTGCACCTCGCTGCAACGGATCATCTGCTCCGGCGAAGCATTGCCGGTAGAGCTGCAACGCCAGACCCTGGCGCTGCTGCCGCAGAGTGGCCTGTACAACCTCTATGGCCCGACCGAAGCGGCCATCGACGTCACC